>NZ_MJGM01000009.1:17118-105556 GCF_001864905.1 Curtobacterium sp. MCBA15_007
CCGGGCCTCCCGTCCGTCGTTCGGTTGCGTCCTGGACGCGGGCCGGGTTACCGGGCCAGCTTCAGCCAGACGGCGCCGAGCGGCGGGACCACGACGTGCGCTGAGGCCGGGCGGCCCGCCCACGGGGTGTCCTCGGCGGTGACGACGCCGAGGTTGCCGACTCCGGAGCCGCCGTACTCGGACGCGTCGGTGTTGAGCACCTCGTGCCACTCGCCCGCGGTCGGCAGCCCGAAGCGACGCTCCACCGGGACGCCGGAGAAGTTGACGAACACCGCGACGCGGTCGTCGCCGTCCTTCCGCAGGAACCCGAGGGTCGAGTGCGGTGCGTCGCCGCCCTCGAGCCACTCGAAGCCGTCGGCCGTCGAGTCGTGGGTCCAGAGCGCCGGGGAGTCCTTGTAGACGCGGTTGAGTTCGGCGACGAGGTCCTGCACGCCGCGGTGGCCGGGCTGGTCGAGGAGCCACCAGTCGAGGCCCTTCGCCTCGGACCACTCCGCGGGCTGCGCGAACTCCTGGCCCATGAAGAGCAGCTGCTTGCCGGGGTGCGCCCACATGAACGCCAGGTAGGCGCGCACGTTCGCGAGCTTCTGCCACTCGTCGCCGGGCATCTTGCCGTACAGGGAGCCCTTGCCGTGCACGACCTCGTCGTGGCTGATCGGCAGGGTGAACTGCTCGCTGAACGCGTAGACGAACGAGAACGTGATCTCGTCGTGGTGGTAGCTGCGGTACGCCGGGTCGCGCTGCACGTACTCGAGCGAGTCGTGCATCCAGCCCATGTTCCACTTCTGCCCGAAGCCGAGCCCACCGGCGCTCGTCGGCTGGGTCACCCCCGGCCACGAGGTGCTCTCCTCCGCGATCATCACGATGCCGGGGTACCGCTTGTACGCCGTCGCGTTCGTCTCCTGCAGGAAGGCGATCGCGTCGAGGTTCTCGCGCCCACCGTGGATGTTCGGCAGCCAGTCGGTGCGGGAGTAGTCGAGGTACAGCATCGACGCCACCGCGTCGACGCGCAGACCGTCGATGTGGAACTCCTCGAGCCAGTACAGCGCGTTCGCGACCAGGAAGTTGCGGACCTGCGGCTGCCCGAAGTCGAAGACGTAGGTGCCCCAGTCGAGCTGCTCACCGCGGCGGGGGTCGGGGTGCTCGAACAGCGCGTAGCCGTCGAAGCGGCCGAGCGCCCACTCGTCCTTCGGGAAGTGCCCGGGAACCCAGTCCATGATCACGCCGATGCCCGCCGAGTGCAGGCGGTCGATCAGGTATCGCAGGTCGTCCGGCGAACCGAAGCGTGCGGTCGGGGCGTAGTACCCGGTGACCTGGTAGCCCCACGAGCCACCGAACGGGTGCTCGGAGAGCGGCAGGAACTCCACGTGCGTGAAGCCGGTGTACTCCATGTGCCCGATGAGCTGGTCGGCGACCTCGCGGTACGACAGGCCGGGGCGCCACGAGCCGAGGTGCACCTCGTAGACGCTCATGGGGGCGTCGTGCGTGGTGGTCTGCGCACGGCGCTCCATCCACGCGGCGTCGCCCTCGGACCACGTGTACGTGGACTCGGTGATGACGGAGGCCGTCGCCGGCGCGATCTCGGCTTCGCGGGCGAACGGGTCGGCCCGCTCCACCCAGCCGGAGTCGGTGAGGATCTGGAACTTGTAGCGCTGGCCGACGACGGCACCGGGCCAGAAGAGTTCCCAGACACCGAGGTCGCTCAGACGGCGCATCGCGGTGGTGCGGCCTTCCCAGCCCTCGAAGTCCCCGATGACACGCACGGCGGTGGCGCGCGGTGCCCAGACGGCGAATGCGACCCCGTCGACCCCGTCGACCGTGCGGCCGTGTGCACCGAGGTGCTGCCAGAGCTGCTCGTCGCGGCCTTCGCCGAACAGGTGCAGGTCGAGCTCGCCGAGCGTCGGGGCGAACCGGTACGCGTCGTCGGTGGTCCAGGTGGCGTCGTCCTCGTCCGTTGACGCGTCGTAGTCGTACTCCGACTCGACGCGGTACCGACCGAGGGTGTCGGCCGTGGCGCCGGCCCAGAGCCCGTCGCCCTCGTGCGTGAGCTCGATGTCGTCGCCGTCGGGGCGGACGAGTCGCACCGCGCGAGCCAGGTGGCGGACGACGCGGACGCTCGTGCCGCCGTCGACGGGGTGCGGGCCGAGCACGTCGTGCGGCTGGGACCACCGGCCCTCGGCCACCTGCAGGCGCAGCCAGTCCTCGATCGGTGCCGGGCGCGGGTCCGTGGCGGCACCGGCAGTGCCGACGGCCGGGGCCGGGGCATCGGCCGGAGCCGGGGAGGCGGCAGCGGCGCCGGGGGCGACCGGGGCGTCGACGGACGCCGGACGGACGACCGGTGCCGAGCCTCCGGTCGGGGCCTGCGGGTCGTCCGACGACGAGGCTGCCGCCACGGACGGCTGCCGCGGGTGCGTCGGGTCGGCGGGGTGTCCGGCGAGCGTCGCGGACTCCGCCACGCCGCGGTCGGGCGCCTCGCGCTCGGCCGGAGGGGCACCGGGCAGGTCCTCGGCGGGAGCGGACACCTTCGGCTCGTAGCGCGGCACGGCCGGCGGCGGAGGCGGTACCGGCGGCACGGCCGGTCCGCGCTTCGTGGGGTCGGTCGGTTCGGGGGTCATCGGTGGGGTCCTTCCACGACGAGCAGGTGCACGGGCTCCTGGAACGCGTCCAGGCGGACGTAGTTCGACGCGCCCCAGGTCCAGCGCTGACCGGTCACGACGTCACGGACGTCGAACAGGCCCTCGGTCGGCAGACCGAGTGCGGCGAGGTCCAGGTGCACGGTGGTCTCACGGGCGGAGTGCGGGTCGACGTTGGCGACGACGATCACCGTGTCGGGCCGACCCGACCGGATGAAGTCACCCGACAGGTGCTTCGAGTAGACGACGATCGCCGGGTCGTCAGCGGCGTGCACGTGCAGGTTCCGCAGCTGTCGCAGCGCGGGGTGCGCCGCCCGGAACCGGTTGAGCATCGTGACGTACGGGGCGAGGGACGCGCCCTCGGCCTCGGCCAGTGCGAAGTCGCGCGGCTTGTACTCGTACTTCTCGTTGTCGATGTTCTCTTCGGAGCCCGGTCGTGCGACGTCCTCGAACAGCTCGTACCCGGCGTACATGCCCCACGTCGGCGCACCGGTGGCGGCGAGCGCCGCACGCACCTTGTAGCCGGCTCGGCCGCCGAACTGCAGGTACTCGGTGAGGATGTCGGGGGTGTTCACGAAGAGGTTCGGGCGCAGGTAGTCGCTCGTCTCGTGCGAGAGCTCGGTGAAGTAGTCCTCGATCTCGTCCTTGGTGTTGCGCCAGGTGAAGTACGAGTACGACTGCTGGAACCCGGCTTCGGCGAGCGCGCGCATCATCGCCGGGCGGGTGAACGCCTCGGCCAGGAACACGGTGTCGGGGTGCTCGTCGCGGATCTCACGGATGACCCGTTCCCAGAACCACAGCGGCTTGGTGTGCGGGTTGTCGACGCGGAAGATGCGGATGCCGAAGGCGATCCAGTGGCGCAGGACGCGCTCGACCTCGGTGACCAGGCCCTCGGGGTCGGTGTCGAACTGGATCGGGTAGATGTCCTGGTAGCGCTTCGGTGGGTTCTCGGCGGTCGCGATGGAGCCGTCGGCGCGCTGCGTGAACCACTCCGGGTGCTGGGTGACCCAGGGGTGGTCGGGGGAGCACTGGAGCGCGAAGTCGAGCGCGACTTCCATGCCGGTGTTCTTCGCCGTCTCGACGAAGTCGCGGAAGTCGTCCTCGGTGCCGAGGTCGGGGTGGATCGCGTCGTGCCCGCCTTCGGGGGAGCCGATCGCCCAGGGGCTGCCGGGGTCGTTCGGCCCGGGCGTGAGCGTGTTGTTCGGCCCCTTGCGGGCGGTGGTGCCGATGGGGTGGATCGGCGGCAGGTAGATGACGTCGAAGCCCATCCGGGCGACGGCGGGCAGGCGGCGGGCCGCGGTGCGGAAGTCACCGCTCTTCCAGGAGCCTTCGGGGTTCTTCTTCGCGCCTTCGGAGCGGGGGAAGAACTCGTACCAGGCGCCGACGCCGGCGCGGGTGCGTTCGACGTCGAGCAGCTGGGTGGCGGAGTGCGTGCGGAGCGAGGTGAGGGGGGCTTCCTCGACCTCGGCGACGATGCGCGGGTCGTCGACGGCGGCCAGGCGTTCCGCCGGGTCGAGGTCGGTGTCGCGGACCCGTGCGGCGGCGCGTGTGGCGGCGGGGGAGCCGGTCTCGTCGGCCAGCCGGTCGAGCAGCACGGCGCCGTCGAGCAGCGTCGCCTCGGTGTCGACGCCGGCTGCGATCTTCAGGCGTGCGCCGTGCAGCCAGCTCGCCCAGTCGTCGGAGTACGACTCGACGTGCCAGGTCCAGACGCCGACGTGGTCGACCTGCACCGTGGCGTCGTAGCGGTCGGTGCCGGGGGCACCGAGGGTCATGGGGACGGTGCGTGTTCCACCGTCTGGGCGTTCGAGGACGAGGTCGGCGCCGATGATGCCGTGTCCTTCTCGGAAGACGGTCGCACCGAACGTGATCACCTCGCCGTCGAATGCCTTGCCGGGGAAGCCGTTCGGCGTCCTCGGGGCGAGCTCGGTGATCGGGATGCGCCCGATCTTCGGGCGTCGGGGTCGGTCTGCGGTGGCCACGGAAGCGACGCTACCCGGCGGGCGGCTCCGCGTTCCCCGGATTCCGCCCACTGTGGAGGGGCCGGGCGCGCCGTGGACCCTGTGGAGGACCGGACGCAAGGCCCGTGGCGGGGCCGCCACGAGCCTTGCGTCCGCCTGTCGGTCGCTGTGCCCGGCCGCACCCGCCTGCTCGCGCTACGCCACCTCGAACAGGTGGATGCCGGGGCCGTAGGCGGTGAAGACCTGCCCGGCGGGACGGAGGCGCTCGTGGTCTCGGTGCTTCTCGCTCGACCAGGCCAGGCGGTACCCGAGGACGTCCTCGCGCACCGGCAGGGTCAGGTCGCGGGTACGGCCGCTGCCGTGCACGACCACCAGGACGCGGTCGAAGGGCTCGTGCTCCGGTGTCGACTCGACGAAGTACTGCAGGGCGCGGTGCACCGGCTGGTCCCACCCCTCGATCGTCATCGGCTGCCCGTCCGGTCCGTACCAGGACATCCGCGAGGCCCCCGGTGTCTCCTGGCCCTCGACGCCGAAGCGGGTGGGCCGGAGTGACGGGTGCGCCTGCCGGAACCGGGCCAGCGCGGCGACGGCCTCGGTCATCGTCTCGGCGTCCTCGTCGTCGGACCAGTCGACCGGGGTCAGATCGTCGGACACCACGTAGGCGTTGTTGTTGCCGTGCTGGGTGCGGCTCCGCTCGTCGCCGGCGGTGAGCATCGGCACCCCGGCGGACAGCATGAGCGTCGCCACCAGGTTGCGCATCGACCGGCCACGCGCGGCGCGGACCCCCCGGTCGGCGGTGTCGCCCTCGATGCCGTGGTTGAACGAGCGGTTGTCGTTCGACCCGTCGCGGTTGTCCTCGCCGTTGGCCTCGTTGTGCTTGCCGTCGTACGACACCAGGTCGAGCAGGGTGAAGCCGTCGTGTGCGGTGACGAAGTTCACGCTCGCCAGCGGGCCGCGGTCGGCGCCGAAGACACTCCTCGACCCCGACAACGCTTCAGCCAGCCGGCCGATCCCGGTCTGCGGCAGGCCGGTGCGGCGCTCCTCGGCGATGTCGGTGAGCCAGAACTGCCTGACCGTGTTCCGGAAGCCGTCGTTCCACTCGCTCGTGCGGTCCCCGGCCGCACCGAACGCCCCGGTCTTCCAGCCGTCGGGGCCGACGTCCCACGGCTCGGCGACCACCAGGGTGTCCTGCAGGTCGGGGTGGTTCCGGATGCGTTCGAGCAGCGGGTGCGACGGGTCGAACCGGTGCTCGCCGTCGCGGGCCAGGGCGGCCATCAGGTCGAAGCGGAAGCCGTCGACCTGCACCTCGCGCGCCCAGTACACCAGGCTGTCGACGATGAGGTCCGCGGTCGCCTCGACCGAGGTGTCGAGCGTGTTCCCGCACCCGGTGGTGTCGTAGTAGCCGTCCCGGTACGGCGAGGCGGAGTGCGCCCAGCGGTACTGGTTCGCACCGTCGATGCCGCGCAGGCTCGTCGTCGGGCCACCCAGGCCCTCTTCCGCGGTGTGGTTGTAGACGACGTCCAGGACGACCTGGATGCCGGCCTCGTGCAGCAGCCGGACCATGCCCTTGAACTCGCGCAGGACGGCGTCGGCGCCTTCCTGCTGCGCCGGCGCCGAGGCGTGCGCGGCGTGCGGGGCGAAGAACCCGAGCGTGTTGTAGCCCCAGGCGTTCTGCCTGCCGGCGTCGCGGAGCCACCGCTCGGTGTCGAAGGCCTGCACGGGCAGCAGCTCGAGCGTGGTGACGCCGATGCGGTGCAGGTGCGCGATCGTGCTCTCGTGTGCGACCCCGGCGTACGTGCCGCGCAGGTGTTCCGGCAGGTGCGGGTTCGCGGCCGTCAGGGTGCGGACGTTCGCCTCGTAGACGACGGCGCGGTCGAGCGGGACCTGCGGCTTCACGACGCCGCCCCAGTCGAAGGCGTCGTCGACGACGACGCTGGTCCAGCGCGGGCCGGCTGCTTCGTCGTTCCCCGTCGGCAGGATGCCCCGCGCGTACGGGTCGAGCAGCGGACGCGTCGGGTCGAACTCGTGCCGCGGGCCGACCGGGCCGTCGACGAGCAGGTGGTACCGGTCGCCGGGCACGACCCCGGGGACCTCGCCGGTCCACACGTCCGTGTCCGGCACGCGCTCGAGCGGGTGTCGGGTCGGCCGGCCCTCGGAGCCGTCGGAGCGGTCGGTCCCGTCCGCGCCGTCGGCGCTTCCCGCGCTCGTCACGACCAGGACGACGCCCGTCGCCGTCGCGGACCGCAGGGTGAACCGGGGGACGGTCCCGCCCAGGGAGAACCCCGGCGTCAGGTCGATCGCTGTCTCGTGCACGCGACAAGGGTACGAGGACCGGCGCGTATCCTGGACACTGCTCGATCCAGGGGGTGCATGTGTCGGTCTACCTCGACCACGCCGCGACGACGCCGATCCTGCCGGAGGCGCTCGCCGCCTTCACCGATGCCCTGGGCACCGTCGGCAACCCGTCGTCCATCCACAGCGCCGGTCAGCGCGCGAAGATGCTGCTCGAGGACGGCCGCGCCGCCGTCGCCCGCTCGCTCGACGCGGACCCGGTCGAGGTCGTGTTCACCTCCGGCGGCACCGAGAGCATCAACCTCGCCGTGAAGGGCCTGTTCTGGGCTCGCCAGCGTGACCGCCAGCGGCCCCGCATCATCGTCCCGGGCGGCGAGCACCACGCCACCGTCGACACCCTGACCTGGTTGGAGACGCACGATGGGGCCGTCGTCGACGTGGTCCCGTTGGACGCGCAGGGTCGCGTCGACCTCGCCGGACTGGAGGCGCGGCTCGCCGACGCCTCGGACGTCGCCCTGGTCACGTTCCTGTGGGCGAACAACGAGGTGGGCACCATCCAGCCCGTGTCACGGATCGTCGAACTCGCGCACGCCGCCGGCGTGCCCGTGCACAGCGACGCGGTCGCCGCCTACGGCCAGGTGCCCGTGTCGTTCGCGGCGTCCGGCCTCGACGCCCTCAGCGTCTCCGCCCACAAGATCGGCGGGCCCGTCGGCATCGGTGCGCTCGTGCTCGGACGGAAGGCGACCGTCGAACCCCTCATCCACGGTGGTGGGCAGCAGCGGCAGGTGCGGAGCGGCACGCAGGACGCCCCTGCGGCTGCGGCCTTCGGCGTGGCGGCCGGCGCCGTGGTCGCCGAGCCGATGCCGCACCCGGCGCTCGCCGCCCTGCGGGACCGCCTGGTCGCCGGGGTGCGTGCGGCCGTGCCGTCAGCCGTGCTGATGGGGGACCCCACCGACCGGCTGCCGGGCAACGCGCACTTCACGTTCCCCGGGTGCGAGGGCGATTCGCTCCTGTTCCTGCTCGACGCCGCCGGGGTCGCGGTGTCGACCGGATCGGCGTGCCAGGCCGGGGTGCCCGAGGCGTCGCACGTGCTGCTCGCGATGGGGCTGTCGGAGCAGGACGCCCGCGGTGCGCTCCGGATCACACTCGGGCACACGACGACCGACGCCGACGTCGACGCGTTCCTGGCTGCGCTGCCGGATGCGGTCGCGCGGGCCGGTGCCGCGGGGATGGCGTCGCGGGAGCCGCTGCTCGGGCGGTAGGGCCTCTTCCGTCGGGCTGGACGCCACGGGGCACGGTTGCGGTGCTGGACATCGTTCTCGTCCTGACGTCGAGAGCCTCGCGACTCTACGGGTCACGGCGGGTGCGGGTCGCGCGCGGCTGCGGGAGCGGCTGCCGTCGGATCCACACACCGACCCAGACGTGCGAGAGCCCGGTCGCTGCAAGACCGACCATCGCCCACCCGACGACGCCGTGCCCGGTCCCGACCCAGAAGACCCCGAGGACGAGGACGAGCGTCGTCACGACTGCACCGAAGGCGAGCATGAGCAGACTGGACACGGGACTGGCGTTCTGGGCGAGCCGAGCGTCACGCACCCAGGCCGGGTTCCGCACGCGCCACAGGACGATCGCGACGGTGCCCAGCAAGACCGCGATGCTCACTGCGAGCAGACCTGTTCCAGCCACGGCCCGATGGTAATCCGACAGGACCGTCCTCGACGCGATCTCCACGAGGGCCTCGCGACCGACCCGCATCGTTGTGATACTTGGACATGCTCGAGTTGGTGCGACCGCAGACGGCGTTGTACGAGGCGTGGGCTGAAGCGCATGCCGAGTGGGGGCCGGGTCTGCACGAGGACGGGTTCGGGATCACGGCGCACGACGACGTCAGTGACGAGGACGGGTTCCGCACCTGGGTCGGCCGAGTGCACGCCAGGCCCGGCGCGCTCTGGTGGATCGTCGAGGACGGCCGTGTCCTGGGCGGGATCGCACTCCGGGCTCCGGGAGACACCGCCGGCGTGCACCGGTTCGGCCACGTCGGGTACGGGATCCGCCCGTCAGCACGGGGCCGCGGCGTGGCGACGTGGGCGCTGGGCCAGGTGCTCGCCCACGCCTCGCGAGTCGGGATCGACCCCGTGATCGCGCTCTGCCGCGATGACAACGCCGGGTCCATCCGAGTCCTGGAGCACTACGACGCGGTCCTGTCGTCGATCGAACGGCGTGAGGGAGTGCGGCTCCGGCGGTACGCCGTCTCCCGGTCGCACCGGCGTCCCGGGTAGCCGATCGAGCGCACGGCCGCCCCCGGGAACCCGTGTCGACGCGTCACACCAGCCGGGCGAGGAGCGCGTCCGTCTCGGCTGCGGTCGGCGCTGTCGCCGGACCGTTCCTGGTGACCGCGAGGGCCGCCGCGGCGTTCGCCCGGCGGACGGCCTCGACGAGCGACGCACCACGGGACAGCGCAGCGACGAGCACTCCGCCGTGGGCGTCTCCCGCACCGTTGGAGTCCACCGCGACGACCCGGAAGCCGGGGACCAGCACGGGGGAGGCGCCGGGCTCGACGACCCAGCAGCCGGCTGCGCCGTCGCGCACCAGGGCGGTCCCGCGGGCGGCCGCGGCGATCGTGGTGACCGCCTCGGGGAGTCCCGCGGACGTGGGAGCCATGAGTCGCGCCTCCCGTCCGTTGGCGCTGACCACGTCCGCACGCGCCATGACGGGGCCGAGCACCGCCGGGGGCAGCGTGTCGACCAGCGGCGACGGGTCCAGGACGACGCGGACTGAGTCGGGGACACCCCCGAGCCAGTCGGCGATCGCTCGCCCGTTGACGGCGTGCGCGAGGCCGTAGCCGGACACGAACACGGTGTCGTCGGCGACGAGGGCGATCCGGTCGAGGTCGGCGCGGCCGAGCTGCCCCTCTGCGCCGACGCTCGTGACGAAGGTCCGCTCCGTCGAGGCGTCCACGAGTGCGACGCAGTACCCGCTGTCGACGTCGTCGAGACCGGGCTGCAGGACGTCCACGCCGGACGTGGCGAGCGCGCGACGCACCACGTCGCCGAACGGCCCGCTGCCGTACTGCCCCCCGAACGCGACGTCGAGTCCGTCCCGGACAGCGGCGACCATCGTGTTCAGGCCGCCGCCCGCGGTGATCTCCGACGCGGAGGCGATGACGTCGCCGCCCGGATCCGGGATCGCGTCGACGCGCATGACGATGTCGACGATGACGTTGCCGACCGAGACGAGGCGGGGCATCAGGCGCGCGCCCCGGCGTCCGTGGTGGTGGCCGGCTCGTGCTCGGTGAGCCGGCCGCGTGCTCCGCCGGTCAGCAGGTAGACCGCGGCAGCGACGATGAACGTGATCACCCAGCCGAGTCCGTTCGCGCCGATCCAGGTCGCGGAGAACGCACCGACGAAGACGGGGTCCGCGTCACCGACCTGCACCTCGGTGAACAGGAAGCCGATCACGATCGCGACGATCCAGGCGGCAAGGGCACCCCAGGCGACACCACCGCGGTACCAGTACCGGCCGCCAGCGCGCAGGTCGAGGAGCGCCGCCGGGTCGTACCAGCGCCGCCGGACCATGTCGGCGGTGAAGACGCCGAGCCACGCGGTGATCGGGACGGCGAGGACGGAGATGAACGTGATGAACGGGGCGTAGAAACCGTCGGCGACGAGCATGAAGTACATCGCGCCGAGTGTGGTGACGACCACGTCGACCGCGACCGCCCACACGCGCGGGACCTTGATGCCGAGGGTCAGCGTGGTGAGGCTCGCCGAGTACACGGACAGGTGGTTCGACAGCAGCAGGCCACCGAACGCCGCGATGAGGTACGGGATCGCCATCCAGCTCGGCAGCAGGTCGCGGATCGCAGCGACCGGGTCACCGGCCTGCGCCAGCGTCGGGTCTCCGGCGGAGACGAGCGCGCCGAGGCCGACCAGGACGACGAGCGGGATGCCCGCACCGGCGGCACTCGACGCGATGAGCGCGCCGGCCTTCGACGAGGTGCGGGTGTAGCGGGCGATGTCCGCTCCGGCCGTGGCCCAACCGATGCCGGTACCGGCTGCGATCGTGCCGATGCCGATGACCATCGCGGCGACGGGGCCCGCGGGCTGGGACCCGACGACGTCCCAGTCGACGCGCAGCACGAGGAAGACCGCGACGAACACGTTGAGCGCACCGAACACCCACGTCGCCCACTTCTGGACGGCGACGATGAACGCGTGCCCGAGGCCGGAGACCAGCACCGTGGCGACGACGAACACCAGGATCGCGACGATCGTCAACACCGGGTTCGCCTTCGCGTCACCGCCCGTCCCGAACAGGATCGTGAACAGCGACAGGAGCACGAACGCCGCCGTCGTGGTGTTCACCGTCTCCCAGCCGAGCCGCGACAGCAGCGACACGAACGTCGGCCCGATGTTCCCGCGGACGCCGAACACCGCTCGGCTGAGGGTCAGACCCGGAGCACCGCCGCGGCGGCCGGCGACGGAGATCACGCCGACGACCGCGAAGGACCCTGCGGCGCCGATCACCGCGACGAGCAACGCCTGCCAGATGGTCAGGCCCTGGAACGCGACCAGGGTCGCACCGAGCGGAAGACCGAGGATGGAGATGTTCGCGGCGAACCAGACCCAGAACAGCGCGCCGGGCGTACCGGTCCGTTCGTCGTGGGGCACGGGCTCGATGCCCCGCTGCTCGATCGTCGTCAGCGTGCCGCTGCTGAGCGTGGTGGGCGTGTGGGACATGGTTCGGTTCCTCTTACGTCGTCGGAAGGGTGGTGCGCGAAACCGTGCGTCGGCCTGTCCAGGCGACGCCACAGCGTGGGGGGAGGGGGAGGCGGGTCAGCTGCCCGCGCGGAGGGTGAGGAGTCCGTCGACGACCCGGTCGAGCCGGAGGTCGTTGACCGTGGTCACGGTGGCGACGGCATCGGCGGGCCAGGCATCCGGCCCGTGGACGGCGCCGAGCACCGCACCGGCCATCGCGGCGATCGTGTCGGTGTCGCCGCCGAGTGCAGCCGCTGCGCAGAGGGTCTGCCACGGGTCGAGGTCGAGGGCGACGAGGGCGAGTGCGGCGACGACGGACTCCTGGCTGGCCACGCTCGTGCCGATGAGCCGCGTGATCGTGTCGATCTGCGCGGACGCGGGCACGGTCGGCAGGTGCTCACGCGCCCACGTCGTCCTCGCAGCGATCTCCGCACCGGCGACCCAGTGGCCGCGCTCCGCGCCGATCGTGGCGGCGGCGACCGCGGCGTCGAGCGCTCCGGACCGGGTCGCCCCGTCGATGCCGGCGCTCACGGCCCCGGCGATCGCGCTCGCTCCGGCGATGCCGAGCCCGGTGTCGTGCGTGACGCGGCTGGCGTCCTGGACGGCGTCGACCAAGCGGACCAGGTCGTTCGAGGGCACGGCGACGCCGACCGGTGTGATCCGCATCGCGGCCCCGTTCGTCGTGCCGGTCGAGCCCGCCTCGGACGCGGGGACGCCGTCGAGGATCCGCTGCACCGCGGTCTTCGTGCTCGGGCCGAGCAGGTCGAGCGAGCCCTTCGCCTCCATCCCGCGCTCCCAGGCGATGAGCGCCTCGGCGAAGCGGACCGGGTCCAGTCGTCCGTTGCCCTCGAGCAGCAGCTCGGCGAGCATCAGGGCCTGTTCGGTGTCGTCGGTGATCGTGCCAGCCGGCATGCCGGTGGCGATGCGCTGGTGCGGTCCGGCGTCGGCGAACCCGGCGATGGCCCCGTGGTCGGCGAGGATCTGCGCGCGGGACATCGACTGGGTCGGCATGCCGAGGGCGTCGCCGATCGCCAGGCCCGTCAGGGCAGCGAGGGCGTGGTCTCGGAGGCGGTGCTGGTTCACGGTGTCCTGTCGTGGGGTCGTGACGTGGTCCCGAAGCGCATGTGCAGTCGGAAGCGGTCGGGGTCGAGGAGGCTGTCGACACGCTCGACGAACGCGCCTTCGGCCGTGCGTGCGATGCGTCGGCTGCGCAGGAACGGCGTGCCCGCGGTGCGGTCGAGCAAGGCCGCGTCGTCGATGTCGAGCGGCACGACGTCGATCCACTGCTCGGCGCTCGCCGGCACCAGACCGGTCTCGGCGATCGTGGCCGTCAGGGAGCCGTCGACGAGTCCGTCGGTGGTCGCGGACGCCAGGCGCCCCAGGTGCGGCACGACGCTGCGCTCCAGGGACACCGGACTGCCACCGACGACGACACGGAGCCGGTCGACCGCGACGAACGTCGCGCTGGCGGCATCGACCTCGGTCTGGAGCGCTGTGTCCTCGAACCGCTCGATGCGCAGGGTGCGGGTCGACACCTCGGTCCCGGAAGCGGCGATGGACCGTGCCCAGCCGCCGCGGGGGTCGAGGGAGGCGCCGTCGAACGTGACGACCGAGCCGATCCCACCCCGGGTGGCGATGTACTCGTCGTCTGCGAGGTCGGCGAGGGCAGCTCGGACGGTGCCACGACTGACGGCGAAGCGCACGGCCAGGTCGTGCTCGCCGGGCAGGCGCTCGCCGGCTCGGTACCGCCCCGTCGCGATCTCGTCGCGGAGCGCGTCGGCGACGAGACGTCGCTTCGAGGTGATCGGCATGCCGTGAGCGTACATGTACAAGACCTGTTCAGTCGTGTCTCCGCGCTCAGTGGATGACCGGCCGGTCCGGTCCGGGTGCCTCGACGCTCAGAGGTCGCAGACCGCGGTGGGCAGGTTCTGCTCGGCGCTGACCCACACCGATTCGACGTTCGCCCCGCCCTCGCCGAGTTGGAACGAGACGAGGCCGCCGGGCAGCTGGACGTCCCACCGCGACCAGGATCCGTCCGGTGTCGAGATCCGTTCCGTGAGTGACGGGTACGCGGCCCGGAGTGCATCGGAGCTCGACCCCACACCGATCCCCGCGGCGGTCGTCGGCCCCGCCGTCGTCGTCCGGGCAGAGTCACCCTCGGCGCCGATCAGGACCCCGGTCACGCGGTCGTCCTCCTCCATGATCCGCAGCGTCGGGCTGCCGTCGCGCGCCCACGTTCCCGGAGCCGTGCACGTGCTCGGCGTCGCGGGCACCAGACGGTACGCCTGGGCGAGGTCGTCGCTCTCCGCCTCCGTGGCGCCGCCGAGCGCGATCGGACCGACCTCGTCGCCCGAGATGGTCCACGAGGACGGGGCGTCGAGCGCGAAGGGGCCCTTGCTCGGGGTCGGGGCAGTGGATCGTGTCGGTGGGGCTGTGGGCTCCGGGGTCTCCTGGACCGGAGCGGACTCCGGGGTGCTGGTCGTGGCCGGTTCGCTGGGCCCCGGCGTGGAGACGGGGGCGGGGTCGGCGGAGAACGGCTGCGGGATCACGCCGAGTGCGACGCCGCCACCGGTGATCCCGAGGCCGAGCAGGGCGACGACACCGATGACGATCGCGGCGCGGCGACCACGTCGGCGCGGCGCAGGGCGCTGTTCGGTCGCGCGGGTGAGCACGGTGCGCTTCATCGCGACGAGCATGCGCTGCAGGTCGTCGCCGGAGGGAGGCTCAGTGTTCATCGTGCATCACCGCCTGCTGCAGTCGGGCACGGGATCGGGCTGCACCGCGGGGAGCAGCGTCGACGGTGAGGCCGAGGGCCTCGGCGGCGTCCGCGTAGGAGCGTCCGTCGACGAGGCAGGCTTCGCAGAGGCGGCGGTCGACGGGTGCCAGCGCATCGATCTCGTCGCGGACCCAGCGCAGTCCGACGCGGGCATCGTCCGCGTCGGTGCCTGCGGTGTCGCCGTCACCCGTGCCGGGGCGGCGCGCGTGGTCGCGGCACGCGACGAGCAGCCAGGGCAGCAGGGCGTCGGTCGCCAGGCGGAGCGTTCCGCCGTGCTGCCAGAGCGTGAGGAAGGTGTCCTGCACGATCCGTTCGGCGTCCTCGCTGCTGGAGGCCAGGGCCCATGCGAAGCGGGTCAGGGCGGCCGCGTACCGATCGAACGCGTCAGCCAACGCCGCACGTTCGCCGTTCGCGAGTCGACGCCTCAGTGCTGCGTCGGCGTTGGCGCCGTCATCCACGGTTGCCCCCTCTCACCTCAGGAGTGTCGCCAGCGACGCGATCCTGACACAGCGGCGTCCGCCGGCGTGTCGCGCCGCGGGCGGACGCGGGTGGCAGGCCCCCGGTCGACGTCACCGTGACGGGTGTGACGGACCTGCGTCGGGCCTCCCGGTCGGCCGTTTCCCAGCGCGCCGGACAGGCGGGCGCGCTGGGGCACCGCACGGTCGGCGCGTCCGTCGTCAGCGGTCGTCGGCCGTCGGTCTCGGACTGCTCGTCGTGCGCCGCACCACCAGTGACACCGGCACTCGGTGCACGCGCGGCTCCGGCGTTCGGCCGTGCACGCGTTCCCCGAGCCAGCGTGCGGCCTGGGCCCCGATCGCGAAGGTCCCGTTGTCGACCGTGGTCAGCGAGATGTGCCGGATGCTGCCGAGGTACGTGTCGTCGTAGCCGACGAGCGACACGTCGTCCGGGACGGCCAGGCCCAGGTCGTCGGCCGCGGACAACGCGCCGATGGCGACGAGGTCGTTGTAGGCGACGAGCGCGGTCGGACGGTCAGCCATGGCCAGGACTCGTCGGGCCGCCGCGTACCCGCTCTCCTCGCTCATGCCGGCCGGTACCACGACGGCGTCGGCACCGTGGCGGGTCATCGTCGTGCGGAAACCCTGCTCGCGGAGCTCCCCGACGCGCCCGGGGCCGACGAGGTGACCGATCCGCGTGTGCCCGAGTGCGAGGAGGTGCTCGGTCGCGATCGACGCGCCGGCGTGGTCGTCGTTCACGACCACGTCGGTGTGCAGGTCGTCCGGCTCGTAGGTCCCGGCGAGGACCACCGGGATCTCCTGGGCGGCCCGTCGGAGCGCGGCGTCGTCCTCGGTGGTGCCGACCACGACGATCCCGTCGACCTGTTGTCGCAGGAGCATGTCCACGGGGGAGCCGCCCACACGCCGGGTGGTCGCCGAGTCGACCAGGATGGGTGCCAGCCCGACGGTGTCGAGTGTGGCGGTCAGGCCGGCGAGCAGGTCGACGAACCAGGGGTTCCGCAGGTCGTTCAGCAGCACGCCGACGGTGCCCGTCCGCTGCTCACCGAGGCTCCTGGCTGCGCGGTTCGGTCGGTAGCCGAGTTCGGCGACTGCTCGTTCGACGGCCGCGCGACGAGCGTCACTGACCCCTGGGTCGCCGCGGAGCGCGAGCGAGACCAGCGACTTCGAGACCCCGGCGTGCTCGGCGACGTCCCGGATGGTCGGGGCGTGGTGCGGTCTCGACATGGATGCAGGCTAGTCCTATTCTGGACCGGTCCAGTTCATTCCAGTGCTGTCCAACGAAGCGAGCGCAGATGCCCCCGAAGATCTCCATGAACGTCACGACGACGTTCCACGGCAACGTCGTCCAGGACATCCGACTGGCGAGGGAAGCCGGGTACGGCGGGATCGAGCTGCAGAGCCCGAAGCTCTACCGGTACCTCGACGCCGGCTACGACATCCGGACGCTGCCGCCGCTGCTCGAGGGGCTCGAAGTGACGGGGCTCGGTGCGGTGCTCGACATCGAGCGTCAGGGTGCCGGTCGCGACGACTTCGTGGCGGAGGTCGAGCGCATGTGCGGTGTGGCGACCGCCGTCGGGGCGCCCATCGTGCAGCTGTGCACCGGGCCGGTCGATTCCGCGGTCGTCCGTGACCACCGCGCGGGCCGCCTGGCCGACGACGACACCCGGTACCGGGCGACGCTGGGGCTCGACGAGGACGCAGCGGTCCGCATCACCGGAGCGAACGTCCGTCTGGCGGCGGACATCGCCGCGGACCACGGACTCGAGGTCTACCTGGAGCCCCTCGCGTGGGCGCACCTCAACCGATGCCGGCACGCGCTGGACATCATCGAGGAGGCCGGGCGCGACAACGTCGGCATCGCACTCGACACCTGGCACTTCTGGACGACCGGGGACACGCTGGCCGAGGTCCGAGCGCTGCCCGCGTCGGTCATCAAGGCCGTCCACCTGTCGGACGGGTTCGACCTGGACCGCGACCGGACGGTTCCCGACCAAGCCGTCCACCGGAACGTCGTCATCGGTGGCGGTGCGATCCCGCTGCAGCAGTGGGTCGACGCGATCAAGGCCACCGGGTACGACGGATGGTGGGTCACCGAGATGTTCTCCGACCGGGCGAACGAACAGGATCCCGCCGTCGTCGCACGCACGATGCACGACCTGACCGCGATCCTGGTGGGCTGATCATGACGCAACGCTTCGCACTCGTCGGTGCCGGCTTCATCGGCGCCGTGCACGCCGCGTCCCTCGCAGCGCACCCCGACGTCGACTTCGTGGGGATCCACGACGTCGACCGTGACCGCGCTGCATCGCTGGCGGCACGGCACGGCACGCGGGTGCTCACCCAGGACGAGGCGTTCGACGCGGCGCAGGTCGACGCGGTCTTCGTCGCTTCCTCCACCGACACCCACGCGCAGCACCTGCACGCTGCCGCAGACACCGGGATCGCCGTGCTCTGCGAGAAACCCATCGCTGCCGGGTTCGCCGACGCGGTCGCGGTGGTGGAGCACGTGCGTGCCAGCGGCGTGCCGGCGATGCTCGACTTCAACCGGCGGTGGGACCGCGACCACGCCGAGCTGCAGCGCATCGTCGCCGCGGGGGAGATCGGGGCGGTCGAGCTCGTCCAGCTCAGTTCCCGCGGTCCGTCCCTGCCGCCGCTCGACTACCTGCGGGTCTCGGGCGGACAGCTCCGCGACCAGACCGTGCACTTCTTCGACCTCGTGCGGTGGATCACCGGCGAGGACCCGGTGACGGTCGCGGTGGCGGGTTCCGCGCTCGTCGACCCGGCCATCCGGGAGTTCGGCGACGTGGACACGTCGGTCACGACCCTCACGATGCCCTCCGGCGCGCTCGTGCAGATCGACAGCGTCCGACGCACCGGCTACGGGTACGACGAGCGCATCGAGGTCATGGGGTCGTCCGGGCTCGTCGAGTCACGGCGGAACCACCGCGGGAACGTCGCTCGTTACACCGATGGGCAGATCGTCGCGGACGGACTCCACGACGGCTGGTTCGAGCGTGTGCAGGCCACCTACGCCGCGACGCTCGCCGCCTTCGTCGCGTCGCTCGAGTCCGGATCCGAGCCGCCGGTCTCCCTGGAGGACGGGCTCAGGGCCCAGGCCATCGCCGAGGCGGCCACTCGTGCCCTGTCGTCGGGACGGACGGAGCACATCGACTACTGACCCCCGGTCGGCCGAGTCGGACTCGCGCCGGTAGGATCGATGACCATGGTCGAACTGGACTTCACCGAGCAGCTCTCCGCCCTTCGCGAGACCTTCGGCAACATCCGCTCGGTGGTCGACGTCGACCGCCTGCAGCGTGAGATCGCCGACCTCAGCGAGCAGGCCGGGGCCCAGGACCTCTGGGACGACGTCGACCACGCGCAGCAGGTGACGAGCTCGCTCTCGCACCGGCAGTCGGAGCTGAAGAAGATCACCGACACCGAGCAGCGCATCGACGACCTCGAGGTGCTGGTCGAGATGGCGAACGAGGGCGACGACCAGGAGTCGGCCGACGAAGCCCTCGCCGAGCTCAAGGCGATCCAGAAGATGATCGGCGACTTCGAGGTGCAGACGCTCCTCGACGGCGAGTACGACGACCGTCCGGCCGTCATCACGATCCGTGCCGGCGCCGGTGGTGTCGACGCGGCGGACTTCGCCGAGATGCTCCTCCGCATGTACCTCCGGTACGCCGAGCAGCACAACTTCAAGACCACCGTGATGGACACCTCCTACGCCGAAGAAGCGGGCATCAAGTCCGCGACGTTCGAGATCGACGCCCCGCACGCGTTCGGCACGCTGTCGGTCGAGGCCGGCACCCACCGCCTGGTCCGGATGTCGCCGTTCGGCGCCGCCGGCAAGCGCCAGACGTCCTTCGCCGCGGTCGAGGTCATCCCGCTCATGCCGGAGACCGCCGTCATCGACATCCCCGAGAACGACATCCGTGTCGACGTGTTCCGCTCGTCGGGCCCCGGCGGACAGTCCGTCAACACGACCGACTCGGCGGTGCGGCTGACGCACATCCCGACCGGCACCGTGGTCTCGATGCAGAACGAGAAGTCACAGATCCAGAACCGCGCAGCCGCCATGCGCGTGCTGCAGTCGCGCCTGCTCCTGCTGAAGAAGGAAGAGGAGAACGCGAAGAAGAAGGAGCTCGCCGGCAACATCACGGCGAGCTGGGGCGACCAGATCCGCTCGTACGTCCTGGCGCCGTACCAGATGGTCAAGGACCTCCGGACGGAGCACGAGGTGAACAACCCCTCAGCCGTGTTCGACGGCGATCTGGACGGCTTCATCAACGCCGGCATCCGCTGGCGCAAGCAATCCGTCGCCGACTAGGGGTCCGTGAGCCGCGCGCCTCGCTTGCTTTCCAAGCGGGGCGACCTACCCTGATCCGGTCATGATCAAATTCGACCAGGTCACCAAGGTCTACTCGGGCAACCCGAGTCCGGCGCTCGACAACCTCACCCTCGAGATCCTCAAGGGTGAGTTCGTGTTCCTCGTGGGCGCGTCCGGTTCCGGCAAGTCCAGCTTCCTGCGCCTCGTGCTCAAGGAGGAGAAGCCCACCAGCGGGCAGATCCACGTGCTCGGGCAGCGCCTCGGGTCCCTGGCGTCGCGGAAGGTCCCGTACTTCCGACGCAACCTCGGCGTGGTGTTCCAGGACTTCCGTCTGCTGCCGAACAAGAACGTGTTCGACAACGTGGCGTTCTCGCTGCAGGTCATCGGCAAGAGCAAGGGCTTCATCAGTGAAGCCGTGACCGACGTGCTGAAGCTCGTCGGACTCGCCGGCAAGGCCACCCGCATGCCGCACGAACTCTCCGGTGGTGAGCAGCAGCGTGTGGCCATCGCCCGCGCCGTCGTGAACAAGCCGGCGATCCTGCTGGCCGACGAGCCCACCGGAAACCTGGACCCCACCACGTCCGCCGGCATCATGGCGCTCCTCGAACGCATCAACCAGGGAGGCACCACCGTGCTGATGGCGACGCACGACGCCAGCATCGTGAACCAGATGCAGCGGCGGGTCATCGAGCTCTCGAACGGCACCGTCCTGCGTGACGAGCAGTCCGGCGGCTACCAGACCCAGGCGGTCCCGATCCAGCGAGGCACCGTGTCCAACACCACCGGCATGCAGACGATCCCGGGGCTCATCCGATGAGGCTCGGACTCGTCATGTCCGAGGTCGGCTCGGGCCTGCGGCGCAACGCGTCGATGGTCGTCTCCGTCGTCCTCGTGACCTTCATCTCACTGACCTTCGTCGGTACCGCGATCCTGCTGCAGATGCAGATCAACCAGATGAAGGGGTACTGGTACGACCGGGCGCAGGTCGCCGTCTACCTGTGCACCGACACCGACACCACGGGCAACTGCACCGGCGCGAAGGCCACCGCGGACCAGCGCGAACAGGTCCAGGCGCAACTCGAGTCGTCGACGCTCAAGCCCTACATCGAGAAGACCTACTACGAGAACCAGGACCAGGCCTTCACCCGGTTCAAGGAGCAGTTCAAGGACTCGGCCGCGACGGAGTTCGTCAAGCCGGAGTACCTGAACGAGACCTTCTGGGTCAACCTGAAGAACCCGTCGCAGGCCGATGTCCTGGTCGAGAGCCTGTCGAAGGTCGCCGGCGTGCAGAGCGTCGTCGACCAACGCGGGTACCTGCAACCGATCTTCAACCTGCTCAACGCATCGTCGTACACGGCGATCGGCATCGCGGGGCTCATGCTCGTGGCGGCCGTGCTGCTGATCGCGACGACGATCCGGTTGTCGGCGTTCAGTCGACGGCGAGAGCTCGGCATCATGCGACTCGTGGGTGCGTCGAACCGGTTCATCCAGACACCGTTCGTGCTCGAGGGGGTGATCGCCGCAGCCATCGGAGCCGTCCTGGCCGGCGGCGCGATCACCGCCGTGGTGTGGTTCTTCGTCCGGAACTTCCTGGCGGAGCGCTTCACCGGCACGGCGTTCATCGGCATGGGGGACGCGGCCATCGTGGTCCCCGCGGTGATCGTGATCGGGGTGCTCCTCGCAGCGGCATCGGCATCGATCGCCATCCGTCGGTACCTGAAGGTCTGACGCAGCGCAGCATCCGCCAGCGGGCGGCGCGCCGGGAAGGTGCGCCGCCCGCTTCGTGTTGAGTAGTCTGTAGGGCTGCGCGGAACCGTCCGGCGCAGTGCACCGGTCACCATCGAGAGGAGTCGTCATGGCGAAGGAACGCGGTGAGAAGATCGTCGCGACGAACCGTCGCGCCCGACACGACTACCTCATCGAGGACACGTACGAAGCAGGCATGGTCCTGTCCGGCACCGAGGTGAAGTCCCTGCGCATGGGGCGTGCGTCACTCGTCGACGGGTACGCCTTCATCGACGGTGGCGAAGCCTGGATCGACGCCGTGCACATCCCGGAGTACACCGAGGGCACGTGGAACAACCACTCGCCCCGACGGAAGCGCAAGCTGCTCCTGCACAAGCAGCAGATCGTGAAGATCTCGCACAAGACGGCGCAGGGTGGCTACACCCTGGTGCCGTTGCAGATCTACTTCCACGACGGTCGGGCCAAGATCGAGATCGCCGTCGCGAAGGGCAAGCGCGAGTTCGACAAGCGCCAGGCCCTGCGCGAGAAGACCGACAAGCGTGAGGCCGAGCGGGCCATGCGCACGCGGAACCGTGTCGGCGAGTAGCGCCGACGCACGTCCTCGGCTAGAATGAGGGACTGCTCCGATCGGGGCATTGGCAACTCAACAGCGTGACAGCGGTTCGCACGTCCGGCCCGCATGGGGATGATCGGTTTCGACATTGCCTGTGTGCCGACGGGAAGCGGGCCGAGGACCCACGGTTATCTCGTTAACGATCCGTGGAAACCAACAAGTGCCAATTCCAAGCGCACTGACTTCGCTCTCGCTGCGTAAGCAGCCCAGCACATGAAGTCCGTCGGCCAGGTGACCGTCCCCTAACCTGATCCCGACGTCATCCAGAGGACTTGCTGCACGGTTGCGCCTCAGGGCCGTGCGGGACTTGCACTGAGACTGGGCTCGTCGTCCTAGAAGCCGGTAGCAAAGGACGGGGCCGAGCAGAACGAACTATCCGGATACGCCCGTAGAAGACGTCGAATTGCAGCGATGGACGGGGGTTCGATTCCCCCCATCTCCACCATTCGCCGAACGACGAACCGCTGTCACGCTGAGCCACCTGAACGCCCCGGCACCGTCCCCTGGACAGTGCCGGGGCGTTTCCTGTTCCGCCACGTCCGAGGACTACGCTGCGGAGCAGGCGCGCAGAACACGCTCGCGTCGAACCCGAACGAGAGGTCAGCACGTGGTGCAGGAGATCGCGATCCGTGTCCGTCTGCGGGAGCAAGAACGAGTGGTGCTCAGCGAGTACGAGCGGATCGTGGGCTCCGTCGCCACGGTCGCCGCCCTCGCCGCCTGGCTGCCGAACCCCGACACCCGACTGGTCGTCCGCGGCCGCGGTGCCGAACCGGTGCGGCTCGAGACCGTCACGTACGGGTCGGTGGTCGAGATGCTCGTCGTGCTCGACCAGCGCTCCGCCGGGGTGGAACGTGCCGCCGCCGCCATCGCCGCGCTCATCGAGTCGGTCCGGCACGAGCACGTCGCCGACGACGTCTCCGGGGTCGCCGGGGAACTCGACCGGCTCGACCGCGCTGCCCCGCGCGGCCGCTCCGTCGTGGAACGCGCCCTGCGGACGTTCCTCGAGGGGGCACGGTCCGACGTCCTCGCGCGCCGGTCCACGACCCGCGTGCGGACCGCACAGGCGCTGCTCCGACTCGCCGAGGCGGACGCGGTGCTCACGGTCGAACGGGTCGCCGATGCCCTGGCGCCGGTGCTCGAGGAGCACGCTGTCGACGTCGAGCTGGACACCGGCTCCGCCGTGGTCGTCGCGCCGATCGACGGGGTGGAGTCGCCGGAGACCGAGGCTGCGCCCGGCGACGCCGACGCCTCGCAGGCGGAGCGAGAGGCCGTGTCGGCCGTCCTGCCGCTGCCGACGGGTGCGAGCAAGGCGAAGTCGAAGCAGGACGACGGCAAGAAGAAGCAGTCGAAGAAGGACGGCGACAAGAAGAAGCAGTCGAAGAAGGACGACGGCAAGAAGAAGCAGTCGAAGAAGGACGACGGCAAGAAGAAGCAGTCCAAGAAGGACGACAGCAAGAAGCAATCCAAGAAGGACGACGGCAAGAAGTCCAAGAAGAAGTAGCTCGCGGCCGCTCCCGCTAGAAGTCGAACAGGTTCGCCCGGATCCCTCCGGCGCCGTAGTCCCGTCGCAGCAGCCCGCGGCGCCGGAGCACGGGCACCAGGTCGCCGAACATCCGGTGGATCTGCGCCGGGTGCAGGTCACCCGAGAAGATGATCCCGTCGTTGTCGGCGTCGCTGCCGAGCTCCTCGACGAAGTCCGCGAACTCGTCGGCGGTCCCCACGAACCCCGAGCGTGACGCGATCCGCCCCTGCCGCGCCTTGCGGGTGAGCAGCTCCCGCAGCGGTGCGTCCGGGGTGTCCCCGAGCAGCCCGCGGATCGTGCCGGCCGAGACGTGGTCGCCGAAGGTCCCGTCGGGTACCGGGGCGTCCAGGTCGAGCGCGAGCAGGTCGGTCTCGGAGTCGCTCGACCACGCGATGGCCGCCGCACGCAGCGCGTCGTCCGAAGGGTGCTCGGACGCCGCGACGATGCGGTCGGCCTCCTCCGGCGAGGACACGATCACCGGCTTGAGCACGAACAGGATCCGCAGGTCCGACGCGGAGCGCCCCGCCGCTTCCGCTGCAGCGATCACCCGTGCTCGGTAGTCCGTCACCGCGGCGGCCGACAACGGCGCGAGCGCGAGCTGCACGTCCGAGTGGGTCCCGGCGAACGCGAGCCCACGACCGGAGCCGCCGGGGGAGACGACGACCGGGTCCGAGGCGAGCGGCAACGCGTTGAGCGGCCCGTCGGCGGTGAAGTGGGCGCCCTCGTGGTGGAACGCGTCGAGGGCGTCCCCGTCCGCGAAGTGCCAGGAGTCCGGCGCCCCGACGTACCCGTCGCCCCACGAGTGCCAGAGCCGGCGAAGCAGCGTGATCCACTCCTCGGCGCGGTCGTACGCCTGGTCGTGGGGCAGCGGCGGCAGGCCGGCGTGCCGCGCACTGCCGACGTCGGTGACGACGTTGATCCCCAGGCGGTCCGAGGACAGGTGTGCCAGGGTCGCGAACTGCCGTGCCGCCAGGTACGGCGGGGTGATCCCCGCGTTGACGGTCGGCGCGATGCCGATGTGCGAGGTGGCGGCGAACAGGTACGGGGCGAGCAGCAGCGGGTCGTGCTTCGGGCCGCCGTACGCCTGCCGGATGCGCAGGTCGAGGGTCGCGGGGTTCCCGAGCGAGACGGCGTCCTCGGCGATGACCAGGTCCATGCCGGCCTGCTCGAGTGTCCGGACGGACTGCTGGTACAGGTCGGGCTTCGTCCAGTCGTGGCCCCAGTCCCAGTCGGACCGGCCCCACGCCTGCGGGCCGAAGCCCCGCGAGAAGAAGTACCCGAAGTGCTGCAGCTCGGCCATTCAGCGCTCCTGCCGGTCGAGGGCCGGCCCATCGACCGACGAGCGGTGCGCGTCGGACGCTCCACGTGCCTCCAGGCCGGTGGTCGCTGCGGACCGCACGGCGGCGAACCCGCGTTCCAGGTCGCGGAGCAGGTCCGCGATGTCCTCGATGCCCACCGACAGCCGGATCAGGCCGTCGTCGATGCCCTGCTCGGCGCGTTCTTCCGGCGTGCGGCCGGCGTGGGTGGTGGTCGCCGGGTGCAGGATCAGCGAGCGGACGTCGCCCAGGTGGGTCATCCGGCTGAACAGCTGCACGGCGTCGATGAACGCGCGCGCGGCGGCTCCGCCACCGGCGAGCGTGAAGGCGAAGACGGATCCGGCCCCACGGGGAAGGTAGCGCTGGGCGAGGTCGTGGAACGGACTGGAGGCCAGGCCCGCGTGGTCGACGCTCGTCACCTCCGGCTGCTGGTCCAGCCAGGACGCGACGGCCAGCGCGTTCGCGCAGTGGCGTTCCACCCGCAGCGACAGCGTCTCGATGCCCTGGCGGAGCAGGAACGCGTTGAACGGGGACGGCGCCGGACCGATGCGTGCGGCGACGACGTCGCGGGCGAACACGGCGAACGCCCGGTTGCCGTACCGCTCGACGTAGCTCTCGCCGCCGAGGGACCGTTCGGGGCTGGTCAGGTGCGTCCAGCGCTCGGGGGCGGCGGACCAGTCGAAGCGGCCGCCGTCGACGACCACCCCGCCGAGTCCGGCACCGTGCCCGGACAGGAACTTCGACGCCGAGTGCACGACGATGTCCGCACCGTGCTCGACCGGGCGCACCAGGTACGGCGTGGCGAGGGTGTTGTCGACGATCAGCGGGACCCCGGCGCGGTGCGCGGTCTCGGCGACGCCGGCGATGTCGAGGACGTCGTTCTTCGGGTTGGGGATCGTCTCGGCGAAGAACGCCTTGGTGTTCGGCCGGACCGCGGCTGCCCAGGCGTCGAGGTCGCGGGCGTCGGTGACGAAGTCGACCTCGATGCCGAGCCGGCCGAGGTTCTGCAGCAGCAGTCCGCGGGTGCCCTCGTAGATGCTCCGGGCGCTGACGACGTGGTCGCCGGTCTGCAGCAGACCGAGGAACGCCACGGTCGCCGCCGCCTGGCCGCTGCCGACCAGGATCGCCTGGACCCCGCGTTCGAGCAGCGCCACGCGACGCTCGACGTCGGCGTTCGTGGGGTTGCCGAGTCGCGTGTAGGTGTAGCCGTCGTCGGTGTCGGCGAAGCGGTCACGGGCCTGGTCGAAGTCGTCGAACAGGAACCCGGAGGACATGTGGATCGCGGGCACCCGGGCGCCGTGCCCGGCGTCGGGCACGAAGCCGCCGTGCACCTGCTCGGTCGCGAAGCCGTGGTCGTCGGTCGCCATGGGACACCTCCGGGGGTCGTGTGGCGGTAGCCTCGCAGCCCCTCGGAGCGGACAGGCGATTGCGGCCCCCGGTTACGTGGCCGCCACCCCTCAGACGAGCGCGCGGACCCCGGCGACGACGGTGTCCCAGACCTGGAGCAGGGGCTCACGCGCCAGCCACACCGCGACGGCGTTGACGAGGACGAACAGCACGAACCACAGCGACGCCGGCACCCGCATCTCGGCTGCGGCGATGTGGAAGTCGGTCTGCACCCGGGCGCCGGTGAGCAGCCAGCGACCGACCTGCACCACCGACCGCAGGCCGTCGACGACGAAGAAGGCCCCGACGGCGGCGACCACCAGCACGGTCACCTCGGACGGGCGGACGGCCACCCACAGGGCGAGGGCGTCGAAGCCGAGCACGACGAGCAGGCCGAACCAGTTCCGGACGAAGGCGAGCGCCACGAGGCCGATGACCGCGAGCACCACCACGGGCAGCCAGCGGGAGCCGTGCAGCACCCCGGTGACCAGGAGCACACCCGCCCACAGGGGTGCGCTGTAGCCGGCGTACAGGTTGAGGATGCGGACGAGCCACCGGATGCCGCCGGGCACCCGTCCGAGTTGGACCCAGGCCTCGCCGGAGCCGTCCGGGTGCAGTTCGATGCGCTGGATCCGTCCGCCGAACGGCACGACGACGATCGCGTGTCCGACCTCGTGCGCGATGGTGGCGGCGATGCGTGCCACACGGCCGACGAACGGCACGAACGGCAGGACGGCGCCGACGAGGAGCGCGACGAAGACGAGGGGCGGGGCTGCGGTGGTCAAGCCACCAGCATCGCAGCCCCGCCCAGGAAGATCCTGCGGGACCGGCGTCAGGGGAGCACAGCGGTCGTCAGCACCACCGTGACCAGGACCACGGTGCTGGCGATCGCCAGGGCGGTGAGGACGGCGAGGAACACCGTCAGGCGGTTCACGCGTCGGCGCCCGGCTACTCGACCGTCACCGACTTCGCCAGGTTCCGGGGTTTGTCGACGTCGCACCCGAGCTGCAGGGCGAGTTCACGGGCGAGCATCTGCAGCGGCACGACGGCCTCGAGCGGACCCCACGGCGCCGTCATCGCGCCCCAGGCCAGGCCACCGGTGCCACGGCGGCCGAGCGCGGGGATGTCCGCCGACTCGCCGCCGATGGTGATGACGAAACCACCGCGGGCCCGGACCTCGGCGATCGCCGACCGGATCTTCGGTTCGCCGTGGTCGATGACGACCACCGGTGTGCCCTCGTCCACCAGGGCGAGCGGTCCGTGCTTGAGTTCACCGGCGGGGTAGGCCTCGGCCCAGCGGTAGCTGAGCTCCTTGAGCTTCAGGGCGCCCTCGGCGGCGTACGGCAGCCCGGTGCCACGGCCGAGGAACAGGAATCCGGTCGCCTCCTTGACGCTCGACGCCAGCAGCGGCATCCGCTCGGCGGACACCCGCGCGGCGTGCTCGATCCGGGCGGGCAGGTCGAGCAGCTCGTCGACGAGCACCTGGGCGTGCGACGGCTCGATGCGGCCGGAGGCGACCATCGCGGCGATCATCGCCGCGACGCCGACGACGACCTGCGCCGTGAACGTCTTCGTGGCGGCGACCCCGATCTCCGGACCGGCGTGGCAGTCGAGCACGGCGTCCGCTCGTCGGGCCAGCGAGGAGTGCATGTTGTTCGTCAGCGCGAGCACCGGGTGGCGGTCCTCGAACCGGTCCAGGGCGCGGAGCACGTCGGCCGTCTCACCGGACTGGCTGATCGCGACGACCAGGGTGCCAGGACCGAGCACGGCCTGGTCGGCCTCGCTCGCGACGACGATGTCGGTCGGCACCCCGCCGATCCCGCGCAGTGCCGTCGCGATCACCTGACCGGCGTTCAACGACGTGCCGCAGGCGACGATCGCCAGCCGGTGGAAGCCGGCCAGACCGAGGCCCACCCACATGCTGCCGTCGGCGGTGCGCCGGGCCACCCGGTCCAGGATCGTCGCGACGACGTCGGCCTGCTCGCCGATCTCCTTGGCCATGTGGTCGGTGTGGTCACCGAGGTCGAGCGCGGCCGCGGCGAACGGGGACGCCGTGGGGAACGGCACGGGCACCGTGATGCCGTCGGACGACCAGGTCCAGGCTTCGCCGAGCTCGACGACGTCGCCGTCGCGGAGCGCCACGAACGTCTCGCACCACTCGGCGATCGCACCGATGTCGCTCGCCACGAAGTCACCGCGGCCGGAGCGGGCGACGACCAGCGGGGAACGGTCCGCCGCCACGACCATCCGGCCGTCCCGGGCGTCCAGCACCACGATCGCCCACGACCCCTCGAGCTGCGCCGTCGCGATCTGCACCGCGAGCATCAGGTCTGGGTCGACCGTCAGGGCCCGCTCGACCAGGTGGGCGATGACCTCGGAGTCGACGTCGGACCGGAACCGGTGCCCCTGCGCCTCGAGCGTCTGCCGCAGCCGCTCCGCGTTCTCGATGATGCCGTTGTGCACGATCGAGATCCGGCCGGTGCAGTCGGCGTGCGGGTGTGCGTTCGCCTCACGCACCGCACCGTGCGTGGCCCAGCGGGTGTGACCGATGCCGATGCCGGTGAGCGCGTCGCCGGAACGGGCCGCGACGAGCGTGCGCAGGTCGCCGACGCGGGAGACCGAGCGGATCGTCTCGGCGCCGCCGACGGCCGTCCGGACGGCGATGCCGGCGGAGTCGTACCCGCGGTACTCGAGTCGTTCGAGTCCGTCGAGCAGGTAGGGGGTCGCGTCGTCAGACACGCGGGCCGCGATGATGCCGCACATCGGTTGTCCCTTCGGGGGAGCGAGGGTGGGTGGAACGGGGCGGTGGGGCTGCACCGACCGCCGTCGGGTCTGCCGCGCGTCCGGGTCCCCTGGGCGAGGGAACCGGCGCCCGTCCTCGGATCAGGCGAGGACGGACGTCGGTGTCGTTGGGCCGAGGGGCTCGGGTACCGGACGGGGGTACCGCGGGCTGGCCCCGGGGGAGGGGCACGGCGGTCGGTGCAGGAGAAGCCTCACCCGCCGCCGACCCCACGGCAACACCGGTCGGCCGCTCTTGCGGTTCCCCGCGCGTGGGGGCACACCGCCCTGCGGGCGCGTGCGGACTCCCGCAACCGCGCGCGCTTCGCGTGGAGCGACGCGCCAGCGGCGCGCGGCGCCAGCGCCGACCGAGCCTGCGAGGTCGGTTGCGTGAAGACGTGGAGCGCAGACGGACAGGAGGCCCGGTACCAGCTGGTACCGGGCCTCCCCTTCATCCTGTGGTGGCGTCTCCTACGTGAGGAGCGCGACCAGGTGCGATCGCGACCGCGCGCCGACCTTGCGGTAGATCTGCGTGAGCCGCAGTTCCACCGTGCGCTGCGACATGAACAGCGACGACGCGATCTCACGGTTGCGGTACCCCTCGGTGACCTTCTGCACCACCGCGCGCTCCTCGGCGGTCAGCGACGTGAGCACCGCCGACGCGTCCGGCGCGCTGCGCGGCGTCCCGGGGAACGCCGGCGACAGCACCGGCGCGGACCGGACCGACGACGAGCCCGTGCCGAACGGCGGCATCGCCGCAGCCGGCGCCGGGGTCACGAGCGGACGACGCAGGCCCGCCGCCTCGTAGGCCGCTGCGGCCGCCGCACCCAGGCGCGGACGCTCCGCAGGGTTGCCGACCGCAGCCAGCGCCGCGAACGTGCGAGCCCGCTCGTACTGCGAGTCGTGCGGCTGGAACAGCTCCAGCGCGCGGCGACGAGCCGACTCGCGGGTGGTGTCGTCGGCGACGAGCGCCAGGCTCCGCGCCAGCACCAGGGCACCCCACCGACCCGGGCGGGCGTGGTGGTCCGCAGCGAGACGGGCCGTGATCGTCCGGGCATCCTCGATCCGACCGAGGCGCACGTACGCCTCGACCAGGTCACCGAGGTGCCGGAGCACCGCCGGGTTCCGGAGCGACCGGCCGATCGCGTCGGCGGCCTCGAGCGCGGTCGCTGCCTCGTCGAGCCGACCGTCGAGCAGCAGGACCTTACCGCGGAGCGCGTGCAGCTTCGCCGTCGCACCCCAGAGCCGACTCGTCGAACGGTGCTCGAGGCACCGGTCCACCACGTCGAGCGCCTCGGCCGACCGGCCCTCAGCGAAGTGCCGCCACGCGACGGCGATCGCCCGGGACGGCTCACGCAGCCGCTCGGCGACGGACGAGCCGGACTCCCAGACGTCGATCGCGCGGAGCGCCTGCCGGAAGTTGCCGGAGCGCACCTCGTTCTCGGACGTCAGGTACCGGGCCGCCTCGTTCCACACCGCCGCGGACTCCTGCCCACGGGCGAGCACGAGTGCGAACACCCGTCGCGCGCTCCGGTAGCGCTCGCCGATGCTCAGCGCGTGGGCGAGGAGCAGCAGGGCCGGGTCGGACATCGCCACGAGCGCCGACGTCGCGAGCCCGTCGTGCAGCTCGGTGTCGGGCGGCAGCACGCCGTCCACCGCGGCGATGAGCTCGCGCGCGGTCGTCGTGATCTCGAGGGTGTGCGCGGACGCCGACGCCTCGAGCGGTTCGATCCGGTGCAGCAGGTCCTTCGCCTGGTCGAGCTCCCACGCCTCGGCGCGGAAGCACGCCACCATGGCCATCAGTCCGGCGACGGCGTCCACCTCGGTGGGGTCGGTCGCGTCGACGGGGACGAGCAACTCGTCCGCGTGCACGGCGTCACCGCTGAGGTACTCGGCCGAGTACTGCAGACGCAGTCGGCGGACCTCGTTCGGCGTCGTCCGGAACGGACGGAGCGCCGCCAGGTACCGCGCGGCGAAACCGAGCAGACGCTTGCCGAGCATGGCCTCCGCGACCCCGAGGAGCGCGACGTGCTCGTCCTCGGTCCCGCCACCGATGTGCAGGGCACGCTCGGTCAGCGCGATCGCGGCGTGCACGGCGCCGTCCACGACGTACGACCGTGCGGCCTGCAGCAGCGCGACCACGTCGGGGACGTCGTCGACGAAGCTCCGGTGCCACGCGGCCGACCGCGGGTCGGTCTCGGCGCTCGCCGTGGCCAGCTCGGCGTGTGCCGCGCGGCGGTCACGGGCGGGCATCCGCCAGTAGAGCGCGGAACGGACCAGTGGATGCCGCACGGTGACGCTCTGCCCGCGGACGGTCGCGAGACCGGCCCCGACCAGGTCGTCCAGCTCGTCCCGGTCCCACGCCGTGGTCTTCGCGACGGGCACCAGGGCGAGCTTCGCGAGGACGTCCAGATCGCGTCCTGCGGCCGGCTCGAGTGCGAGCGCAGCGATGGCCTCGGTGGTCGGAGTGGGGCGGAGCGGGAGCACGATCGGCTCGGCACCGGTGAGCTGCTCCCGGGTGAGCACCGCGAGCTGTTCGCGGAGTGCGCCGGGGTTGCCGCCGGTCTCCTCGGCGAGGACGGCGAGGACGCCGTCGTTCGCCTCGGCCGGTGCCATGGACCGGGCGAGGAGCAGGGCCTCGTCCGACGGCAGCGGCTCGATGCGCAGGGTCGGCAGGGCCGCGAGCGGACCGTCCGACGGCACCGAGCGGACCGTCGCCACGACGCGCAGGGCGGTGCCCGCGAGTCGTCCGGCGAGGAACGCGATGAGCTCCTGGCTCTCCGTGTCCATCCGGTCGAGGTCGTCGATGAGGACGAGCGTCGGCGGCAGGGTCAGAGCGTGCACGGCGTCGAGGAAGTCGTGGGCCGCCGCCAGTCCGGCCGTCACAGCGGCCGCGGTCCCACCGGCCTGCAGCAGGTGGGCGATGTGCGCGGTCGCTCGTGGGTCGTCCAGCGCGGTGAACAGGGAGGTCACCCCGGCCAGTGGCCAGCGGGATTCACTCCCGTTGACACCGACCCGGACGATGGGCAGGGAAACGCGGTTCGAGACCGCGTCGAGGACGCTGCTGCGTCCGGAACCAGGGTCGCCGACCACGACCATCGCGGACTCCCGTGGGAGCACTGCGAGGGTCGCGATCCGGTCGACCTCGAGACGTCGACCGGTGAGTGCCATGACTCACCGGCCTCCGGGTCCGGAGGCGGATGCTGCGAGGAGGGCGTCGGCGAACACGGGGGTCGCTGCGACGGGGCGCACTGCGGCGGACCGGGCTGCTGCACGGCGGGTGACCGTGGCGGAGCGCGGACGAGAGGCGGCGACTGAGCGCGCGCCGGAACTGTCGTGGATTGGATGCGGTCGTCGAGTGAGGGTGCACTCGGTTCCGCTCGGGAACGATGATGTCATCGTCTGTATCACCCCTCGGGTTAGGGTCTTCGGACGAACACGACGGGTCGGTTCCACCGTTCGGATCTAGGGAATCCGAGGGCGTCACGTGACCTGCCGTCTGGAGCACGATAACTCAGGTCTCGTCCCGCTGAGCGGACTCGCGCGGACGGATGTCCACATCCGTGCCCCCAGTACGGGGGGCCACGAGGGGCCCCCTCGTCCGCTCGCTGCGGGGTGTCCGAACGGGCCGATCGGGGCCGTCGGAGCCAACCGGGGTACAGGGCTGTCCGGACCGTGTTCGTCGCCGCAGGTGTACCACGGACGGGATGTCCAACGCCGAACCGACCGACGCCCGCCTCGACGACCGCACCCGGTGGCGCGCCTTCGCCGTCTGCGTGGCGGTCGCGGCCCTGACGATCCTCGACCTGTCGAAGGTGAACGTCGGGCTGCCCTCGATCGAGCAGTCCCTCGGGGCCACCAGTTCGTCGCTCCAGCTCATCGTGGCGGGGTACGCGCTGGCCTTCGGTCTCGCCCTCGTGCCCGCCGGTCGGCTCGGCGACCTGAAGAGCCGACGGGTCATGTTCATCGTGGGGCTCAGCGCGTTCACCGGATCGAGTCTGCTGTGCGCCGTGGCGCCGAACATCGAGGTCCTGATCGTCACCCGGATCCTGCAGGGCTTCGCCGCCGGCATCCAGATGCCCCAGGTCATCGGACTCGTGCAGCAGCTGTTCCGCGGGCCGGAGCGGGGCCGTGCGTTCGGGCTGTTCGGCGCGATGATCGGCATCTCCACCGCACTCGGCCCGACCATCGGTGGCGGCCTCATCGCGATCGGCGGCGAGGAGTCCGGCTGGCGGCTGCTGTTCTGGATGAACGTGCCCCTCGGCATCGCCGCGCTCGTCTTCGCCATCCGCCTGCTGCCGAAGGGGGCTCAGGGGACGGCGCAGGACCGCGAACTGGACGTCGTCGGCATCCTGCTGCTCGGTGCGGCCATCGTCACCCTGATGCTGCCCTTCGTGCTGACCAGCGGCGGTGGTGGTTCCGCGACGCGCTGGTTCTGGCTGGTCGGCTTCGCGGTGTTCCTCGTGCTGTTCGTGCTCTGGGAACAGCGGTTCAAGCGGCAGGGCAAGTCGCCCGTGGTGCACTTCGAGCTCTTCCGACTGTCGTCGTACCGCAACGGGCTGTCGATCGTCGCCGTCTACTTCGCGGCGCTGCCGGCGTCCTTCCTCATGGTGACGCTCTACCTGCAGGAGGGCCTCGGCCTCTCGCCGCTGTTCGCCGGCATGGTGAGCATCCCCTTCGCGGCGACGAGTGCCGTGGGCTCGTACATCGGCGGACGGATCGTCGACCGGGTCGGGCGGGCGCTGGTCGTCGCCGGGCTCGGGATGGTCGTCGTCGGCTTCCTGCTGCTCATGCTCGCCGCGGTCGCCACTCCGCCGGAGGTCACCCCGTGGGCGATGGCCGGAGCGTTCCTGGTGGGTGGTCTCGGTGGTGGGTTCGTGGTGTCACCGAACCAGACGCTGACCCTGGCCGAGATCCCCGTCGAGCAGTCCGGTGTCGCGGGCTCGATGCAGCAGCTCGGGCAGCGGGTCGGGACGGCGATCGGTACCGCGGTCGCGACGAGCATCTTCTACGGCATCGTCCGGAGCCAGACGGCGGGGTCGGGGTCCGGCGGGTCCGGTCCGGGCAGCCGGCTCGACGCGTACCACGACGCGTTCCGCAGCGGCACGACGTTCACGGTGTCGCTGATGGCGCTGGCGTTGGTGCTGGCGGGTGCGGACCTGGTGGCGCGTCGCCGGGCGGCGCGGCGGTCCGAGGGGGAGTCCGAGCGCTCCGACGCGGCTGCGGAGCCCGCCGACCGCGGCTGATCCGCTCGACGGCGGCCGATCCGCTCGAGGGCGGCCGATCCGCTCGAGGGCGGCCGATCCGCTCGGCCGCCGTCCTAGGACTCGCGGCGGATGACCTCGACGACGGCGTCGTGCACCAGGCCGTTCGTGGCGAGGGCGCTGCCGTGCCAGGGCCCGGGATCGCCGTCGAGCGAGGTGAAGCGACCGCCGGCCTCCTCGACGATGGGGACGAGGGCGGCGATGTCCCACGGCTTCAGGTCCGGTTCGCCGGCGACGTCGAGGACGCCCTCGGCCACCATCATGTACGACCACATGTCGCCGTAGGCCCGGGTGCGCCAGACCCGGCGGGACAGGTCGACGAGCGGCTCGAGGCGGTCGTCGTCGTCCCACTGCTGGATGCTGTTGTAGCTCAGGCTGGCGTCGGCCAGGTCGGCGACCCCGGACACCCGGAGCGGTCCGTCCAACGAGAACGCACCGGAACCCTCGGCCGCCCACCAGCGCTTGCCGAGGGCCGGAGCGCTGACGACGCCGAGCACCGGGCGACCGTCGACCGCGAGCGCGATCAGGGTCGCCCACACCGGCACGCCACGCAGGTAGTTGGCGGTGCCGTCGATCGGGTCGACCACCCACTGCCGGTGCCCTTCGCTGACGGCCTCGGCTCCGGTGTCGGCCGTGGTCTCCTCACCGAGGAACGCGTCGTCCGGTCGCTCGGCGGCGAGCCGCTCGCGCAGGGCCCGTTCGACCGCCTGGTCGGCGTCGGTGACGTGCGTGCTGTCGGCCTTCTTCGTCACGTGCAGGTCGGCGGCACGGAAGCGCTCGAGGCTGATCGCGTCGGCGGTGTCGGCGAGGGAGCGGGCGAAGTCCAGGTCGGCGCTGAGGTCCACGTCGCCCAACCTACCGTCGCTACGCGGCGACGACCTCTTCTTCCTCGAGCCGGGTGACCTCGCGTTCGCGGGCGATGCGGGTCCGGCGTGCGACGAGCCCGTGCACGACGGCACAGAGCAGGAGCGCCGCCGCCAGCCAGAGGGCGAGCACGAGGGACGGCCGGCCGAGCGACGCATCCGGGAAGTACTGCAGGTCCTGTGCGGCCTGCAACCACGCCGCGCCGCTCCAGAAGGTGTGCAGCGCGGCGAAGAACCCCGGCTGGAACGCCGGCTGGAAGATCCCGCCGGAGGACGTGAAGTTCAGCATCACGAACAGCATCGTGAGGATCGGGGTGGTCCACCGTCCGAGCACGGGGTGCAGCCCGACGCCGAGCGCGACGATGATCGCGTCGTAGAGCCAGGCGAACAGGAACACCTGCCAGTGGTGCGTGGTGATGACGCCGTAGACCGGGCCGGCGACGACCACACCGATCCCCGCGACGACCCCGGCGGTGGCCAGGCCGATGACCGCGGTCCACACGGTACGGAGCTTCGTCGCGACCGAGGCCACGGCGATCGCGGACGCGTACCCGCCGACGCTCAGGGCCACGAGCAGGAAGAACAGCCCCTGGCCGGTGGTGTCCTGGTCGCCCGTGGGTACGACGTCGACGACCCGGAACGGCACGCGCTGGTCGTAGGCGATCGGCAGGAACACCTTCTGTGCGGCGCTCGCGGTCGTCTCCGACGCGGCGGTCGAGACGAAGAGCGTGGCACCGGTCGCGGTGGGTGCGTAGACCGCCGCGAGGTCGCGGTCGCGCACCTGCTGCTCGGCGGCCTTCGTCGAGGCGACGACGTGGGCCACGAGTGCGCCGTCGGACTGGTCGGTCACGGTCTGGGCGAACACCTGGGTGGCGGCGCCCTGGCCGACGATGCCGACGGGGAGTTCGTGCGGCGCCGGCGCGTGGAAGGCGCCGAGGTACGCCAGGCCCATGCCCGCGGCCAGGAACAGCGGCACGAGGATGTGCGAGGCGAACGTCAGCAGCACGCGACCGAGGCCGGCCGGGCGCAGGACGCTGTCGGAGCCCTGCGGCTTCGGGGCTCGCGAGGACTTGTGCGTGGGGGAGTGGTGCGCGTGCGACGTCGTCGTCGTGCTCGGGGACGGGGCGTCGACAGCGGGGGTCGGCGCAAAGTTGTACTTTGCAACTTCAGACACGATCGCCAACTGTACAACGCTGGTGCGTGCTTGTCGACGCAGGCCCGGAGCCGAGTCGTCGTCCCGTGCGAGGTTGCCCGCTCCGTGCGAGGCCGCGAGCCCGCACGGAGCGCACGACCTTGCACCGTTCAGAGCCCCTCGCACGGTGCGAGGTCTGCGCGGTGCGACGGGGCGGGCGCGGGCTGAGTGGTCACGACTCACCGCGCGCCGGCGCTCGGGCGGTCACGAACTGTCGGATGCCGCGCCGCCAGCCGACAGTTCGTGACCGCTCGAAGTACACTCCGCGGGGTGTCGTGACCAGCCGCCGACCAGCGCCGAGCGCCGACCAGCCGCCGAGCGCCGACCAGCCGCCGACCAACCGCCGAGCGCCGACCGGCCGCCGCCGAGCGCCGACCAGCCACCGCCCCTCGCGCTACTCCGAACCGGGGTCCGACGCGCCCATCCCGGTCAGCAGCGCCCGGAACGAGTCGAGCCGCTCGACACCGGTCGGCCCGAGCTCCCCGTCCTGCACCCGGTCGACGATCTCCCAGTCGTGCGCCTGCGCCAACGGGATGCCGTCCCGCGCGGGCAGCACCGGGATCGCGTGCGAGGCGAACGCCCGGAACACGTTCGCGGGGTCGACGTGCCCCAGGCCGAACGACCGCACGCCCGGGGTGTCGATGATCCAGCCACCGTCACGGACCCGCAGCGCGATCGACGACGAGGACGTGTGCCGCCCCCGGCCGGTCACGGAGTTCACGACGCCGATCGCCCGCGTCGACCCGGTCAGGGCGTTCACCAGGGTCGACTTGCCGACGCCGGAGTGCCCGACGGTCACGGTCACCTTGTCGTCGAGGAGCTCGTGCAGCGCCTCGAACGGGACGTCGTCCGATCGGCTCGTCACGATCCGCAGATCCAGGCACGCGAAGTGCGCCAGGAACGCAGCCGGGTCGGCGAGGTCGGTCTTGGTGATGCAGAGGATCGGGTCGAGCCCCGCGTCGAACGCGGCCACCAGGTACCGGTCGATCAGGCGGGTGCGCGGCTCGGGGTCGGCGGCGGCCACCACGATGAGCATCTGGTCGGCGTTCGCCACGATGACGCGCTCGACCTCGTCGGAGTCGTCGGCACTCCGTCGCAGCAGTGTGGTGCGTTCGGCGACCTTCACGATGCGTGCCAGCGAGCCGGGGTCGCCCGAGACGTCCCCGACGAGCGACACGTGGTCGCCCGTGACGACGGACTTCTTGCCGAGCTCCCGGGCCTTCGTCGCGGTGATGACGTGGTCGTCGATCAGCACGCCGAACCGCCCGCGGTCGACGTTCGTCACCCACCCGACTGGGGCGTCGTCGTACGTCGGCCGGGTCTTCGTGCGCGGCCGGTTGCCCTTCGGGTTCGGACGCACCCGGACGCTCGACTCGTCGTACTGCCCGTACGGCTCGTCCGCGTCGGAGTCGTCACCGTCGACGTCGTCCCACCAGCTCATGCGTCAGTCCCCACTCGCCGGTGCAGCGGACACCGAGGACGCCACGAGCGCGGCCCACAGCTCCGGGAACTGCGGCAGCGTCTTCGCGGTCGACCCGATGTCGTCGACGGCGACGCCGTCGACGACGAGGCCCACGATCGCCCCCGCGGTCGCCATCCGGTGGTCGTCGTACGCGCCCCAGGCGCTGCCGTGGAGCGGCGCCGGCTCGATCCGCAGGCCGTCGTCGAGTTCGTGCACCGCGCCTCCAGACCGGTTGAGGTCCGCCGCCAGCGCGGCCAGGCGGTCCGTCTCGTGCCCCCGCAGGTGGCCGATCCCGGTGATCTCGCTCGGGCCGTCCGCCAGCGCGGCCAGCGCGACGAGCGCCGGTGCGAGTTCGCCGCCGCGGCTCAGGTCGAGTTCGAGACCCGGCAAGGAGGCCCCACCCCGGATCCCGACGCCGCCGTCGACGACCAGGTCGTCACCGTCACGGGCCACGCTCGCCCCCCACAGGGGCAGGAGCGTCTCGAGGTCGGCACCGACCTGGGTCGTCTCGGTGGGCCAGGTGCGGATGCGGACCGTGCCGCCGGCGACGAGCGCGGCGACCGCGAACGGCGCGGCGTTCGACAGGTCGGGCTCGATCGTGACGTCACGCGCGCCGATCGGACCGGGGTGCACGACCCACTCGCCGACCGACGGCTCGTCGACCCGGACGCCGCGGGCACGGAGCGCCGCGACGGTCATCTCGATGTGCGGCATGCTCGGCAGGCGTTCGCCGACGTGGGTGAGGTGCAGGCCCTCGTCGAAGCGGGGCGCCGACAGCAGCAGGCCGGAGACGAACTGCGAGGACGCCGACGCGTCGATCGTCAGGGCACCACCGCGGACCGAGCCGGTGCCGGTGAACGAGAACGGCATCGAGCCGCCGCCGTCGTCCGTGACGTCGACACCGAGGTCCACGAGTCCCTGCACGATCGCGTGCATCGGCCGCTTGCGGGCGTAGGGGTCGCCGTCGACCGTGACGGGCCCGACGGCCAGGGCGGCGAGCGGTGGCAGGAAGCGCATCACGGTGCCGGCCAGCCCGCAGTCCAGGCGGACGTCGCCGTGCATCGGGGCGGGCGTGATCCGGAGGTCCGGACCGTAGGGGTTCGGGGCGGTGCCGGCCGCCGGCTCGAGCTCCTCGATGCCGACGCCGAGCGCACGGAGGCCCGCGATCATCAGCGCCGAGTCGCGGGAGTGCAGCGGGAGCCGGATCGTCGAGGGGCCGTCCGCGAGGGCCGCGAGCACGAGCTCCCGGTTCGTCAGCGACTTCGACCCGGGCAGCGCGACGTCACCGCGCAGCGGACCCCCTGCGACCGGGGCGATCCAGGGGTCGGCGGGCTGGGCCCCGCTGTGGGAATGCGTCGTGTCTGCCATCGGTTCACCAGGGTACTGAACGCACCGGGAGGATCAGTGGCGACAGCAACACTCGCACGAGAGCGGACCAGCACGGCGACCGTGCTGACCGCGGTGCCGACGACGCTCGGCACGCTCGGCCTAGACTTGGCGGCGATGACGACCGACGAACCGCAGGCAGCTCCGCACCACCCGGTCGACGAGACCGAGGTGCAGCTCGACGCCGTCGAAGACGAGCAGACCGCCCTCGACGACGCAGCCGACGAGCCCGTGGACGCGAAGACCGTCTCCGAGGCGGAGCTGCGGTCCCTGTTCGAGGACCAGGCCCTGCCCTTCATGGACCAGCTCTACGGCGCGGCCATGCGGATGACCCGCAACCCGGCCGACGCGTCGGACCTGGTGCAGGAGACCTTCGTCAAGGCGTTCGCCGCGTTCCGCCAGTTCAAGCAGGGCACGAACCTGAAGGCCTGGCTGTACCGGATCCTCACGAACACGTTCATCAACACGTACCGCAAGAACCAGCGGAACCCGTACCAGGGCACCATCGACGAGCTCGAGGACTGGCAGCTCGGCGGCGCCGAGAGCGTCACCCAGTCGATCTCCGCCCGGTCCGCCGAGGCCGACGCGATCGACCACCTGCCGTCCTCCGCCGTGAAGGACGCCCTGCAGGCCATCCCCGAGGACTTCCGGATGGCCGTCTACTTCGCCGATGTCGAAGGCTTCTCGTACCAGGAGATCGCCGACATCATGAAGACCCCCGTGGGGACGGTCATGAGCCGCCTCCACCGTGGTCGCCGGCTCCTCCGTGGGCTCCTGGCAGACCACGCCCGCGAGACCGGCATCGTCCCGGACGCAGCGTCGACGGCGACGATGCGCGGACGAGGCCGGGGCGCGGCGTCGACGACGAAGGCAACCGCGGCCACGGGTCGCACCGGACGGAAGGACGCACGATGAGCGGCTGCGACTGCTCGAAGGCGAAGGCCGAACTCGAGGAGTTCCTGCACGACGAGCTCCGCCACGAGGACGCTGCGGACATCCGCGAGCACATGGACGGGTGCGAGGACTGCCAGACCGAGCACCGCGTCGGCGTCGTGCTCATGGAGACCGTCCGCCGTGCGTGCAAGGAGACCGCTCCGGACCAGCTGCGCAGCGAGATCCTCGAGCGCATCCGGCAGGAACAGTCGACGCACTGACGTCACGGGCCGGGCGCACGCCCGGCTCGGGTGGCGCCCGGACCGGTCAGGCATCGGCGTTCGCCTCGGCCCGGTCCGGCGTCAGCGGCCGGCCTGGAACGCACGGGTGATCGCCGCTGCGTCGAGGACGCGCTCGTGCACCCGGACCGTGTCCACGTCGCCGGTGTAGACGTAGTCACCGGCGTTCGGCCAACCGGCCAGCGTCTGGCGTCCGGCGCGCCAGTGTCCGGCGTACTGCCGCAGGGTGACGGCGTCGGAACGACTGCCCTGCAGCTGGCCGTCGACCCAGAGCGCCATCGATCGTGACTGGAACGTCGCGACCGCGTGGTGCCATTCGCCGTCGGTGACCGTCGCCGTCGATCCCAGCGTGAACTTGAACTGCGACCCTGATCCCTCGACGCCGAACCGCAGGACTCCGTCGGCACCGATGTACAGGTGCCGGTCGCGGTACTGGGACGCCGCAGAGCGGTCCGAGCCGAAGCCGAACACGCGCCCGCCGTCGGTGTCCTGGGTGCAGAACCAGACCTCGATCGTGAAGGCGTTCGGAGCGTCGACCGCGGTGTCGGTGACCGCCCACCCTTCGGCCCCGTCCTCGGTCCAGAACGTCGCGTACGGGTTCGTGGCGCAGTCGGCGTCGACCCGGGCAGCGGCGGGCGTGAAGGTGCCGTCGGCCCCGGACCCGCTCGAGTCCACGACCCGGGGGCCGCTCTTCTCGGCGAAGTCCCACGCGAGTGCCGCGCCGGGTGCGGGCTGGTGGAAGCACCCGAACCCGCCGGTGCCGAGTGCCGAGGCGGTGCCGGTCGAACCGCTGAACCCGGCTCCGGCCCCGAACCCGGTTCCCGCTCCTGCTGCGGCGAGCAGGGTGAGGACGATGGCAGCCGCCGTGAACGCCGCGACCGGCACGGTGGACGACGACACGGCGGTGATGGTGACGGTGCCGGGCTCCGCGACGACCGGCGAGTGGACGTCCCGGCGCGGCGCGCCGCAGGTCCGGCAGGGGTGACCGGCGGTGATGTCCCGGTCGGCCCGCCCGGCGACGACGAGCACGGCGGCGACGACACCGGTCAGCAACAGGGAGGTCCAGTCGCCCCCGCGGATCCAGACACCGGGCAGCCCGACCCACGGGAAGCGCAGGACGCCGACACCGAGGACGGCGTCCGGGGCGACGGCAGTCCGGTCGGCCGTCGGGTTGGCGTCCCCTCGCAGGCGCAGGGCCCCGTCCTGTTCGACGCGCTCGAGCCGGTGCAGCCGGAGTCGGTCCCGGTGGTCCGGGTCCTCGACGAGCAGCACCCGTCCGGCCTCGAGGTCGTCCGGGTCGACGGGCATCGCGGCGACGACGTCCCCGGTCCGGATGCCGGGCGCCATCGAGTCGGAGACGACGGTCGTCACGTGCCACCCGAGGGCCGCGGGGAGCGACGCCCACAGCGCGAGCAGCAGGGCCGACCAGAGGACCGTGCGTGCTGTGACCGCGAGGAGCAGCCGGGGCACGTCGCCGGCGCAGCGGACGTGACGGCGGGTGGTGGCGTTCGGCATCGGCTGCTCCTCGGGTCGGGCGGGTCGGGCGGGTCGGGTTCGGGACGGGGTCAGTCGGTCTGCGCTTCCCACACGAACGTGGTGCCCGCCTCGGACGACTGCACGGTGTTCGGTGCGCCCGCAGCCAGGTCGTAGCTGAAGCGGTAGGTCGTGCTCGCCGTGCCCGTCGCGGGCTGCCACGCGTCGACACCGGTGCCGAAGGACTCGGACTCCATCAGGCCGGCGAGCGTCCCGTCGTGCACGGTCGTCGCCGTGGTGAAGGTGCTGCAGTCTCCGGGGGTGCCGAGGCTGCCGCGCTCGACGGTCAGTCCGACGTGCTCGGCGAGTGCGTCGTCGTCGGCCTGGTCGGTGGTGAAGAGCTTCACGGTCGAGGCGTTGGTGGTGTTCGCCGTGACGGTGATGCAGTTCGAGCCGCTGGACCCGGGCACCAGGTCGTCGGCGTCGAACATCGCGACGCCCTGGTCGTCGTCGGTGAGCGAGACGGCGCCGGTGCGCCAGCTGTTCGCGGCGTTGTCGGTGCTGCTCGAGAAGGCGGCGTACGAGGCCGTGGCGATGAGGGCACCGCTGGCGACGACGGCGAGCGGGAACGCGATCCAGGCTGCGGTGCGGCCGTGGCGGGAGGTGATGTGCATGGCTGTCCTGTCGGTCGGGATCACCCGGCGGGTGATATGACAGCAGAGTATATGAATATCAGTTGTTATGGAAGCCCGTCGCAACACGACCGGCGGCCCGGGTAGGTTGGCCGACATGACCCTCACCGTCGAGTCGACCACCGCCTGGTCTGACACGGACGTCGCCGACGTCGCCGCCCTCGTCCGCCTGCTCGGTCACGACGTCGACGACGCGTCGATGCGCGCCCGCCTCGAACGGCTCACGCCCGAGGCCGGGCACCGCACCTGGGTCGTCCGGGGGGACGACGGCCGTGTGGCCGCCGTGGCCGGGGCCCAGGTCACGTGGGCGTACGCCAGCGACGAACCGACGGCGCAGCTGCTGCTGCTGGTCGTCGACGACACAGCCCGGAGGCTCGGCACCGGTTCCGCACTCATCGACACGTTCGAAGCGTGGGCCGTCGAGCAGGGCGCGCGTCGCCTCAGCGCGGTCAGTGCGGCAGCGACGGACAACGCGCACCGGTTCTACCAGAAGCGCGGGTACCACGACGCCGGAGTCCGGTACACCAAGTTCGCCTAGGGGCGTCGCACTCCTCGGGAACAGCGAAGCGCCCCGTGCGGGAGTCCATCGGGCTCCCACACGGGGCGCTTCCTCGTGGTTACGCCGACGTGCTCAGTGCCGTGTCGATGACGTCCGCGGCCTCTTGTGCGGAGCGCTTCGACGACCCGGTGGCCGGTGCTGCACTCGCCGAGCGGGCCGCGACGGACAACGGTCGGCCGCCCAGGTGCGGCGACAGGTTCATGCAGACGAACGGCCAGGCGCCCTGGTTCTCCGGCTCCTCCTGTGCCCACACGACGTCGGCGTCCGGGTAGCCGGCCAGCACCTCGAGGATGCGGTCGAGGGGGAGCGGCGCGAGCTGCTCGAGGCGGACGAGCGCGACGTCGGTGATCCCGCGCTTGTCGACCTCGGCGCGCAGGTCGTGGTGCACCTTGCCGGAGTGCAGCACGACCCGGCGGACGGCACCCTTGTCGGTGATCCGGTGGTCGTCCAGCACGGGCTCGAACGTGCCCGTCGTGAAGTCCTCGACCGCGCTCGTCGCCTGACGGAGCCGGAGCATCGCCTTCGGCGAGAACACGATGAGCGGCTTCTGCGGACGGGCCCAGGCCTGTCGGCGGAGCAGGTGGAAGTACGACGCCGGGGTCGACGGTCGTGCGACGATCATGTTGTCCTCGGCGCACAGCTGCAGGTATCGCTCGATGCGCGCAGACGAGTGGTCCGGCCCCTGGCCCTCGTACCCGTGCGGCAGCAGCAGGACGAGGCCGGAGCGCTGTCCCCACTTCTGCTCGGCGGACGAGATGAACTCGTCGATGACGATCTGGGCGCCGTTCGCGAAGTCACCGAACTGCGCTTCCCAGAGCACGAGGGACTCGGGGCGTTCCACCGAGTAGCCGTACTCGAAGGCCATCGCCGCGTACTCGCTCAGCAGCGAGTCGTACACGTAGAACCGGGCCTGGTCCTCGGTGAGGTTCGACAGCGGCAGCCACTCCTGGCCGTTCACCCGGTCGTGGAAGACCGACTGGCGCTGGACGAAGGTGCCACGGCGGGCGTCCTGTCCGGCGAGGCGGACCGGCTTGCCCTCGACCAGGATCGACCCGATCGCCATGAGCTCGGCCATCGCCCAGTCGATGCCGCCGTTGCGCGTCATCTCGGTGCGCTTGGTCAGCAGCTGCTGCAGCTTCGGGTGGATGGAGAACCCGGCGGGCGGGTTGCTGTGTGCGTCGCCGATCGCCCGGACGAGTTCGTCGGACACGGCGGTCTCGTGCACCTCGACCTCGGAGTCGTCGCGCTGCGCTGCCGGGCGTTCGAGGCCCTGCACCGCACCGTCGTCGTCGACCTCGATCACCGGGATGGTGCCGGTCTGCGCCTCGTGCGTCTCGGCGAAGGCCCGTTCCAGGCGGTCCTGGAAGTCGCGGTGCGCTTCGTCGTACTCCTCTTGCGTGATGTCACCACGGCCGACGAGGGCCTCGGTGTACAGCGTGCGGACGGAGCGCTTCGCCTCGATGAGGTTGTACATCAGCGGCTGTGTCATCGAGGGGTCGTCGCCCTCGTTGTGGCCGCGACGGCGGTAGCAGATCAGGTCGATCACGACGTCGCGGTGGAACTCCTCGCGGTACGCGAAGGCGAGCTCGGCGACACGGGCGACGGCCTCGGGGTCGTCACCGTTCACGTGGAAGATCGGCGCCTGGATCGTCTTCGCGACGTCGGTGGAGTACACCGAGCTGCGCGCGGACTCGGGCGGGGTGGTGAACCCGACCTGGTTGTTGATGACGAGGTGGACCGTGCCACCGGTGCGGTAGCCGCGGAGCTGCGACATCTGCAGTGTCTCGACGACCACGCCCTGGCCCGCCATCGCCGCGTCGCCGTGCACGAGCACGGGGAGCACGCCGAAGCTGCCGGGGGCCTCGCGGTCCTGCTTGGCGCGGACGATGCCCTCGAGCACGCCGTCGACGGCCTCGAGGTGGGACGGGTTCGCGGCGATCGTCACCGGGATGCTCGAGCCGTCGGACGTGCGGAACACGCCCTCGGTGCCGACGTGGTACTTCACGTCGCCGGAGCCCTGACCGGACACCGTGCCCGGCAGCGACGAGCCCTCGAACTCACGGAAGATCTGTCCGTAGGTCTTGCCGGCGATGTTCGTCAGCACGTTCAGGCGGCCACGGTGGGCCATGCCGATCGCGACCTCGGCCAGTCCGGCTCCGGCGGCGTGCTGGATCAGGGTGTCGAGGAAGGCGATGGTGGACTCGCCGCCCTCGAGCGAGAAGCGCTTCTGGCCGACGTACTTGGTCTGCAGGAAGGTCTCGAACGCCTCGGCCTCGTTGAGCTTGCCGAGGACGCGGAGCTGCTCTTCCTTCGACGGCTTCGAGTACGGCACCTCGATGCGCTCCTGCACCCAGCGACGCTGTTCCGGGTCCTGGATGTGCATGTACTCGATGCCGACCGTGCGGCAGTACGCGTCGCGCAGGATCCCGAGGACGTCGCGGAGCGGTGCCGAGGTGGTGCCGGCGAGCCCGCCGGTGACGAACTCGCGGTCGAGGTCCCAGAAGGTGAGCCCGTGGCTCTCGATCTCGAGGTCGGGGTGGGTGCGCTGGCGGTACTCGAGCGGGTCGATGTCGGCCATCAGGTGCCCACGGACGCGGAAGCTGTTGATGAGCTCCTGCACGCGCGCGGTCTTGTTCACCCGGTGCGCCAGGTCGACGTTGATGTCGTTCGCCCACTGGATCGGCTTGTACGGGATCCGGAGCGCGGCGAAGATGCCGTCGTAGAAGCCGTGCTCACCGATCAGGCGCTCGTGCACGTGCTTGAGGTACTCGCCCGAACCGGCGCCCTGGATGACACGGTGGTCGTAGGTGCTCGTCAGGGTGATGGTCTTGCCGATGCCGAGCTCGACCAGGGTCTTCGACGCCGATCCCTGGAACTGCGCCGGGTACTCCAGGGCACCGGCGCCGATGATCGAACCCTGCCCCTTCGTCAGACGGGGGACCGAGTGCACGGTGCCGATGCCGCCCGGGTTGGTGAGCGAGATCGTCGTGCCCTGGAAGTCCGCCGGGGTGAGCTTGTTGTCACGGGCGCGCTTGACGAGGTCCTCGTAGGCGGAGAGGAACTGGCCGAACGTCAGGGACTCGGCCCGCTTGATGCTCGGCACCAGGAGCGAGCGGGTGCCGTCCTTCTTGGGGACGTCGATCGCGATGCCGAGGTTCACGTGTGCCGGGGCGACGACGAACGGCTTGCCGTCGCGCTCTTCGTAGAAGACGTTCTGGCTCGGGAAGTCCTTGAGCGCCTGCACCATCGCCCACCCGATCAGGTGCGTGAAGGAGATCTTGCCGCCGCGGGCCCGCCGCAGGTGGTTGTTGATGACGATGCGGTTGTCGATCATCAGCTTCGCCGGGATGGTGCGGACGCTCGTGGCGGTCGGGACCGTCAGCGAGGCGTCCATGTTCGACGCCAGGGTCTTCGCCATGCCCCGGAGCGGGGTCGCCACGTCCTCGTGGGTCTCCTCGTGGTCGTCCGCGGCGTCGTTCGCCTCGGCCGGGATCGGCTGCGGTGCCGGCTGGCGCGAGGTGGTCTTCGCCTGGATCGGACCGGACTTGGCCTCGCCCGGAGCGTCACCGGTGGCGGGCTGCTGCGTCGACGACTGCTGCTGGGCCGGTGCCGGCTGCGCCGGGGACTGGGCCGGGGCCGCAGCGCCACCGACCTGCGTGCGGTGGTAGCTCTCGAGGACCGGCCACCAGGACTTGTCGACCGACTCCTTGTCCGCGACGAACTGCTCGTAGAGCTCGTCGACGAGCCACTCGTTCGCCCCGAATTCGCCCGCGGTCTCGTCCGTTCCGGTCAGATGGCTCGACACAGCCGATCGCCCACTCTCCGTCGATAGATGCTCGTGTGTGTCGTGCGGAGCAACCCTGCGCCGCACAGGTGCCAAGCCTAGCCGCTCCGACATGTCCGTTCCGTGTCAGCCGCGGCGCGAGTCGGTGGCCCGTGGGCACCCGGTCGGGGCCGTGACCGGAGCCGTACAGTGGAGCGCATGAGGTTCTACGAGACGCGGCCGACGCACGACCTGACCTACTCCGACGTCTTCCTCGTCCCGAGCCGTTCCGGTGTGACGAGCCGCTTCGACGTCGACCTGGCGGCGAACGACGGCAGCGGCGCCACGATCCCGATCGTCAGCGCCAACATGAACTCGGTCACGGGCCCCCGGCTCGCCGCCACCCTCGCCCGGCGCGGTGGCCTCGGCGTGCTGCCGCAGGACATGCACCTGCAGGACCTCGACGCCGCGATCCGCTGGGTGAAGGACCAGCCGGTCGACTTCGACACCGCCTACGACGTGGGGGCGCAGACCACCGTCGCCGAGGCCCTGGAGCAGCTCCTGCCCGTCGCCGGCCGTGGCGTGGTCGTCCGCGACGCCGACGGCGAGTACCTCGGCTGCGTGCCCGCCACCCGCCTCGGCACCGCCGGCCCCGACGCCGTCCTCGGCGACCTGCTGCACGGAGCCTCGACCGCCATCGACGCCGAGGACGCCGGGACACCCCGCCACGTCCACCAGGTGCTCTCCGCCGCCGAGGTCGACTTCGCGCCGGTGATGCGGCACGGTCGGGTCGTCGGCACCACGAGCCAGACGAGCGCGATCCGCTCCGACATCTACACGCCCGCCGTCGACGCCTCCGGGCGGCTCCGGGTCGCCGCCGCGCTCGGCATCAACGGCGACGTCGCGGCCAAGGCGAAGGCGCTGGCCGCCGCGGGCGTGGACGTCCTGGTCCTCGACACCGCGCACGGACACCAGGACGGCATGCTCCGTGCCCTCCGCACGGTCTCGTCCCTGCAGCTCGGCATCCCGCTCGTCGCCGGCAACGTCGTCACCGCCGACGCCGTCGCGCACCTGGTCGGTGCCGGGGCGGACATCATCAAGGTCGGTGTCGGGCCGGGCGCCATGTGCACGACCCGCATGATGACCGCAGTCGGCCGCCCGCAGTTCTCCGCCGTGCTCGAGACGGCCGCAGCTGCGCGCTCGCTCGGGGCGCACGTCTGGGCCGACGGCGGGGTGCGCTACCCGCGCGACGTCGCCCTCGCGCTGGCAGCCGGGGCGTCCGCGGTCATGATCGGCTCGTGGTTCGCCGGCACGCTCGAAGCGCCCGGTGTCCTGCGCCGCGACACTGCGGGCAAGGCGTACAAGGAGAGCTGGGGCATGGCCTCGGCCAAGGCCGTCCGCGAGCGCTTCGAGCGGCTCGACCCGTACGAGCGGGCCCGCAAGGAACTCTTCGCCGAGGGGATCTCCTCGTCGACGATCTACCTCGACCCGGAGCGCCCGAGCATCGAGGACCTGCTCGACATGATCACCACCGGCGTCCGCAGCTCCGCGACCTACGCGGGCGCATCGTCGCTCGCCGAGTTCTCCGAGCGCGCGCTGGTCGGCATCCAGTCCGCCGCCGGGTACGAAGAGGGCAAGCCCCTGCCCGTCAGCTGGTAGCGCGGACGGGGCGCGCGTCGCCCTGGTCGCGACCACGAACGGACGGGAGGCGCGGTGCCAGCTGGCACCGCGCCTCCCGTCCGTCCTGCCGGAGCGTCTACCGGCGTCGGGTCGCGTCCTCGACCTCGCCGACGAGTTCCTCGAGGATGTCCTCGAGGAACAGCACACCGAGTGTGCGGCCGTCCGCGTCGAACGCACGCGCCACGTGGCGGCCGGCGGCCCGCATGGTCGCGAGCGCGTCCTCGAGGTCCATCTCGGTGTACAGCGAGATGAGCTGGCGGATGCGCTTCGGCGGCACCGGGTCGTCGAACTCGTCCGGTCGCAGGTCGATGACGTCCTTCACGTGCACGTAGCCCGTGGGGGAGCCGTCCTCGCCGACGAGCACGTAGCGGGAGAACCCACGCTGTGCCACGGCGTGCTCGACGTCGCCGGGGGTGGCGTCGTCGGGCAGTGTGACGAGCTCGGCCATCGGCACGGCCACGTCACGGACCTTCTTCTCGGTGAACTCGAACGCCAGGGCGAGCTTGCCGTCGTCGGTCAGGGTGCCCTCGCGGCGGGACTGCTCCACGATGGTCTGCACCTCTTCCACCGTGAACGCGCTCACCGCTTCGTCCTTCGGCTCGACGCGGAACAGTCGCAGCACGGCGTTCGCCACCTCGTTCAGGCCGACGATGACCCAGTGCAGGCCGTGGCCGATGTACCAGAGCGTCGGCACGAGCAGCAGCGCGGCGCGGTCCGGCATCGAGAACGAGATGTTCTTCGGCACCATCTCGCCGAACACGACGTGCAGGAACGACACGAGCAGCAGCGTGAACACGAAGGCCACCGTGCCGATCACCTCGGCGCTCCAGCCGGTCAGGTGCAGCGGGACCTCGAGCAGGTGGTGGATCGCCGGCTCGGAGACGTTCAGGATGAGCAGCGAGCAGACCGTGATGCCGAGCTGCGTCGTCGCGAGCATGCGGGTGGCGTGCTCCATCGCCCACAGCGTCATCTGCGCAGCCTTCGAGCCCTCTTCGGCGCGGGGCTCGATCTGCGAGCGGCGTGCCGAGATGACCGCGAACTCCGCCGCGACGAAGTACGCGTTGCCCAGCAGCAGGACGACGAGCCAGAAGATGCCCCACCAGTCGGAACTCATCGCAGTCCCTCCTTGCAGCCAGAAGATCCCGCTGCGCCCATCATCGAGTCGGAGCTCATCGGGTGCTGCCCTTCGTCGTGGTGGCCGCGGCCTTCATGGTGGTCGGGGTGCTCTTGGTGGACGGGATGATGATCGCGGTGGCCGCCGTGTCGGTCGGCTCGCGCGTCGGGGTCCAGCGGATGCGGTCGATCCGGCGGCCGTCCAGACGCTCGACGCGGAACACGCCGCCGTCCAGCGGGACCTCGTCGCCGACGACGGGCAGACGGCCCAACGTCGACATGACGAACCCACCGACGGTCTCGTACGGGCCGTCCTCGGGCACCTTCACACCGGCGCGGTCCTCGAGCTCGTCGGGACGCAGCAGACCGGGGAAGGTCAGCCAGTCTCGGGAGCGGACCACGTCGATGCGTGCGCGGTCGTGCTCGTCGGAGACCTCGCCGACGATCTCCTCGATCAGGTCCTCCAGCGTGACGACCCCGGCGGTGCCGCCGTACTCGTCGACGACGATGACCATCTGGTAGCCGCGGCCGCGGACCTCGGCGAGCAGGGTGTCGCCCGGCATCGTCTCCGGCACGCGCTCGGCGTCGGTCATGAGCGCCCCGACGGGGACCTCCGGACGCTTCTCGCGCGGCACGGCGACGGCCTGCTTGACGTGCACGATGCCGACGACGTCGTCCGCGTCCTCCTCGATGACGGGGAAGCGGCTGAAGCCGGTCTTGCGCGCGAGGGCGATGACGTCCTCGGCGGACTCGGACACCCGGATCGTGGAGAGCCGGGGGCGCGGGGTCATCACGTCACTGGCGCTCAGCTCGGAGAACGAGATGGTGCGCTCGAGGAGCGTCGCGGTGTCCTGCTCGAGCGAGCCCTCGGACGCCGACCGGCGCAGCAGCGAGGTGAGCTCCTCGGCACTGCGGGCGCCGGAGAGCTCTTCCTGCGGCTCGATGCCCATCGAGCGCAGTACGGCGTTCGCGGTGCCGTTCAGCAGCGCGACCGCCGGCTTGAAGACCGTCGTGAACGCGATCTGCAGCGGGACCACGAGCCGTGCGGTCTGCAGCGGCAGCGCCAGCGCGAAGTTCTTCGGCACGAGCTCGCCGAGGATCATCGACAGCAGGGTCGCGATGACGAGCGCCACGATCGAGCCGACGGTCTCGACGATGCCCTCCGGCAGGTTCATCGCCAGGAACGGTGCCTCGAGCAGCTTCGCGATCGAGGGTTCGAGCAGGTAGCCGGTCAGCAGCGTGGTCAGCGTGATGCCGAGCTGCGCGCTGGACAGGTGGGTCGAGGTGACCTTCAGCGCGCCGATGACCGGTGCGAGGCCGGCCTCTCCGCGGTCACGCCGTGCTTCGACGTCGGCGCGGTCGAGGTTCACCAGCGCGAACTCGGACGCGACGAAGACACCCGTGCCGAGGGTCAGCAGGATGCCGCCGATCAGCATGACGATGTCGATCGGACTCATGATTCACCCCCGTTCGCGCACAGGGATGACGTGCAGCTCACCGAGTGAGCGGCGGATGAGTGAGGCGAAGAACTATTCGGGGGATCGTCCACAGTGCTGCCAATCGTACCGCCTGCGCGGGCTCGGAGCCGTGGAACCGTACAGATCCGGTCCGCCGTCTACGCCGTGATCCGCGCGCGGTGGTACTGCTGCGGCTCGTAGTCGACCGCCACGCGGAGTTCCAGCGCGGCGCGGAGCGCGAACGACGGGTCGCGGAGCATCTCGCGCCCGATCATCACCACGTCGGCCAGGCCGGTCGCGACGATCTGCTCGGCCTGGAACGCCTCGGAGATCATCCCCACCGCGATGGTCGGGATGCCGGCGTCGCGCTTGATCGCTGCGGCGTGCGGTACCTGGTAGCCGGGGCCGACCGGGATCGGCGCGCTCGCGACGTTGCCGCCGGTCGACACGTCGGCCAGGTCGGCACCGTGCTCGGCGGCCCAGCGGGCGACGACCGTGGTCTCGTCGAGCGTGAGCCCGCCGTCGACCCAGTCGGTGGCCGAGAAGCGGACGACGATCGGGAAGCCCTCGCCGACCTCGGCACGCACGGCGTCGACGACCTCGAGCAGCGCGCGGGCACGGTTCTCGAGCGAGCCGCCGTACTGGTCGGTGCGCTGGTTGCTCAGCGGCGACAGGAACTGGTGCAGCAGGTACCCGTGGGCGGCGTGGATCTCGACCAGGTCGAACCCGGCCTCCACCGCGCGGCGGGCGGACTGGGCGAAGGCGAGTGCGACGACGCGGATGTCCTCGACCGCGAGCTCGCGGGGCACGTCGTAGCCGTCGAACGCCACGGCCGACGGGGCGACGGTGGTCCAGCCGCCCTGGTCGGCGGGGACGGTGCCGCGCGTGGCGTCCCAGGGGCGGTACGTCGAGGCCTTGCGGCCGGCGTGCGCCAGCTGGATGCCCGCTGCGGCGCCCTGCTCGTGCAGGAAGTCGACGATCGGCTTGTAGGCGTCGCGCTGCTGGTCGTTCCACAGCCCCAGGTCCTGCGGGGTGATCCGTCCCTCGGGCACGACGCCCGTCGCCTCGACCACGACCGCGCCGGCACCGCCCTTCGCGAACCCGCCCAGGTGCACGAGGTGCCACGGGGTCGGCACGCCGTCCTGCTGGTCCACCGAGTACTGGCACATCGGGGAGACCCAGATGCGGTTGCGGACGGTCAGGTCACGGACGGTGATCGGGTCGAACAGGGCGTGCGTCACGCGGGCTCCTCAGAGGACGGGTGCCGGTGCCTCGGCCAGTTCCGTCAGGAACGACCGCAGCGACGCCGGCGACGTGTAGTGGTGGCCGACCGCCCCGATCGCTTCCGCACCGGTGGCGTTCTCGGCCCTGTTGTCCACGAACACCATCTGACCCGGGTCGATTCCCAAGCGCGCACAGGTGTCGCGGTAGATGGATGCCGCCGGCTTCAGGACGTGCTCCTCGGCGCTCACCACGACGGTCTCGAACAGCGAGCCCATCGGGGACCGTCGGTACGGGTCGCCGAAGTCGAAGCCCGCGTTGGAGAGCAGCGCCACGCGGGTGCCGGCGTCGTGCAGCTCCTCGACGATGTCGAGGGTCTCCGGCTCGACCTCGAACCACCCGGTGAAGTCGATCGCCCAGAACCGGTGGATCTCGGAGATGCTCCAGTTCCGTCCGGTCCGTTCCGCGATGGCACGCCAGTACGCCACGACGGACAGGTCGCCGCGGTCCAGGTCGTGCCGGAGCTCCTGGTACACCGGGAACAGTTCCTCCGCCGGGACACCGGTGGCGGCCACCAGGGCGTCCCGCGAGGCGTGCGGCGTCCGGCTGATCACCTCGCCGTAGTCGAAGACCACCACGCGACCAGGCAGGAACAGGCTCATGGCCTCCACCGTAACGTGGGGCCGGTGAACGACTTCGTGCCCGTCCGACCGTCCGATGCCGTCGCGTGGGTCACCGCGCCGACGGGGGAGTCCACCAAGTACCGGCGCGGGGTGCTCGGCATCGCGACCGGGTCCGACCAGTACCCCGGCGCCGCCGTGCTCGGGGTCGACGCCGCCGTGCACACCGGCGTCGGCATGGTCCGGTACGTCGGACCTGCACGCGCCACCGACCACGTGCTCACCCGCCGCCCCGAGGTCGTGTCCGGTGGGGGACGCGTGCAGGCCTGGCTCGTCGGCTCCGGCATCTCGGCGTCGTCGCTCGGCGACCTGGACGAGGCGACGGCGTCGGGCTTCTCGCACGCCTCTGACGACGGCGTCCCGGTCGTCGTCGACGCCGGGGCGATCCCGCTCGTCGACCTCGGGCCGCTCGCCGTGCTCACACCGCACGCCGGTGAGCTCGCTTCGTTCCTGGGGGCGGATCGCGCCGACATCGAGCAGGACCCGGCCGCCGCGGCGCTCCGTGCGGCCGAGCGGTCCGGCAGCGTCGTGCTGCTCAAGGGGGAGCGGACCCACGTGGTCACCCCGGACGGGTCGGTGCGGCTCGTGGCGTCCTCGGCGACGCCGTGGCTCGCCGCTGCCGGCGCCGGGGACGTGCTCGGCGGGGTCCTCGGGGCACTCGTCGCCGCGCGGCAGGGCGCCGTCGAGGCTGCCGGTTCGTCGCTCACGCCGTCGGACCTCGCGCACCTGGCCGCGTCGGCCGCGGTGGTGCACGGGCTCGCGGCGCGACGGGCGTCCGGCGGCGGGCCGTTCCCGATGACGACGCTCATCGCCGAGCTGCCCGGGGTCGTCCGGGACCTCGTCGTGGACGGGGATGCGCGCGGGTAGCGGTCGGTGCGCGTGCACCTTCCGACGATCCACGAGGTGATCGACGCGTGTTCTGTCGACGGATGCGAACGCAGTGGGTTCGGCGGTCACGTCACGGGCGTGACGCGCGTCGCGGACGTCAGGTCGCGGGGGTGGCGTGCACCAGGAACTCGACGGAACCGGCGTCGTCGACCTTGACGAACCCCAGGCTCGGCGCCTGCACGCCGTAGTCCGAGAAGGTGATCGGGACCGAGCCGGAGATGTCGACGCCGTCGCCGTTCAGGCCGACCTGCAGCTTCGCGGTGACGTCCTTCGTGACGCCGTGCAGCGTGAGCTTCCCCGGAGCCGTCACGGTCGTCGTGTCGGAGCCCCTCGGCACCGCGTCCGCGATCGGTGCGGTGAGCTCGAACGTGGCCTCGGGGAAAGCCGCGGTGTCCATGGCGGAGTCGCGGAAGTACGAGTCGCGCTGGTCCGAGTCGGTGGTGATGTCGCCGACCTGCACCGTGATCTTCGCGGCGGTGATGCTCGTGCCGTCGACGGTCGCGGTGCCCGAGACGCTGTCGGTGCGGCCGGTGACGGTGACGTCGGAGCCGTTCAGGACCTCGTGGACGCGGTACCCGGCCTCGGAGTCGCCGCCGACCGTCCACTCGCCGGACAGGTCGGTGTCGTCGAGGGTGGAGGCCTGGCGCGTCGCCGCGACCGACGGGGCGGCCGAGGCCTTCGCGTTCTCGTTGCTCGTGTAGACGTTCGTGAAGACCACCGCGCCGACGACGCCGAGGACGACGACGGCGGCGATGACGGAGATCCAGATGACGGCCTTGCGGCGCTTGCGCGGGGTGTCGGAGGTCACGAGCTGAACGGTGACACGTCATGCTCGGGAGACCCTGAGTCCGTGGCGGGGATCGTCTCCGGTCCTGCCGCTACGCTCGTCCGGTGCAGAGGACCTCGACCCGGTGGCTCGAACTCGCCGGCTTCGTCCTGGCGTTCGTCGCCGTGCACGGCTTCCTGTGGTGGCTGACCCTCGTGTCGGCGAACCTGCCGCTCGGTGACGTGACCATCACCTACAGCCGCTGGATCGAGACCGGGCGGAGCGCGGACTTCTGGGTGGGCATCGACGGCGCGTGGGTGTACCCGATCCTGGCGATCGTGCCGATGGCCGCAGCGGCCCTCGGGGGCGTCGAGTCGATCGGCACCGGCTGGCTGCTGCTGATGGTGCTGCTCGACGCCGCGGCGTGCGCGTTCCTGTGGCGGTTCCGGGCGCGCGTGGGGTCGTCGGACCGCTTCGGCGTGCACGGCGTGCGGGTCGCCTGGTGGTGGCTGCTGTTCCTGCTCGTGCTCGGGCCGATCGCACTGGGCCGGATCGACACCGTCGCGACGGCGTTCGCGCTGGTGGGGGTGGCGTTCGTGGCCTCGAGGCCGGCCGTCGCTTCCGCGCTGTTCACCGCCGGTGCGTGGACGAAGGTGTGGCCGGCGGCACTCGTCGCGGTGCTGCTGCTCGTGCGTCGTGGACATCGCCGTGGCGTGCTCGCCGGTGCGCTGGTGCTGAGTGCGCTGATCGTGCTCGTCGACGTGCTGTGGGGTGGTGCGCCGTTCCTGCTGTCGTTCATCGGCGAGCAGACCGGTCGCGCGCTGCAGATCGAGTCGCCGCTCGCGACGCCGTTCATGTGGGCCGCAGCCTCCGGCGTTCCGGGGGCAGCGGTGTTCTACAACCAGGAGATCCTGACCTTCGAGGTGTCCGGTGCCGGCACGTCCGCCGCCGCCGCGGTGTCGACGCCGTTGATGGCCGTCGTCGTGGTGGCCGGGGTCGTGCTCGCGCTCTGGGCCGCCCGCCGCGGTGCCCGTCGGGCCGAGCTCGCGCCGGTGCTCGCGCTCCTGTTCGTGGCCGCGCTCATCGCGACGAACAAGGTGGGGTCGCCGCAGTACATCGGCTGGTTCGCGGTGCCGATCGTGTGGGGGCTCGCCGCAGGCACCCCCAGTGCGCGCCGGTTCGTGCCGATCGCGGTGACCGCCCTGCCGATGGCGCTGCTCACGCAGGTGATCTACCCGGGCTACTACGACCAGTTGCTCGGCGTGCAGCCGTGGATCCTCGTGGTGCTCACGGTGCGGAACGTACTCGAGGTCGCGATCCTGGTGTGGAGCGTGGTCGTGCTGGTGCGGATGGGGCGGGCTGCGGGGCCCGGACGGGTGCCGGCGCGCTCGTCGCCGTCCGTGCGCGACCAGCCCGAGCCGGGCAGGATGGACGCATGATCGTCGCCTTTTCCGTCGCTCCGTCCGGTGGTCCCGCTGCAACGTCCGACGGATCCGTGCACGATGCCGTCGCGGCCGCTGTCCGCGTGGTGCGCGAGAGCGGGCTGCCGAACCGCACCTCGTCGATGTTCACCGAGATCGAGGGGGAGTGGGACGAGGTCATGGACGTCGTTAAGCGCGCCACTGAGGCCGTCGGTGCGTACGGCACGCGGGTGTCGCTCGTGCTCAAGGCCGACATCCGCCCCGGGCACACCGGCGAGATCGACGGCAAGCTCGAACGGCTCGAGGCCGCGCTCGGCGAGTAGCCCGCGGCGCCGTCGCCCGACACGCCGGACCGGTCCCTCGGATGTCGGTGGCCGGGTGTCTCATGGTCGGGATCGAGCCACTTCCGGTGGCCTCCGAGACGACGATGAGGAGCGCGTGATGATGCACGACGGCTGGTGCCCCGACTGCGACCTGCGAACGGTCGTCATCGACACGGACGAACAGGGCGAGAACGCCTGGGCGAGCTGCGCGGAGTGCGGCACCGGATGGGTGCACCGTGACGAGCTGCCCGAGCTGCAGGGTGCGTCGAGCGGTGTCGCCGGGCAGGGTCGCCGCGCAGCCTGACCGCCACGGGTCGGGGCGGTGCCCTCAGCGCTCGAGCGCCCCGTGCACGCCTTCCGCGCGCTGCTGCACCCGCTCGAACACGTAGTCCGGCTCCGGCCGTTCGAGTGACCCCGTGTAGAACCCGAGCACGAAGTCATGGCCGAAGAAGCTCGTGTGATGCTGGTACGCGGTGGCGAACGACTTCTCGCCACTGTCGAGCCGGACCACGCCGAACTGCCCTTCGGCCACGGTCCATGTGCCGTCGGCCGACACGGTGCTCGGGCGGGACCTGCAGGCGTCGAGCTGGTACCCGCCGTTCCCCGAGCCGTCGCAGACCAGGGCAGCGGGGAAGTCCTGTGCCCGGAATGTGCCGTCCTCGTCCAGCACCAGCACCGACTGCCCCCGGTCGTCCTGTGCCCACGTTCCGACGAATCCCTGCTGGACGTCTCCGGGGCTCGGCGTGGCGGGCACCCCGGAGCAGGCTGCGAGCAGCAGTGAACTCACCGCCAGGACGCCAGAGAAGCCCGCTCTGTTCCTCCGCTTCACCGGTCCACCGCCCCCGTCCGTGTCGTGCGCATCGTTCGACCGCAGCGCCTCGGTGCTCGCCAGGAGCGCCCGGCCGGGAGCGCGGCCCGTTCCGGCCACTGTAGTTGCGTGCGCTTCCGTTCGCCCTTTGGAGCGGTCTACACTGCTGAGACCGGGTCGTCGCGGCAGTCACCCACGACGCCGCCCGGACCGTCCCGTTCGTCGCTGAACCCGGACCGGCACCTCCGGTCGTGACGGCGTGATCGACCGTCGCACGCACGCACTGCGCGGACCGGTCTGCCGAACCGGCTGCAGCCGTCGCCGCGTTCCCGATCGCCGCGGTCCCGCACTGCGGACAGTTCTATCTCCCTCCCGCACAGAACAGGCCCCATGTCACAGCTCACGCCTGCGCGTCGCACCCTCGCGCTCATCTCGCTCGCCCTCGGTGGCTTCGCCATCGGCTCGACCGAGTTCGTCGCGATGGGTCTGCTGCCGAACATCGCGCAGGCCCTGCTCCCCGAGCAGTACGGCATCGACCCCGACGCCGGGATCGCCCACGCTGGCTGGCTGGTCAGCGCGTACGCCCTCGGGGTGGTGGTCGGTGCGCCGACCATCGCGGCGATGTCCGCACGGTTCCCGCGCAAGGGCCTGATCCTCGTGCTGCTCGTCGGCTTCGTCGTCGCGACGATCGCGAGCGCCCTGCTGCCCTCGTTCGGCCTGGTGCTCATCGCCCGCTTCGTGGCCGGGCTGCCGCACGGCGCCTACTTCGGCATCGCCTCGATCGTCGCCGGCGACATGATGGGTCCGGGCAAGCGCGGCAAGGGCATCGCCATGGTGCTGCTCGGTCTGTCGGTCGCGAACGTCGTCGGTGTCCCCGCGATCACCTGGGTCGGCCAGATGGCCGGCTGGCGGGTCGCGTACGGCGTCGTCGCCGCACTGTTCGCCCTGACGTTCCTGGCCGTCGCGGCCTTCGTGCCGAAGAGCGCCCGCGACGAGCACGCCACGATCGGCCGTGAGCTCCGGGCGTTCCGCGTGCCCCAGGTGTGGATCGTGATGGGCCTCGGCGCCGTCGGGTTCGGTGGCTTCTTCGCCGTCTACTCGTACATCTCGCCGCTCGTGCAGAACGTCACCGGGATGTCGGAGTCGTTCGTGCCGATCGTGCTCGTCGTCGTGGGTATCGGCATGGTCGTCGGCGGGGTCCTCGGCGGACACCTGGCCGACCACAGCGTGAAGCGCACCATCTACGTCGGCATGTTCTCGCTCATCGGCGCCCTGCTCATCACGGTCCTCACGGCGCAGTGGCTCTGGGGCATGCTGCTCGGCGCGTTCCTGCTCGGGGCGACCTCGTCGGCCATCCCGCCGGCGGTGCAGTCGCGCCTGATGGACGTCGCGGGCGATGCGCGCACGATCGCCGCGGCGCTGAACCACTCGGCGTTCAACATCGGCAACTCGATCGGTGCGGCCCTGGGCGGCGCGGTCATCGCGGCCGGCTTCGGGTTCCTCGCCCCGGGCTGGCTCGGCATCGGCCTGGCGCTGCTCGGTGTGCTCGTCACGATGGCGAGCTACGCCGTCGAACGGCGGAGCACCCGAGGGGCTGTCCGTTCCTCGTCGCCGTCCACCGGTCCGATCACCGCACCGGTCCCGACGGCTTGACACGCGGGGTGCGCGTACGCACCCACCGGACGGGAGGCCCGTGGCGGCGCCGCCACGGGCCTCCCGTCCGTCACGTGGCGCGGAAGACCGCCCCGAGTGAGCAGAAGAGGTCGGGTTCCGTGACGGGACCCGACGTCTTCTGCTCACTCGATGCGCGACGCGACGCGCGTCAGAGCCCCAGGGGGCTGCCGTCCTGCACGATGATGCCGTCGGTGATCGCCCGCTTCCGGAGCGCCACCTTCGTGCCGACGTCGAAACCGGCGACGCGGTACTTCTCGCGGATCCGCTTGAGGTAGCTCTTCGCGGTCTCCTCGGAGATGCCGAGCTGGTAGGCGACGCTCTTGACGGGCTCGCCGCCGCCGTACAGGGCCATCACACGACGCTCCTGCGCGCTGAGCTTCGGGACGCCGCCGACGTCGCCGCTGTTGATGGCGAGGTCGAGCTCGGCCGAGACGTACTGCTCGCCGCGCTGGGCGGAGCGGATCGCCTCGACGATCATGTCGGCGTCCTCGCTCTTGACCAGGTAGCCGAGGGCGCCGGCGCCCAGGGCTTCGCGCACGACGTTCGGCTCCGAGTAGGTGCTCATCACGACGGTCTTGACGCCGGCGGTCTTGAGCGTCGAGATCTTCAGCGACACCGGGATGGAGTCCTTGAGGTCCAGGTCCAGCAGCACCACGTCGACCGGGAACGCGGGGCTCGTCAGGAGCTCCGGCCAGGTCGTGACGGCGGCGACCAGGGTGATGTCGTCGGCGGCGTTCCGGATCCACTCCGTGAGCGCGCCGAGGAGCATCCTGTGGTCGTCGACCAGTGCGAGTCGGATCGGTTCCTCTGGAGTCGCCATGCTGGCGTCCTTTCTCGGTGCGGATTGCTCGGCCGATCCTAGGAGGATCCCGGCCGGAAGCGGGTGAGGCGTGCTGGTGTCCGACAGTTACATCGACGGATGTCGGTTCACGACGCAGTGCGCGACGATGTGCAGCGTGCCGTCGCGAACGGTCTCGGTGTACTGGCCGATGCGCTGCAGGGCGCTCCAGGCCGTCGGGCCGAGGCTGCGCCGGGGCACCCCGCGGGACTCGATGACGACGGGCACGTCCATGGTGTCGTCGCTGACCGGGTGGCCGTCGGAGCCGATCGGGCCGAGCGTGACCGAGACGACGGGCATGCCGGGCTGCGCGGTACGGCCGTCGCCGACCATCTGCCAGATCGCCTGCAGCAGGCCGTCGCGCTGCGTGGGGGAGAGGTGTCCGGCCAGGGCGGTCGGGTCCGCGACGCTCACCGAACGACCGAGGTGGTCGGACTCGGTGATCGCGTGGTAGAGCCAGGTCTCACGGCGGCCCTCGATCAGGTGCAGACGGAGCTCGGTGGCGAGGGACGCGGCGACGGAGCTCGAGGCGTCGGACAACGGCAGCGGGTCGGTGCCGTTCGCGACGGCGTCGAGCAGCTTCTCGGCGGCGAGGTCGAGCCGGGCGAGCTCGTCCGAGGCGAGCATGCCGACGGCGAACTGCGGCGCCTGCACGTTGCTCTGCACGAGCACCCGGTCGAGCTCACGCTGCACGAGTTGGCGGAACCGCTGCACGACGTACAGAGCGAGCGACGGCGGCACGACGACGAGCGAGAGCAGGGACACGATGCCGGGCAGGGTGTCGTGCGTGATCGGCGTCGACACGACGGCCATCACCACGAACGCGATGCCGAGCACGCCGATGGCGGCGGCGACCTCGCGGGCGGGTCGGAGCGTGGCGATCGGCAGCAGCGCGAACCCGGCTGCCATCGAGGCGCTCGCGGTGTGGGCGATGTCGTGCTCGGGCCAGATGCCGATGAAGTCGAGCGTGACCACGCAGGCCAGCACGACGCAGATCAGCGCGAACGCCGGCCCCGTCAGCCGTTCGCCGTAGGTCAGGACGCTGAGCCCGACCCCGACGGCCGCGACGATGTAGAGCACCCAGGCGACCGTGGGCAGCAACGGGTCGGAGTACTCGTTCCAGCGCACCAGGAAGAACGCGATGCCGGCGACGGCTTCGATCGCGGTGAGGATCGCGGCGCCGAGGCCCAGGTACCCGGCACCGAGTGACGCGCCTGGTTTGGCGGCCTGGCGCAGGGACCGGGCGCCGGTGGACGTCGAGGGGAGTCCTCGGGCCTGGCGGCGCTCGCTCGTGCGGTAGCGCTCGCGCGCCTCGCGACGGGTGCGGGGCGCCGGCGGAGCGGTCTCGCCGGGCAGACTGCGGCCGATGGTGTCCTCGGGGATCCGGCTCATCGCGGTGCCTCCAGGACGACGGTGGTGCCGGAGCCCGGCGCGGAGAAGAGCTTCGCGTCGCCGCCGACCTCGCGCAGACGGTTCACGACGCTCTCCTTGAACCCGAGGCGTTCGGCGCTGACGGTGGTCAGGTCGAAGCCGACACCGGAGTCGGTGACCATGGCTCGGACGACCTCGTTGTCGTGGACGATCGTGACGTGTGCCTCGCCGACGCCGGCGTGCCGACGGACGTTCTCCAGGCACTCGCCGAGTGCGAGCAGGAACGCGTCGAGCACGTTCGACGGCAGCAGGACCTGCCCGGTGCCGTGCCAGCTGACCTCGAGGCCCATCCGGCCGAAGCGCTGCTTGACCGATTCGAGGGTCTGCCCGAGCGGTGATTCCTCTTCGCGGGTGAGCGAGTAGTCGCCGGACTGCGAGGGCTGCGGGGTCGCGCCGAGGCGCAGGTGCCGCAGCAGCCGGGCGTCCTCGGCGGCCTGCTCGCGCATCGCCTGCTCGGAGACGCCGACGCCGGAGTGGGCGAGCAGCGTCAGGGTCGCGAGCACGGTGTCGTGCAGCAGGCGGGCACCCTGGCGTCGCTGCGCCTCGGTCTCGCTGGCCTGCCGTTCGGCGCGGTGGGCGGTGCCGATGCTGTAGATCCGGCGGGCCACGCGGGGGATGCTGCGCGAGATCCAGATCGCCACGACGGCCATCAGGATCCACCCGAGCAGTGCGCCGCTGACCGGGGTCGACAGGATCGAACCCGAACCCCAGACCATGAGCCCGACGACCACGCCGCCTCCGGCGATGGTGATGCCGAGCCCGACCGGGTGCCCGCGCTGCGCCATCAGCGGTGCCGAGAGCCCGCCGGCGGCCAGGGGCATCACGGCGCTGGCGATGAGCGGCCGGGCCGTGTCGTCGACGCCGGTGAAGAGCAGCACCATCGTGGCGAGCCCGGCGACGACGACGGCGGCGGTCCACCACACTTCGCCGCCGCGGCCGAAGCACACCAGCGCGGTGATCATCGCGGCGATGCACAGGAGTGCGCCGACGAGGACCGGCACGGGCACGGCTGCAGCGGAGACGATGCCCACGACGCTGACGAGCGCGCAGACGATGCCCACGACACGGGTCGCCGACCGCAGCAAGCGGTCGCGTTCCTGTGCGATGAAGTCCATCGATGTCCTGGTTGGTGACGATCTGGGTGGAGCGGGAAACCGAGCGTCGGTCAGTGCCGAGCTCCACGCCATCATTCCACGCGCGCCACCCGTTGGGGGGTCTTCGGCGCGCCGCCCGCGCTCTGCGGCACCGGTTTAGGACTCGAGCAGCCGCCGCAGGTGCACCCCGACCTGCTCGTGTTCGATGAGGAACCCGTCGTGTCCGAACTCGCTCTCGATCACCGCCGCGGTGTCACCGTCGAGCGCGTCCGGCACGCCTGCGGCGATCCGGTGCTGGTCCTCGACGGGGAACAGCCGGTCACTCGAGATGCCCACGACCAGGGTCCGCGCGGTCACGAGCGCCAGCGCCGCCGCCACCCCGCCGCGCCCGGCACCGACGTCGTGCGAGTCCATCGCGTACGTCAGCGTCACGTAGCTCGAGGCGTCGAACCGCCGGGTGAACTTGTTGCCGTGGAAGTCGAGGTAGCTCTCCACCGAGAACCGTCCGTCGTCGCCGAGCGGTGAGACGTCGCTCTGCCAGGACCGCGCAAAGCGGCTGTTCAGCTCGTCCGAGGCCCGGTAGGTCATGAGCGCCATCCGCCGTGCCAACGACAGTCCGCGGTGCGGCCCCTCGCCGGTGTCGGCCTCGTAGTAGTCGCCGCCCGCGAACGCCGGGTCCATCTGGATCGCCGCCCGCTGCAGCGAGTTCGCCGCGATCTGGTCGGCGGTGGTCTGCGCCGTCGACGCCAGGACCGCCAGCCGCCCGACCCGCGCCGGGTGCGAGACCGCGAACTCGAGGGCGTGCATGCCGCCCATCGATCCGCCGACGACGGCTGCGAAGGTGTCGATGCCGAGCCGGTCGGCGAGCTGCGCCTGCACCTCGACCTGGTCCCGCACCGTCAGGAACGGGAACCGCGAACCCCACTCCGCGCCCGTCGGCGACACCGACGACGGTCCGGTGGTGCCCTGGCAGCCGCCGAGCATGTTCGGCGCGATCACGAACCACCGGTCGGTGTCGATCGCCCGGCCGGGTCCGACGACGTCGCCCCACCAGCCGGCGGTGCGGTGTCCGGGGCCGGCGGGCCCCGTGACGTGCGAGTCCCCGGTGAGCGCGTGCAGGACGAGCACGGCGTTGTCGCGAGCCGCGTTGAGCGTGCCCCACGTCTCGTACGCCACGCGCACTGATGGCAGGCGGCCGCCGCGCACCCACTGCTCGCCGAGCGACGCGAAGTGCCGTTCGCCCGGGTGGTCGCCGGGGCGCCAGGCGCCGGTCACGGGCGGCTTGCCCAGGGTGCCGAGTTCGGTGCCGGGCACCAGGGTGGACGGCACGGAGTCCTCGGGGGTCGTCTGCCAGTCCATGGTGCGTCCAGTCTGCCGGGAGGCGCGGGTCGCCGCCGCCGTGTTACGTCACGTCCGGCGCGTCGCCGGGCCCCGGGCCCGGGTGCCGCCCCCGTGTGTGCGCATGTTCCGACATCGTGCGCGTTGTTCGACTCGTCAATCGTCGCATCATGCACACGTACCGGATGCGTGTGCAACGAACGACGTCCCACGCGTCGATCGACACGTGGGACGTCGGAACATGCACACGCATCGAGCGAGTGGTGCCGGCGGCGCGGCGAACCCTACGCGCGCTGGCTCTCCTGCGCGACCGCCCGGGCCGCGGCGAGCCCGGCCTCGAGGTCTGCCTTCAGGTCGGCGATGTTCTCGATGCCGACCGACAGTCGCACCAGGCCGGGCGTGACCCCGGTGGTGAGCTGCTGCTCGGGCGTGAGCTGCGAGTGGGTGGTCGACGCCGGGTGGATGACGAGGGAACGGACGTCACCGATGTTCGCCAGGTGCGAGAACAGCTGCAGGTTGTCGACGAACGCCTTGCCCGCGGGCACCCCGCCCTTGAGCTCGAACGACAGCACGGCACCGACGCCCTTCGGCGCGTACCGGTTCGCGGCCGCGTACCAGGGCGACGTCGGCAGGCCCGCGTAGGCGACGGTGGCGACGTCGGGGTGCTGGTCGAGCCACTCGGCGATCTCCTGGGCGTTGGACACGTGCCGCTCGATGCGGAGCGACAGGGTCTCGATGCCCTGCAGCAGCGCGAACGCCGTGTCCGCCGAGTTCGAGGCGCCGAGGTCACGGAGCAGCTGCACCCGGGCCTTGACGATGTAGGCGAGTGCGTCGCCGACGGCCTCGGTGAAGACCGCACCGTGGTACGACGGGTCCGGGGTGCTGAACTCCGGGAACCGGTCGGCGTGCTGTGACCACGCAAACGTCCCGCCGTCGACGATGAGCCCGCCGATGACGGTGCCGTGTCCGCCGAGGAACTTCGTGGCCGAGTGCACGACGATGTCGGCACCGTGCTCGAACGGACGGATCAGGTACGGCGTCGCGATCGTGTTGTCGACGATCAGCGGGACACCGGACTCGTGCGCGACGTCGCTGACCCCGGTGATGTCGAGGACGTTGATCTTCGGGTTGCCGATGGTCTCGGCGAAGAACAGCTTCGTGTTCGGGCGGACGGCGCGGCGCCACTCCTCGAGGTCGTCCTGGTCCTCGACGAACGTCGTCTCGATGCCGAGCTTCGCCAGCGTGTACTTGAACAGGTTGTACGTGCCGCCGTAGATCGACGACGACGACACGATGTGGTCGCCCGCCCCGGCGATGTTCAGGACCGCGTAGGTCTCGGCAGCCTGGCCGGACGCGACGAGCAGGGCCCCCGAACCGCCTTCGAGCGCCGCGATCCGCTGCTCGACGACATCGTTCGTCGGGTTCGTGATCCGGGAGTAGATGTTGCCCGGCTTGGCGAGCGCGAACACGTCGCGCGCTTCGTCCGAGTTCGCGAAGACGTACGAGGTCGTCTTGTAGATCGGCGTCGCTCGGGCCCCCGTGGTCGGGTCCGGCTGCGCGCCGGCGTGGACCTGGGTGGTCTCGAACTGCCAGGCGGCGGCGTCGTTCGTGCTCATCGGTGCTCCTGTCGGGTGCGGTTCTCGTGCGGTCGCGCCGTCGGCCGGGAGGCACGTGCGGCGCTGCGTCCCCGGTCACGGTACGCAGGTGGCCGGGTCCACACCAGCGCACCCGCCTCGGGACGTAACGCGCGCGCCCGACGCGCCGCGGGCCTCCCGGCCGTCCGTCCGCACCGTGCTGTCACCGTCGGACGGTGCGAGGTCGGTGGTTCGGTGCGGCGCTGCCGCGCCGCACGGGACGGGCAAGCTCGCACGGGCCGGAGGAACGCGCACGGTGCGGGGTTCCGTCGGACGGTGCGAGGTCGGTGGTCCGGTGCGGAGCTGTCGGGCCGCACGGGACGGGCAAGCTCGCACGGGCCGGAGGAACGCGCACGGTGCGGGGTGGCACCGCTACGCGGCGTCGCGGCGGAACAGCCAGTCGACCTTCGGCTCGAGCAGCCAGCGCATCCCGCGCCGCACGAAGGGCTGCGCCAGGAAGAGGCTGACGACGCAGGCGATGACGACCATCAGCAGCACGAACGGCCAGGCCGAGTGCTCGCCTGCCAGGACGCCGGACTCCCGGATCGGGTAGAGCACGAACGTGTGGAGCAGGTAGACGTACATCGTCGCGGCGCCGAACCGGGTGATCCAGACGTTCCGGCGGGGGATGAGCACCAGGAACGACGCCGTCAGCAGCGTCGCGAGAAGCATCAGGCCGAAGCGCACCGCGCCGGCCCACCAGGCGTCCTCGCCGAGCCCCGAGTAGGAGTCGTCGTAGAAGAACCAGTGGTGCAGGTCGAACTCCTTGAACTGCGGGATCCAGACCGCGCACGACACCGCCCACGCGGCGAACACCACGGCGGCCGCCACCCGCACCCGGACGACCGTGCGGCGCGACGCCTCGTACCAGCGGTCGAAGACGCCCCACTGCTTGACCTGCCACCCGAGCAGGAAGAACGGCAGCAGGCTGATCGCACGGGACAGCGAGAGCGTCGAGTCGACGTTGTCGAAGTACCCGACGCCGATGCTGAACACGACCGCCCAGAACAGCGGCCACCGCAGCTGCGCCAGGTACGGCAGGATCAGCTTGAAGATGCCGAGGGCCAGCAGGAACCACAGGGTCCACGTCGGCTGCGTCGGGTTGAAGTCCTTGCCGCCCTCGACGATGCCCTGCACCACGGTCCAGATCGTCTGCATGATGATGTACGGCACGACGATGTCCGTGATCGTCCGGCGCATCCGCTTCGCCGTCGGGGTGTCCGCCGACGAGAAGTACCCGCTGATCACGCCGAACGCCGGCATGTGGAACGCGTAGATGAACGTGTAGAGCGCCAGGGCGTGCTCGCTCGCCGGCGTCTGCCGCTGGATCGCGTGGCCGATGACCACGAGCGTGACCGCGACGAAGCGCGCGGTGTCCCACATCGGGATCCGGCGCGGGGCTCGACCGGGCTCGAGCTGCGTCGCCGGGGCCGAGGGGGCGGGAGGGGCGGCATCCGTCGTCATCGCCGGTCACGTTACCGGATCGTGACCTGGACGGCCTGGTGCGGTGCCGGAACCGTCCCGCTCGGTACGGTGGACGGACCGGGCCACCACGTGCTCCGGTCACCGACGCAGGAGGCAGATCACATGGCAGCACGGCGCGCAGTCGTCACCGGAGCGAGCTCGGGCATCGGGGCGGCCACCGTCCGGCTGTTCCGGTCGCGGGGCTGGGACGTGCTCGCCGTGGCCCGCCGCACCGCGAAGCTCGAAGCGCTCGCCGCCCAGACCGGGGCGGACACCCTGGTGGCCGACATCACGGACGCCGACGACGTGACGGCGCTCGCCGCGCGGGTCGCGGACCTCGGCGGCGCCGACGTCCTGGTGAACAACGCCGGCGGGGCGTTCGGCTCCGCGAGCGTCGAGGAGTCCGACGTCGACGACTGGCGCGCCATGTTCGAGGTCAACGTGATCGGCACGAAGCGAGTGGTCTCCGCGCTGCTGCCGCACCTGCGTGACCGGGCTCGGGTGTCCGGGGGAGCCGACATCGTCACGGTGACCAGCACCGCCGGGTTCGTCGCGTACGAGAACGGCGGCGGCTACAACGCGGCGAAGTTCGCAGAGCACGCCCTGGTCGGCGCACTCCGGCTCGAACTGAACGGCGAGCCGATCCGGGTCGTCGAGATCGCGCCGGGCATGGTGAAGACCGACGAGTTCGCGCTCACCCGGTTCCGCGGCGACGAGCAGAAGGCCGCCGCGGTGTACGACGACGTGCCGGAGCCGCTGGTGGCCGACGACGTCGCCGAGGCGATCGTGCACGCGGTGGAGCTGCCGCCGCACGTGAACCTCGACCTGGTGACGATCCGGCCGGTGGCGCAGTCGGCACAGCACAAGCTGGCGCGCGGCCCGCTGACGCCGCGCTGAGCAGCCGGTGCGCCGCGCACCCGGCCACCCGCGCAGCGCACCGCGGCCACCCGCGCGGTGCACCGCCGCCACCCGCGCAGCGCCCGGGCGGCGGGCGCGGGTCGCGGGCGTGGGCTCCCTGCCGGTACCGTGGTCGGATGCCGATCAGCAGCGAACCCGAGCCCGCGGCTCCGTCCACCGTGACCGTGACGAGCGGGCCCGAGGTACTCGGCTGGCTGGAGTTCGGTGACGCCGCACGCCTGCTCGCCAAGGACGTCCTGTCCAGTGGCTTCGAGCCCGAGGTCGTCGTCGCTGTCGCCCGCGGCGGACTGATCATCGCCGGCGCCGTGGCGTACGCCCTCGGCACCAAGGAGTGCGGCTCGATCAACGTCGAGTTCTACACCGACGTCGAGCAGCGGCTGGAGGAGCCGGTCGTGCTCGCCCCTGCCCTCGACGCCCCGAGCCTGGCCGGCAAGCGGGTCCTGGTGGTCGACGACGTGTCCGACTCCGGCCGCACCCTGCGCCTGGTGGTCGACATCATCCGGAACGCCGGCGGCGACGTCCGGAGCGCCTGCCTGTACTCGAAGCCCGGCACCGTCCTGGAGCCCGACCACGTGTGGCGCCGGGTCGACGGCTGGATCACGTTCCCGTGGAGCGCCCTGGCGCCCGTGACGGCCGAGTCGTGAGCATCCACCTGGTCGGCGGCGGGCTGTTCGCCGCCTCGGACGCCGCCGCGCCGTTCCTCGCCGAGGCCACCGCCCGTTCGGCGGCGGTCGGCCGCAGCGTCCCGCGCATCGCCCTGCTCTCCGTGGCGGGCCCGGACGGCGGCAGCCCGGCGTCGACCGCCGACATCGCCGAGGTCCTCGGTGGCCCGCGAACAGCCGAGGTGCTCGTCACCGAGGTCGCTGCCGGCCAGGTCTTCGACACGACGGTCCTGAGCGACGTCGACGCCCTGGTGATCGGCGGCGGTGTCACGCCCGACTACCTCGCGGCGATCGCGCCGCTGGTGGACCAGCTCCGCCTGCTCGTCTCCGACGGTCTGCCCTACCTCGGCTACTCGGCCGGCGCGATGATCGCCGCCGACCGTGCCCTGGTGGGCGGCTGGCGCATCGGTGGCGTCGAGATCTGCCCCGAGGCCGCGTCCGAGGGCCTGGACGAGGTCGAGCTCCGCGAGGGCCTCGGGCTGGTCGACCTGACGATCGACGTCCACGCGGTGCAGGCCGGCACGCTCGCGCGGCTCATCGCCAGCGCCGAGGCCGAGTTCGTCACCGCCGGGCTCGCGATCGACGAGGACACCACGCTCGTCGTCGGTGAAGGGGCGCTCGAGGTCCGGGGGACCGGCAGCGTCTGGCGCGTGATGGCCGGCGACGAGTCGGTGTCCGTCGCCACCATGGGCGCGTAGCCGACGTGGAACCGCGGCCGCTCGCCGACCTGGTCGACCCCGGCTGGGCGTCGGCGCTCGCCCCGGTCGAGGACGACGTGCACCGGATCGGTACGTGGCTCCGTGACGAGACCGCTGCGGGTCGGCACTGGCTGCCCGCCGGCGGTGACGTCCTGCGCGCGTTCACGAGCCCGTTCGGCGCCGTCAGGGTGCTGGTCGTCGGCCAGGACCCCTACCCGACGCCCGGCCACCCGATCGGCCTGTCGTTCGCCGTCGACCCCGCGGTCCGTCCGGTGCCGCGGAGCCTGGCGAACATCTACCGCGAGCTGTCCGACGACGTCGGGGTGACACCGCCTGCGCACGGTGACCTGCGGGCGTGGTCCGACCAGGGCGTGCTGCTGCTCAACCGGGTGCTCACCGTGCAGGCGGGTGAGGCCGGCAGCCACCGCGGCAAGGGCTGGGAAGCGGTGACCGACCAGGCGGTCCGAGCGCTCGTCGCCCGCGGTACCCCGCTCGTGGCCGTGCTCTGGGGCGCCCAGGCCGGGTCGGTGCGGCCGCTCATCGGCGACACCCCGGTCGTCGCCTCGGCCCACCCGAGTCCGCTCAGCGCGTCTCGCGGGTTCTTCGGCAGCCGCCCGTTCTCGCAGGTGAACGCCCTGCTCGAGTCGCAGGGCGCACCGCCCGTCGACTGGACGCTGCCCGCTCAGTAGGCTCGGCACGTGCTCGAGGAGGAATACCAGCGACGGCGGGTCCTGCCGCGACACCTGCGTGCCCCGGCGGCGACCGAGACGGCCTTCGAGTACCGCATCCGTGCGGCCGAGGTGGGGGACCTGCCCCACGTGCGCGAGATCCACACGCACTACGTCCGGAACTCGTCGGTGACCTTCGACCCGTCGGCGTTCACGTACGCCGCGTGGAAGAAGCGCTACGACGACATCCGCAAGCGCCGGCTGCCGTTCCTGGTCGCGGAGAACCCCGCCGGGCAGATCCTCGGGTACGCGCTGGTCGACGCGTGGAACCCGCGGGACCGCTCGAACCACGTCGTCGAGGACTCGATCTACCTCGGTGCCGCGTCCGGTGGCAAGGGCCTCGGCCGTGCGCTGATGGAGGCCCTGCTCGACGAGTGCCGGTTGGCCGGGGTGCGCGAGGTGGTGGCGGTCATCGCGGACCGGCAGGCCGAGGCGTCGATCCGGCTGCACGAGCGGCTCGGCTTCGAGGAGGTCGGCCGGATGGGCAAGGTCGGCTACAAGTACGACCGCTGGCTCGGCACCGTCACGATGCGGCTCCGCCTGCGCGGGCCGCGGCTGTTCGCCCGCCGCCGCTGACGGCCCCGGCGCCGGCGCCGATAGGGACGCGACGGACCTGAAGGACGTCGGTCACGCTCGAGACGCGACTGCAGGGCGGACGGGAGGCCCGTGGCGGGCCCGGCACGCGCCTCCAGGACGTCGCCCGGTCGCCGCCACGGCGACCCCGCCGTCTGAACGCGCGCGCTCCGGCACGTCGAGCGCCCGGCACTCGTCACTGCGGAGAGCGGTCCGAGCGACTACTCGTCCGACGGCGCCTCGTACCCCGCGGACGTCGCAGAGGCCGTCTCGGTGCCGAGCTTCGCGGTGACGGTGACGGTGAGGACGGTCCCCACGTCCGCTGCGACCGGCGTGTACGAGTAGCTCGTCGCTCCGCTGATCGCAGTGCCGTCGCGGTACCACTGAGCAGTGCTCTTCGCCGTCCCCGGGGAGGCGGCGACACCACTGACCACGAGCAAGCCGTCCTGGAACTGGTCCTGCTGGATGACCGGGTTGCCGATGAAGCGCAACGCACCCGTGTGCGGGGAAACGGGGATCGTGCCGAGGTCCGCGCTCCCGCTCGTCGGCACGGTGATGACGGTCGCTTCGTCGAACGAAGCGGCGTCGCGGTACCAGGTCGTCTCGAACGGAGTCCGGGTCTGCGGGTTCTCGTCGTCGCTGCCGAGCGAGTCGGAGAACAGCAGCTTGTACCGGGTCGCGGAACCGAGGTCGCCAGTGAGCCGGAAGTACCCCTGCGCGTCGGTCTCGTTCGGACCCGACCTCGGCCCGACGAACTGGTCGGTGCCCGGATCGAAGCGCATCGGGACCATGGTGAGTGCGGGGACACCGTTCCCCGCGGCGTCGACCACCCGCCCGCTCACGAACGGCGTGACGGACAGTGCGAAGTCGATGTCGGGCTTCGTGGAGGCCGGGACCAGCGGGACCGGCGTCGCGGCACCCTGCGTGGAGGCGTGGTCCCACCACTGCGTGCTGTACCGGATCGGGAAACCGTGCGCGTCGGGGTGCGCGGAGTCGTAGAAGCCCGCGCTGATGACGTCGTTCGTCGTCGTCAGTTGGTCGAGGGTGTAGCTGCCGTCGACGGCCGTGGTCGTGTGGCTGTTCGAGAAGCCACCCACCGGGTTCGCCGACACCGACGCGCCGGCGATCGGCGTGCCGTCGGCGGTGGTCACCGTGCCCGAGACCGCCGCGCCCCGAGCGAGTTCGTCGTCAGCGACTGCCGTCGGGTGGGCTGCAGTCAGTGTGACCTTGGTCGAGTCACTCGACAGGAGCGTGTGGCCGAGGTACTCCACGACGTAGTCGTGGTTGCAGCTGCTCCTGCCGGTGGTGGCGCAGTTGAACTGGACCGTGTACGAGCCCGCGGCGAGCGGGACGTCGTCGGCGCCGCTGGAGTGGTCGTCCATCTCGGAGATCGACCAGTGCCCCGCCGCGTCGGTGTACGCGTACGCGGAAACGTAGTTTCCCGCGAGGCCACTGAGGTAGACCTCGACGCCGGCGAGCGGGACAGCGGCGGCTGTGGCGGACGGTTTGCCGGTCAACGTCCCGGACACCGAGAACGCAGGGTCGGCCTGCGCTGGACCGGCCAACCCGACCAGCCCGACCATCGTCGTCGCGGCGATGGCGATCATCGCCACTGTTCGAGCGACACGGGTCTGTCGTTGCACGAGATTCCTCCGATTTCGGTCGAGGAACCCTAGATGCTCCCCCGGCAACAGGCTAGTCAGGACCGCGCGCACCACAACCCGTGGGGCGCAAGTCCTGAACCTCCTGAGCGACCGCTCATGTGGGTGCGGCTCTGCCCGTGGTGACCAGCAGCTCCGGGTCGAGCGCTGGTGTGGTCGCTCCCTGCAGGGCGGACGGGAGGCCCGTGGCGGGCCCGGCACGCGCCTCCAGGCCGTCGCCCGGTCCCGTCAGCCCGCCGCAGCCTCGGTGATGAACTCGTCGCGCGTCACGCGCAGCAGCGCGGTCGCCGCCGCCGCAGCGGCGTCGGCATCGCCGTCGACCGCTGCGCGACCGACCGCCTGGTGCCGGAGCGCCGCTTCGCGCGTCCAGCACGTGATCGGGTCGCGCGACTCCGACGTCCGCGTGCGCAGGAGCGCCTCGACTGTGCCGGCGAAGTGCGCGAACACGGCGTTCCCCGACCCGGTGAGCAGTGCACGGTGGAAGCGGACGTCGGCCTCCAGGTAGGCGCGGCTGTCCTCGCGCCCGCAGGCGTCGAGCATGTCCTCGGCGGCGGCGAGCACGGCGGAGGCGCCGTCGGTGCCAGCAGTCAGGGACGCCGCGACCGGTTCGACCCCGAGCCGGAGTTCGACCAGCTCGCGCTGCTGCACGAAGTACGCCGGTGACGTGCCCCGCCACCGGATGACGGTCGGGGCGAGCAGTTCCCAGGCGGTGATGTCGCGGACGAGCGTGCCGACGCGCTGCCGGGGCTCGACCAGGCCGAGCGACTGCAGCACGCGCAGGGCCTCGCGGACGACGGAGCGGGACACCCCGAACTCGTCGGCGACCACGTCGGGCCGGACGACGGAACCCGTGGCCAGGTCGCCGTCGACGATCCGCTGGCCGAGCGTGTCGAGCACCTGGGCGTGCAGTCCGCGTGCCGTGGGCATCGTTCCTCCGTGCAGTACGGGTCACGCGGTCGCCGTGACACCGATCCCATCGAAGCGGCAGACTCCGGGGACGGGCGGTTGGCGCGCGGGACGACGTCGTATAGTCTGATTAATCAGATTATTGAGGGTCGGCGTTCGTCGCGCCAGTCCACTCTCGACACGAAGGCGACGGAGCCGCGCAGCAGCGACTCCAGGAAGGGGCGCTGATGCCTCACGCTCTCCCGGACCACCTGCTCGCCGCAGGTGGCACCACCGAGACGGTCGACCCGTCCGGTTCGATCCCGCAGCTGATCATCGCGGCACTCGTCGGCATCGTGGTGATCATCGCGCTCATCACCTGGCTCAAGGTGCACCCGTTCATCGCGCTCACGATCGGTGCGCTCGGCGTCGGTATCGGTGCAGGGCTCGCTCCGGACAAGGCGGTCACCAGCTTCGGCGACGGCTTCGGCGCGACCATGACGAGCGTCGGCATCCTGGTCGGACTCGGGGCGATGTTCGGCAAGATGCTTGTCGACTCCGGCGCAGCGGACCGCGTGGTGGACACCCTGGTGCGGAAGTCGTCGAAGGCGGCGCTGCCGTGGACGATGGCCCTGATCGGGGCGCTCATCGGGCTCCCGATGTTCTTCGAGGTCGGCCTCGTCCTGCTCATCCCGATCATCGTGCTCGTCGCCAAGCGCAGCGAGGTGCCGATCATGAAGATCGCCGTCCCCGCCCTGGTCGGCCTGTCCACGATGCACGCGTTCGTCCCGCCGCACCCCGGCCCGCTCGTCGCGATCTCCACCGTCGGCGCGAACCTCGGCACCACGCTCGCCTTCGGCATCGTGCTGGCGATCCCGGTGATCATCCTGGCCGGGCCGCTCTTCGCCCGCTTCGCGGCCCGCTGGGTCGACATCCCCGTGCCCGACATGTTCGGGTCGCGTGGGGCGGTCGCCACCGCCGGGTCGGGGTCGGGTTCCGCCTCGGGGTCGGGTTCCGGGTCCGCCGCCTTCGCCGACGACCCGGCGCACCCCGGACGGGAGGCCCGGCGCGGCCCCGCCACGCAGGACACCGCGTCCCTGCCCAACGGCAAGAGCGACTTCACGCGCGTCATCAGCGAGCCGCGCAGCCCGTCGTTCACCGTCGCGCTGATCGGCATCCTGCTGCCGGTCGTGCTCATGCTCGCCCAGGCGATCCGTGAGGCCACCGCACCGGACGCCGCTGGCTCGTGGGTGAGGCTGCTCGACTTCCTCGGCTCCCCGATGATCGCCATCGGCATCGCCGCCGTCTACGCCATGGTCTTCTTCGCGATCGGCGGCGGCATGGACCGCTCGGCGGTGTCGAAGTCGCTCGAGAGCGCGCTGCCCCCGATCGCCGGGGTGCTGCTCATCGTCGGCGCAGGCGGTGGCTTCAAGCAGGTGCTCATCGACACCGGCATCGGCGGCGTGATCGCCGACGCCGTGAAGGACTCCGGCGTCTCCGTGCTGCTCGTCGCCTGGATCGTCTCGGCCCTGGTGCGCGTCGCGACCGGTTCCGCCACGGTCGCCACGGTGACCGCCGCGGGCATCATGGCACCGATCGCTGCCGACCTGTCGACGCCGATGACGTCGCTGCTCGTGCTCGCGATCGGTGCTGGCTCGGTGTTCCTGTCGCACGTCAACGACGCCGGGTTCTGGCTGGTGAAGGGGTACCTCGGCACCACCGTGGGGCAGACGTTCAAGACGTGGACGGTGCTCGAGTGCCTCATCTCGGTGTTCGGTCTGCTCGGGGTCCTGCTGGCCGGGGTGTTCATCCGATGAGCGGCGCAGCAGACCTCGGTGCGGCAGCTGCTGCCGGTGCGGCCGACACCGGGCTCGACGCCCGCGTCCTGGTCGTGATGGGGGTCTCCGGGTCCGGCAAGTCGACCGTCGCCGCGATGGTGGCGGAGCAGGTCGGGTGGGAGTTCGCCGAGGGCGACGCGATGCACCCGCAGGCGAACGTCGACAAGATGCACGCCGGTACCCCGCTCACCGACGAGGACCGCTGGCCGTGGCTCGACGTCGTCGCCGGGTGGATCCGCGGGCACCTGGACGCCGGGACGAACGGCGTCGTGACCTGCTCGGCCCTGAAGCGCTCGTACCGCGACGTGCTGCGGGCCCCCGGGGTGGTGTTCGTGCACGTGGCCGGTGACGGCGCGCTCATCGAGGAGCGGATGGCGCAGCGCTCCGGGCACTTCATGCCGACGTCGCTGCTGCAGTCGCAGCTCGCCACGCTCGAGCCGCCGCAGCCCGACGAGGCCCACGTGACGATCGCCGCCGACCGCACCCCGGAAGAAGAGAGCGCCGAGGTCGTCGAGCGGCTCGGACTCGTCCGGATCCCGCGAGGCTGATCCGGTGGTGCCGGTGCTCAGCTGAACCGGATCGGCGTCCCGACGGGCAGTGCCGCCAGGGTGCGGGTCATCTCCGCCGAGATCCGCACGCAGCCGTGCGAGCTGCCGGTCGGGTCCGGGTAGTAGTGCAGTGCGGTCAGCGCAGCGTTGCCGCCGTAGGACGGGATCCGGGACGAGTGCGCCCCGGTCAGGATGATCGGGTTGCCCTGCGTGTACGCGACGCGGGTGTCGACGTACGCCGCCTCGACGTAGGTGGCGGTGTCGGCCGGTGTGGGGTCCTCCGGCGTGCCGAGCCGGGCGGCCTCGGTCGCGGTGATCTTGCCCGACCGGGTGACGACGGACACGGTGCTGGCGGCGACGTCGACGGTGATCATCCGGTCGGTGCGCACCACCGTGAAGTCGGCGGCCCGGGCCCAGGCGAACGTCGCGCTCGGGGCGTCCGGGTCGCCGCCGTCACCGGGGGTGCGGTTGCGGGACGGCGTCGACACCAGGAGCATCCCGCCGTCCTTGCCGGGGGAGCGCCCCCAGACCGCCGTCGCCGCGGGCCGGTTGATCGTCGACACCAGGTGGGACAGGGTCGCCACCGGCCGGGCGCGGCTCGACGGGCTCGCGTACAGGGCGACGAGCGACGTGCGCGGGGTCGCGATCTGCCACGTGTCCTCCGGCTCCACGTCCGAACCGTCGAGCAGCTGCGGGACGACCGCGTCGTGGAACGCCAGCGGCAGCGCGGCCAGGGTCGCGTCGGACGGTGCGGCGGGGACGGCCGCGAGCGTCGGCGTCCGCGTGGCACTCGGGGTCGGTGTCGTCGTCGCCCGTGCCGCGCGGGTCGACTCCGGCTCGGGCTCGGGCGACCCGACGCTCACCCCCACCACGACGGCGGCGACGGCGAGCACCACCACCCCGGCGGTCGTCGCGATCCAGGTGTTGCGTCGCATGGTGCGTCCCCTCGGTCGATCCGTCAGCGTTCGGTGGATCCGTCAGCGTTCGGTGACGGTGCCGCCCTCGACCCGCCACTGCCGGTCGAGTCGGACGGTCTCCAGCATGCGCCGGTCGTGTGTGACGAGCAGCAGGGTCCCGTCGTAGGACTCCAGTGCCTGCTCGAGCTGCTCGATCGCAGTGAGGTCCAGGTGGTTGGTCGGCTCGTCGAGCACGAGCACGTTCACCCCGCGGGCCTGCAGCAGTGCGAGCCCGGCCCGGGTGCGCTCGCCGGGGGAGAGGGCCGAGGCCGGTCGGCCGACGTGGTCCGCCTTGAGCCCGAACTTCGCGAGCAGCGTCCGGACGTCGGCCGTCGTGTACTCGGGGACGATCGCCTCGAACGCCGCCGCAAGGGGCTGGTCGCCGGTGAACGCCGCACGCGCCTGGTCGACCTCGCCGACCGCGACGCTCGAGCCGAGCGAGGCCGTGCCCGTCGTCGGCGCCTGCCTGCCGAGCAGCGCCCGGAGCAGGGTGGACTTGCCGGCGCCGTTCGGACCGGTGATGCCGATCCGGTCACCGCCGTCGACCTGCAGGGAGACCGGGCCGAGGGTGAAGTCGCCCTGGGTGAACGTGGCGTTCGACAGCGTCGCCACGACGGCCGACGACCGGGGTGCGCTGCCGATCGTGAACTCGAGCTGCCACTCCTTGCGCGGCTCCTCGACCTCGTCGAGCCGGGCGATGCGGGACTCCATCTGCCGGACCTTCTGCGCCTGCTTCTCGCTCGACTCCGAGGCGGCACGGCGGCGGATCTTGTCGTTGTCCGGGCTCTTCTTCATGGCGTTCCGGACACCCTGGCTCGACCACTCGCGCTGCGTCCGTGCCCGCGAGACCAGGTCGGCCTTCGTCGACGCGAACTCGTCGTACGCGTCCCGCTTGTGCTGCCGGGCGATCTCGCGCTCCTCGAGGAACGAGTCGTACCCGCCACCGAACAGCCGGTTCGACGACTGCGCCAGGTCGAGCTCGAGCACCGAGGTCACCGAGCGCGCCAGGAACTCACGGTCGTGGCTGACGAGCACCACCCCGCCGCGCAGGCCGCGCACGAACGCCTCGAGTCGGTCGAGGCCGTCCAGGTCGAGGTCGTTGGTCGGCTCGTCGAGCAGGACGATGTCGAACCGTGACAGCAGCAGCGCGGCGAGCCCGACGCGGGCGACCTGCCCACCGGACAGCGCGGTCATCAGGGAGTCCGGGCCGACGCCGTCCGCAGCGGAGTCGCCGGTACTGGGTTCGAGGCCGAGGTCGGCGAGCACCGCCGGGATCCGGTCCTCCAGGTCCGCGGCCCCTGCGGCGAGCCAGCGGTCGAGCGCCGCCGAGTACCGGTCGGCCGCTGCGTCGCCGGCGTCGGGGTCCCCGAGGGCCGCCGCCGCTGCGTCCATCGTCACCGTCGCCTCGGTGCAGCCGGTCCGGCGCCCGAGGTACGCCGCGACGGTCTCGCCCGCGATGCGCTCGTGCTCCTGGGGGAGCCACCCCACGAACGCGTCCGTCGGCGCCAGGGAGACCGTGCCGGCCAGCGGCTCGTCGACCCCGGCCAGCAGCCGGAGCAGCGTGGACTTGCCGGCACCGTTCACGCCGACGACCCCGATCACGTCGCCCGGCGCCACCGTCAGGTCGAGGGAGTCGAACAGCGTGCGAGCGGCGTACCCGCCGGACAGGCCCTTGGCGACGAGCGTGGCGGTCATGCGCCCATCGTCCCACGCGGGAGCGACACCACCGGCGCGACCCTCAGCCCCGCGGCGTCAACCGGCCCGCACCGATCGGCAGCAGCCCGCCCCGGTACTCGAGCGCGTTCGAACCACCCACCGGCACCGAAGCCGCCCCGAACCGCCACGCGCGGTTGAACAGGTACACGCCGATCACCGTGTCGCCGTCGTCCGGCACCGCCCACGTGCCGGTGCCCCACTGCGCCGGGTGCCCCACCCCGTCGACGGTGACGGTCGGCCGGGCGAACCAGACGAACAGGGGCTTCACGAGCCGCAGTTCGATCCGGCGCTTCGTCGTGCCGGAGGGGAGAGTCGTGTCCACCGTCGAAGGATACGTGCCGCCGCCTAGGCTCGGAGCCGTGTTCGAACTCCACCACCTCTCCGCACAGGAACTCTGGGACTGGATCCGTCGAGGGGAGGCGACCGCCCTCGAGGTCACCGAGCACTACCTGGCCCGCGTGGAACGCCTGGACGCCGGACTCGGCGCCTTCGTGACGGTCACCGCGGACGCGGCCCGGGCCCGAGCCGACCGCCTCGGCCACCTGGTGCCGACGTCGAGACCGCTGTGGGGCCTCCCGTCCGCCGACAAGGACCTGTACGACCGTGCCGGCGTGCCCACGCGGAACGGCACCGCGAGCCTGCCGGAGCGGCCCGCCGCGGCCGACCACCCGCTCGTCGCCGCGCTCGACGCGGCCGGCACGGTCAGCCTCGGCAAGACGGCGTCACCGGAGTTCGGTATGTCCTCGTCGTCCGAGACCCGGCTCGGCGTGACCCGGAACCCCTACGACACCACGCGGGCGCCGGGCGGGTCGTCGAGCGGTGCGGCCGTCGCCGTCGCCGCCGGGCTGCTGCCGGCCGCGATCGGTTCGGACGGCGGCGGGTCGGTGCGGATCCCCGCGGCGGCGACCGGACTCGTCGGGCTGAAGCCGAGCCGCGGTCGTGTGCCGTCCATGCCCGGCCGCTCCGGCGTCGGCGGCCTGTCGGTCGCCGGACCGCTCACCCGCTCCGTCGCCGACGCGGGCATGCTCCTCGACGCGCTGGTCGCGCCGACCGGGCTGCCGGAGCCGTCGCCGTACGCCCTCGTCGCCCCCGACGTCGGCGAGGGGCCGTTCACCGCGGCCGCCGTCCGCGGCGAGGGCCGGTTCGTCGTCGGGGTGCTCGACGGTTCGCCGTGGGACGACACCGTCGACGTGGTCGTCGATCCCGCTGCCCGTGCCGCCGTGGAGACGGCCGTGCGGGTGCTCGGCGAGGTCGGGCACGGCGTCGAGGACGTCCGGATGCCCCGCGTGCCCTACGCCGACGCGTTCCGGGTGGCGTGGGAGAGCTCGGCTGCCCGCCTGCCGCTGGTGCCCGGAATCGACCTGTCGGCGCTGACCCCGCTCGTGGGTTGGCTCGTGGCGCGTGGGCAGGCACTGTCCGCCACGCAGGTCCTCGACGCGATGACGACGCTCGACACCTTCTCGACGACGCTCATCGGCGCGTTCGACCGGTTCGACGCGGTGCTCACGCCGACCCTCGCGATGACGCCGCGGCCCCTCGGCTGGTACGGCGACGACCCGGACGAGGACTTCCGCCGCCAGTGCGCCTACTCGCCGTGGACGTCGATGGCGAACGTCTCCGGGCTCCCCGCGATCACGTTGCCGGTCGGCGTGACCGACGACGACCACCCCGACGGGCGCGGGCTGCCGATGGGCGTGCAGCTGATCGGACGCCCCGGCGGGGAGCGCGTCCTGCTCGCGATCGGCGCGCAGCTCGAGCGCCGGTTGCGCTGGCAGCGGCGGCACCCGGCTGCCTGGACCGCCTGACGCCAGGCCCGGGCGGCTCCGGGAGCGCGCGGGGCGCGGGGCGAGCGGCGCACCGTGCGGCGTTGTCAGGCTGGTGCGGCGTTGCACGCTCGGTGCGGCCTTGTAGGCCGGCCGCGTGCGGGCAAGCCCGCACGGGGTGGCGGGGCGTGCACGGTGCGGTTTCGTGCATGTGGTGCGTGTTGCTTGTTCGGTGCGGCCTTGTAGGCCGGCGCCGTGCGGGCAAGCTCGCACGGGGTGGCGGGGCGTGCACGGTGCGGTGGGCTCGTGCGCGTCGGTCGGGAGGCGCGGGCCGGGCCGTTGCCGTGCCTCCTGGCTGGGCGCACGGTGCGGTTTCGTGCATGTGGTGCGGTGTTGCTTGTTCGGTGCGGCCTTGTAGGCCGGCTCCGTGCGGGCAAGCTCGCACGGGTTGGCGGGGCGCGCACGGTGCGGTGGACTCGTGCGCGTCGGTCGGGAGGCGCGGGGCGGGGCGCGCACGGTGCGGTTTCGTGCATGTGGTGCGGTGTTGCTTGTTCGGTGCGGCCTTGTAGGGCGGCTCCGTGCGGGCAGGCTCGCACGGGTTGGCGGAGCGTGCACGGTGCGGTTTCGTGCATGTGGTGCGGCGTTGCTTGTTCGGTGCGGCCTTGTGGGTCGGCTCCGTGCGGGCAAGCTCGCACGGAGTGGCGGAGCGTGCACGGTGCGCCGCCCGCCCGCCCGCCCGCCGCCGCCCGCCCGCCTACGGCAGCGTCGGCGCCGCCGCCACCAACGCCCGCGTCACCGGGTGCTGCGGCGCATCGAGGAGCGAAACCGGCCCGTGCTCGACGACCCTGCCGTGGGACATCACCGCGACCGTGTCGCACAGCCGCTGCACGACGCCGATGTCGTGCGACACCAGCACGAGCGTCAGCCCGAGGTCGTCGGCGAGCGATCGGAACAGCTCGATCACCCGGGCACGGACGACCACGTCGAGGGCGCTCATCGGCTCGTCGCCGAACAGGATCCGGGGCGAGTGCACCACGGCCCGGGCGATCGCGATCCGCTGCCGCTGCCCGCCGGAGAACTCGTGTGGGTACCGGTCGACCGTGTCCGCGGGCAGGTCGACGCGCTCCAGCACGGCACGCACGAGCTCGTCGTGCGACCCCGGGACCTGCAGTGCCCGCAGCGGCTCGGCGACGATCGCGCCGACGCGCATCCGCGGGTCGAGGGACGCGTACGGGTCCTGGAACACCACGCCGGTCTCGCGACGGAACCAGCGCAAGGCGCGCGCGGACCGGGACGCGACCACCGGACGACCGGAGGCGGCGACGGTGCCGGCGGAAGGGCCCTCGAGGCCGGCGAGCAGCCGGACCAGCGTGGACTTGCCGGACCCCGATTCGCCGACGATGCCGAGCCGTGCGCCGGGGGCGACCGTCAGGTCGACACCGTCGACTGCGGTGCGGACCGGACCGGGTTCGAACGGGCCGCGGCGGGGGAGGCGGTAGGTGCGGTGGAGACCGGTGGTCTCCAGGGCCGGGAGGGTCACGGGGCGGTCCTCCTGGCGGTGGCACGTGCGGCGTCGACGAGCGCGGCGGTGGCGGGGTGCTGCGGCGCGGCGAGCAGGTCCGCGACCCGGCCCTGCTCGACCACCCGGCCGGCGTCGAGCACCACGGCGGTGTCGGCGATGCGCGCGAGCACGGCGAGGTCGTGGGTGACGAACACCATGCCCGCGGGCAGGTGCTCGAACAGGTCGAGGATGCGTGCCTCGGTCGTGACGTCGAGCGCCGTGGTCGGTTCGTCGGCCACCAGGTACGACGGCTCGCCCGCCATCGCCATCGTGATGCAGATCCGCTGCCGCTGCCCGCCGGACAGCTGGTGCGGGTACTGCCGCAGCAGCGATTCCGGGTCGGGCAGGCCCACGGACGCCGCCAGGTCGACGGCCGCCGCGCGGGCCGCGCGACGGTCGAGCCCGCGGTGCAGGCGCAGCGGCTCGGCGATCTGCCCGCCGACCCGTCGCAACGGGTCGAGCGCGGTGCCCGGCTCCTGGAACACCATCGCGATGCCCGATCCGCGGTGTCGCGCGCGCTCGCGGTCGGGCAGGCCGACGAGTTCGGTGCCGTCCAGGCGGACGCTGCCGGTCATGACGGCGCCGGTGGGCGCAAGGCCCATCAGGGCGAGCGAGGTCATCGACTTGCCGGATCCGCTCGCGCCGATCACGCCGACGCGCTGGCCGGGAGGCACGGTGAAGCTGACGTCGTCGAGGATCGTCCGCCCCGTGATGCGGACCGACAACCCGCGCACCTCGAGCCCGGAGGCTGCGGTGGTCGCGTCGGTGCCGGCTGGGCCGGCTGGGCCGGATCCGGCGCGTGCGTCGGCGGTCATGCGGTCACCCCCGGGGTGGTCGTCGCCGGATCGCTGCGACGGCCGTCGGTGCTGCGGTCGCTCGTCGTCAGCCGCGGGTCGGAGGCGTCGCGCACCGCGTCGCCGAGCAGCGAGAGTGCCGCGACGACGAGGGCGATGGCGGCGCCCGGCCAGGTCGCACTCCACGGGTGGACCCCGATGTAGGTCTGCAGGTCGGACAGCAGGCTGCCCCACGACGCGGTGTCGGACCCGGCGCCGTAGCCCAGGTAGGACAGCCCGGCCTCGGCGAGCACGGCCGTGGCCATCGCGAGCGACAGCTGCACGGTGAACAGCGGCGCCGCGTTCGGCACCAGGTGGCGGAACAGCACCCCGGCACCGCCGACGCCCGATGCCCGCGCCGCGGTGACGTAGTCGCTCCGGGCGATCCGCCGGATCTCGCCGCGGGCCACGCGGGCGATCGTGACGCCGAAGGACAGCCCGACGCTGACGATCACCACGCCGAGCGACCCGCCGAACACCGCGGTCAGGAGCATCGCGGTGAGCAGGGTCGGGAACGCCACCAGGATGTCGAGCAGGACCGCGGTGCCCTCGCGCACCCAGCGGGCGGTGAGCGAACCGATCGCGGTGAGGACGATGCCGACGACGCTCGCGATCACGCCGGAGCCGACGGCGACGAGCACGGTGGTGCGGGTGCCGGCGAGCAGGTAGCTGGCGATGTCGCGGCCGGCGGCGTCGGTGCCGAACCAGTGCGCGGCGTTCGGTCCCTCCCACTGGTGGAACGGATCGGCGCGGAACGGGTCCTGCGGCGTCCAGACGAACGACACGGCGGCGAGCACGACCAGCAGGCCGAGCACGACGACGGCGAAGACCCCGGTCGGTCGGGACACCAGGCGGCGGATCATCCCTGCACCTCGCGCTGTCGGGGGTCGAGGGTGCGGTGCACGACGTCGACGGCGAACCCGACGAGCAGCACGAGCCCCGTGAGCACGAGCAGTTCGGACTGCACCTTGGTGATGTCACGGCGGCCGACGTCGGTCACGAGCATCCGACCGACCCCGGGCAGCGAGAACAGCTGTTCGACGACGACGGCCCCGACGAGGAGCCCGGCGATCTGCACCCCGAGGACGGCGAGCACCGTCAGGGCGACGCTCGGCAGCCCGTGACGGAGCAGGGCCTGCGTGCGGGTGAGGCCGATCGCGGCCGCGGTGCGCAGGTGGTCGGCGTCGAGGACGGAGAGCGTGGCGGAGCGGGTGAACCGCAGGATCACGGCCCCCTCGACAGCACCGATGGTCAGCGCGGGCAGCACGAGCGACGCGAACGCCCGCCCGGGTTCCGACCAGCCGTCGAGCGGGAAGCCCTGCGTCGGCAGCCAGTGCAGCGTCACGGCGAACAGCGCGACCAGGAGCATGCCGGCCCACACGACGGGCACGGCGGCGACGGCCTGTGCGACGAACCCGATGACGGCACCTCCCGGGCGGCGACGGAGCACCGCGGCGACGACCCCGAGCGGCACGCCGATCACCAGGGCGGTCACCAGCGACATCGCGGCGAGCGGCAGGGTGATCGCGAGCTTCTGCGCGATCTCCGGAGCGACGGCACCGTTCGTCACCAGGGAACGGCCCAGGTCGCCGCGGAACACCCCGCCGATCCAGTCGAGGTACTGCACCACGACGGGCCGGTCGAGTCCGAGCTGCTGGCGGAGCTGCTCCACCTGCGCCGGGGTCGACTGCGTGCCGGCGACGACCTGGGCGACGTCACCGGGCAGCACGCGGAGCGTGGCGAAGATGATGACGCTCGCCACGAGCAGGCCGACGACGAGCAGGAGCGCCCGCCCGATGAGGAACCGGGTCACGACACCGATGCTACGGGGATGGAGTGCGCCCCGGGCACGCGGCCGCTCCGGGGCGTGGTGTGGCTCCGCCTCACTTGACCGCGAGCTTCGACAGGTCGAGGCGCGAGTTGCCGCCGTCGACCGGGAAGCCCGTCACGCCGGAGCGCACCGCGGTGATCTCGGTCGCCGTGTAGAGCCACTCGCCGGCCGCGTCCTCGCTGACGATGCGTGCGGCCTTCCGCAGTGCCTCGGTCTTGGTGGCCTCGTCGGTCGCCGCGATCGACCGGGCGTACAGCGCCTGCACCTTCGGGTTGTCGTAGCCGAAGTAGTAGTCCGGGTTCGCCCAGTTGCCGAAGTCACGCGCCTCGACGTGGTCGACCATCGACAGGTCGAAGTCCCGCTCGCCGGACTTCGGCGCCTGGAACACCGAGGACAGCCAGGTGGCGAAGTCGACGCGCTTGACGGTCAGGGTGATCCCGACGTCGGCGAGCTGGGACTTCAGCACGTCGCCGATGGTGGTCGGGTAGATGTTCGCGTAGGTGAGCGTCAGCTTCAGGTCCTGCTGCCCGGCGGCGGCGAGGAGCTTCTTCGCGTTCGCGGGGTCGTACGCGTCGATGTCGGTCAGGTCCTCGTAGCCGGGGTCGAGCTCCGGGATCGGGCCGCCCTGCTCCACGCCGGTGCCGCCGATCGCCTTGATGAGAGCCTTCGCGTCGATCGCCTGCCGGATCGCCTGGCGCACGCGCTTGTCGGTGAAGGGTTCCTTGCGGTCGTTGAACGCCAGCGTGTACTTGTCGGTCGTCTTGCCGCTGTGCAGCGTGATGTCGCCGTTGCCCTGCAGCTGGCTCTTCAGGGTGCCGTCGACCGGGTTCAGGACGTCGAGGTCACCGTTCGCCATCGCGTTGACGGCGGTCGACGGGTCGGTGATGTACCGGAAGACGATCTTCGCGACCTTCGCCTTCGTGCCCCAGTAGTCCTCGTTGCGGTCGAAGGTGAGCGAGTCGCCCTGCTTCCAGTCCGACACCTCGAACGGGCCGGTGCCGTTCGCACTGTCGGACAGGTCGTTGTCCGCGGCCTTCTCGAGCACCAGGCCGGCGCGACCGGTCAGGTTCCAGAGCAGGTCGGAGTCGGGCTTCGCGAGTTGCAGCACGACGGAGTCCGCGGACGGCGAGGTGATCGACGTGACGCCCGCGAGCTTGGCCGAGTCGACGTACGAGTCGTTCGACTTGACCTGCTCGAGCGACCACACGACGTCGGCCGCGGTGACCGGCTTGCCGTCCTGGAACGTCGTGCCGTCCCGCAGCGTGAACGTGTACGTCAGGCCGTCGTCGGACACCTGGTGCGACGAGGCCAGCACGTCGCGGACGTCGCCCTGGGCGGTCCGGCCGACGAGCCCCTGGTACACGTTGTCGATGAGCACCTGGTCGAGCGCCGCCCCGGACTGGGTGCGGATGTCGAGACTCGTCGGCTCGAGCACGAGCCCGACACGGACCGTGGCGTCCTTGCCGCCGGTGGTGTCGGACGAGCCGGAGCAGCCGGTCAGCGCGACGGCTGCGACGACGGCGACCGCGGTGGCGGCGACGACAGCGCGCCCGGTGCGCGAGGTGCGTGCAGGACGACGGAGCAGGAGCGGACTCATGGGGTGGTGGGTTCCTTCCGGGCGCGAGGGCGGGATCGGGCCTCGCGCTCGCACGAGGCTACCGGCGGCCGGGGCCGTCCGGCGACGGTTCTTCGATCGGGTGCAACAATCCGTGCCGCCCCGCCCATGCCCGGATCGCCGACGCCAGTTCGAGGGGCGCCTGGTTCTGCACCGCGTGCCGCGAGGTCACCGTCACGATCTCGGCGTCCGGCAGACGCTCGGCGAACCCGGCGTGCAGCTTCGGGGAGACGTACCCGCGGTCGCCCCGGACGAGCAGGATCGGCACGCGCAGGGCCTCGAGGTCCGGCCACGCGTCGGCGAAGCGCCCCACCGACGACGTCCGGCCGGCGGGCAGGTGCGGGAAGTGGTGCCGGCGGACGAGCCGTCCGTCCGCACCGAGGGCCGTCGTGTGCCGGGCCTCGCGCAGCAGTACCTGCCGGTCGTCACCGACCCGCGCCTCGATCGCCCGGTCGACGACCTGCTCGAGGGACTCGAACGGCTCCTCGGCCTCGAGCGCACGGGCGATCCGGTCGACCGCACGCTGCGCGAAGTCCGGCGACATGTCGACGAGCACGAGTCCGGTGACCCGCTCCGGCGCGGTGGCCGCGAGCCGAGCGGACAGGATGGCGCCGAGCGAGTGCCCGACGACGACCCCCGGCGGCACCGCGAGCGCGTCGAGCGCGGCGAGCACGCTCGGCGCGGTCGCGGCGGCCGCGTAGTCCGCGTCCTCCCGCCACGACGACCGACCGTGGCCGGGCAGGTCGAGGGCGACCGCCGGCTCGCCCACGGCGAGTGCCGTGGTGTCGAAGCTGTGGGCGTCGATGCCGAGCCCGTGCAGGTAGGTGATCCGCGCCTCCCGGCCAGCGTCGCCCCACCGGATCGCGGAGATCTCCTGACCGTCCGCGGTGCGGACCACCTGCCTGGAGGCGCGGAGCGGCGTGGTCACGCCGCTCGCGCTGGCGAGGGCGGGCAGGTCGGCGAATTCGTCGTCGGGGGCTTCGGACACGGGGACGATCCTCGCACCGTTCCGGGGGCCTGGAGGCGTTAGGTAAGGCATGCCATACTCGGTTCCGTGGCAACCCGGTATCGCGTCTTCCCCGTCCGTGTGGCCGCCGTCACGTCGCTCACCCCGAACTTCGTCCGGGTGACACTGACGGGCGACGCGCTCGCCGACTTCTCCTCGGTCGGTCTCGACCAGCGGATCAAGATCGTGCTGCCCCTGCCCGGCATCGGCTTCTCCGAACTGCCCGAGGACGAGGACTGGTACGCCGCCTGGCGCGCGCTGCCGGACGAGACCCGGAACCCGCTCCGCACGTACACGGTCCGTTCGTTCCGGCCGGACGCCCGCGAGCTCGACATCGACTTCGTCGCGCACGGCGACACCGGTCCGGCGTCGCGCTGGGTGTCGGCGTGCCGCGTCGGTGACGAGCTGCGCATCGTCGGGCCGCGCGTGCCCGAGTCGCCGGAGGACCTGCCGACCGGTGCCGCCGAGTTCGCTCCCGGGCACGCGAACCGGATCCTGCTCGCCGGGGACGAGACCGCCGCACCGGCGATCTGCGCCATCCTCGAAGCCCTCGACGTCTCGACCGTCGGCCACGTCTTCATCGAGGTGCCCACCGACGCCGACCGGCTGCCCGTCAGCGCGCCCGCCGGGGTCGAGGTCCGCTGGATCGCCCGGAACGGCGCCACCCACGGCGTCCGGATGACCGACCAGGTGCACGCCTGGGCCTCCACCGTCGCACCGGCCACTGCCGCCGCGTGCGAGCCGGCCGCCGAGCTCACCGACGTCGACGTCGACGAGCAGGTGCTGTGGGACGTCCCCGCCGCTGTCGAGGAGCGTCCCGTGTACGCGTGGATCGCTGGCGAGGCCGGCTGCGTCAAGGAACTCCGCCGCCACCTGGTGCGCGGCGTCGGCATCGACCGCAAGCAGGTCGCGTTCATGGGCTACTGGCGGCACGGCAAGGCCGAGCACTGATGCCGACCGCGGGTGCCGCGCACGGCCCGGTCCCGACCACCGCGCTGGGCGCCCGCGGGCTGACCCTGGCGTACGACGACCGGGTCGTGGTGGACACGCTCGACGTCGACATCCCCGACGGTGAGCTGACGGTCATCGTCGGCCCGAACGCCTGCGGCAAGTCGACGCTGCTGAAGTCCTTCGCCCGCACCCTGAAGCCCCGTGCCGGCACGGTGTTCCTCGACGGGGCGCCGATCGACTCCTACCGCCCGAAGGCCGTCGCCCGCCGGGTCGGGATGCTCCCGCAGACCCCGATCGCCCCCGACGGCATCACCGTGCGCGACCTGGTGTCCCGGGGCCGGTTCCCGCACCAGGACCTGCTGCACCCCTCGTCCGGATCCGACCGGCAGGCCGTGCAGGCCGCACTCGAGCAGACGTCGACGGTGGAACTCGCCGACCGCAGTGTCGACGAGCTCTCCGGCGGGCAGCGGCAGCGGGTGTGGATCGCGATGGTGCTCGCGCAGCAGACCGACATCGTGCTGCTCGACGAGCCGACGACGTTCCTCGACATCGCGCACCAGTACGACGTGCTCGAACTCGCCTCGACGCTGCACGCCGCCGGCCGCACAGTCGTCGCGGTGCTGCACGACCTGAACCAGGCCGCCCGCTACGCCACCCACGTCATCGCGATGCGCGACGGTGCGATCGTCGCTTCGGGGGAGCCGGCGTCGGTGCTCACCGCGGACCTCGTCGAGGACGTCTTCGGCCTGCCGTGCGTCGTCGTCCCCGACCCCGAGACCGGCACGCCGCTCGTGGTGCCCCGGCGGCCCGCGGCCTGACGCGGCTGCGCCGGCGGCTGGGCCGGCGGGCCGGCGGCCGGGTGGGGCTGGTCACGACTCGTCGTGGGCCGGCGCGCGAGTGGTCACGAACCGTCGGCTGGCGGCGCCGTAGGCGACGGTCTGCGACCGCTCGCCGCGCGCCCGACGGGGTGTTGCGACCGGCCGTGGCCCTGTCCCGGCGCCGCCACGCGCCTCCAGGCCGTCGGCCGGTCGCGTTTCGTCGCCTGGCCGGCCCGCCGCCGAGTGGTCACGACTCGTCGTGGGCCGCACGTCGTGTGGTCACGAGCCGTCGGCTGGCGGCGCCGCCGGCGACGGTCTGCGACCGCTCGGCGCGGGCCCGGCGGGGTGTTGCGACCGGTGCGCGGGTGCAGCGGGGTGGGGCGCGGCGGCCGGGAGGCCCGTGACGGCGCCGGCACGCGCCTCCAGGCCGTCGGCCGGTCGCGGTTCGTCGCCTAGCCGGCCCGCCGCCGAGTGGTCACGACACGTCGTGGGCCAGCGCGCGAGTGGTCAGGAACCGTCGGCTGGCGGCGCCGCAGGCGACGGTCTGCGACCGCTCGCTGCGCGCCTGGCGGGTTGTTGCGACCCGCGACCGGGTGCAGTGGGGTGGGGCGCGGTGGCCGGGAGGCGCGTGGCGGCGC
>NZ_MJGM01000010.1:0-8421 GCF_001864905.1 Curtobacterium sp. MCBA15_007
CCGAGGACCTCGGGCACCGAGGCGACCGGTGCGGGGATCTTCGACGACGACGAGGACACCGTGTGGATCGCGGGGGTCGCGGCCTGGGCGGAGGAGATGCCGAACGCGGCACCGCCCAGCACGAGGGCGCCGGTGGTGGCGAGGGTGATGGAGGTCTTGAGGCTCTTACGCATCGTGATCAGTCCTTTGCTGTTGTCGCGCTCGGCGCGGCTGCTGTGTGCGCGCCGAACACACCCTGGTGCAGGGTGGAGAACCAGCGGTGTGCGGCTGGTGAGCGCTCCGGGTGGTTCCCGGTCGTTGCAGGTGATTCGGCACCCTCTGTCAGTCGGATTGGGACGACTTCTCCGGGCCCGTCGCCCCTAGGCTCGGGGCATGCGGGGAACGACGATCCGACCGACCACCGAGGACGACTGGGAGCGGGTCCGTGCGCTGCGGCTCGAGATGATCCAGGACACCCCGAAGGCCTACGGGGAGCGGCTCGCCGACGCCGAGCAGCTGCAGGAGCGTGACTGGCGGCGCCGCGGTCGCCGTGAACACGACGTCGGCGGGACGACCCTCGCCGCGATCGACGCCGACGGCACGTGGGTCGGGACGATGGGGGTGTACGTCCCCGGTCCCCGTGTCGGACCGCTCCTGGTCGGCGTCTACGTCGCACCCTCGCACCGGGGTCGTGCCACTGGTGTCGCTGATGCGCTGCTCGACGAGATCGAGGTGTGGGCGGCGACGCACGGGTCGGCCCTGCGGCTGCACGTGCACGAGGAGAACACCCGCGCGCAGGCCTTCTACGCCCGGCGCGGCTACGAGCCGACGGGCGCGACCGAGGCGTACGTGCTCGACCCGAGTGAGCTCGAGGTCGAGATGATCCGACAGCTGCGGGGATCGCTGTGACCGGCGGGGCGGCCGGGGCGACCGTGCCCGCTGTGCGGTGGCTGCTGCTCGACGTCGGCGGGGTCCTCGAACTCGTCGACGACGCCGCATGGCCCGGACACTTCCGGGCGCGGTGGGCCGAGCGGCTCGGGATGACGACGGACGACTTCTCCGCTCGGCTCGTCGCAGCCGACCTGCCCGACGCCTCGCGGCAGACCGGCGTCGTCGACCGGTACTGGGGTGCGATCGGCACGGCGCTCGGGCTGTCGGCCGAGCAGCTCGCCGCCATGCGCGCCGACTTCTGGGATGCGTACTGCGGCACCCTGAACGAACCGCTGTACGACTTCCTCGCCGGACTCCGCGGCACGATCGGCCTGGCGATCCTGTCGAACTCGGGCGACGGCGCCCGCGAGGAAGAGGAGCGGCGCTTCCGGTTCTCGGCGGTGTTCGACCCGATCTGCTACTCCCACGAGATCGGCGTGAACAAGCCCGATGCCGAGGCGTTCCGGATCACGCTGGACCGCCTGCAGGCGACCCCGGCCGAGGTGCTCTTCATCGACGACGTCCCGGAGAACATCGCGGCCGCCCGTGCACTCGGCATCGGGGCGCACCTGCACGTCGACACCGACGAGACGATCCGGGTGCTCGACGCGGTCGTGCGGGGGAGCGGCCGGCCGTGACCGTCGGCATCGTGTTCTTCGACGTCGACGGGACCCTCGTCACCCCCGGTTCCAGCAGCAGCTTCCTGGCAGCCCGGTTCGGGCACCAGCGAGCCCTCGACCAGGCAGAGGCCCGGTACGCCGACGGCGAGCTCACCAACCAGCAGGTGAGCGAGGTCGACGCCCTCGGGTGGCGCGGCACGGCCACTGCGACGGTCGAGCGGTGGCTCGACGACCTGCCGGTGTTGCCCGGCACCGACGCCGTCGTCGCCTGGTGCGCTGCACACGGCGTCGAACCCGTGCTCGCGTCGCTCGCCTGGCAGCCCGTGACCCGCTCCTTGGCGCGGCGGTTCGGGTTCGTCGCGAACGGAGGACCCCGGGTGGGGGAGCGCAGCGGCGTCCACGACGGCTCCGTCGCGGAGCACTTCGACGAGTTCGACAAGCGGGACCGGGCGCTCGCGCTCGCTCGCGACCGCGGTGTCCCGATCGAACGCTGTTGCGCCGTCGGGGACAGCCGCTCGGACATCCCGCTCTTCCGGGCGCTCCCGAGCGCGCTGGCGCTCAACGCGAGCCCGGCTGCACGTGCGGCTGCGAGTGACGCGATGGACGCGGACGACCTCTCGAGCATCGTCCCCTGGCTCGACCGCTGGCTCCGGGGACTCGCCTGATCGATCCGCTCCGAGGCGGATGCGGCATGATCGGTCCGTGTCTTCTGTGAACCCGACCGACGCGTACCGTGCCGCCCGCGACCAACTCTTCGCTGCGGACTCTCCTGAAGCGGCACGCGCCGGGTTCCGGTGGCCCGACGTCGGCGAGACGTTCAACTGGGCGTCCGACTGGTTCGACGTCATCGCGACCGACAACGGCCGCACGGCGCTCTGGATCGTCGAGGAGGACGGCCGTGAACAGCGGCTGAGCTACGCCGAGATGGCCGCACGCTCCGATCGGCTCGCCGCACGCCTGCACGGCTTCGGCGTGCAGCAGGGCGACCACGTCCTCGTCATGCTCGGCAACCAGCTCGAGCTCTGGGAGACCATGCTCGCCGTGATCAAGCTCGGCGCGGTCATCCTGCCGACGTCGACGATGCTCGACACCGCCGACCTGCAGGACCGTGTCGACCGGGGTTCGGTGGCGCACGTCGTCACGAACCAGAGCGAGACACACAAGTACGACGACGTCCGAGGCGCCTTCACGCGCATCGTGATCGGCGGCCACTCCGACGGCTGGACGGAGTACCCGAGCGACCTGGGCGAGCCCGCCCCTGAAGGCGAGGCACGCCCGCGGGTCATCACCCGCACCACCGACCCGTGCCTGGTCTACTTCACGTCCGGCACCACGTCGAAGCCGAAGATGGTCGTGCACACCCAGACGTCCTACCCGGTCGGGCACCTCAGCACCATGTACTGGCTCGGCGTCCGCCCCGGTGACGTCCACCTGACGATCAGTTCGCCCGGCTGGGGCAAGCACGCCTGGAGCTGCTTCTTCGCGCCCTGGATCGCCGAGGCCACCGTCTTCATCCACAACACCGCACGCTTCGACCCGGCCGGCCTGCTCGCCCAGCTCGAACGCGCCGAGGTCAACACGTTCTGCGCCCCGCCCACCGCCTGGCGGATGATGCTGCAGTCCGACCTCGGCGCGAAGCCGCGTGCCCTGCGCGAGGTCATCTCGGCCGGCGAGCCGCTCAACCCCGAGGTCATCGGCCGGGTCGAGGCAGCGTGGGGGCTCACCATCCGCGACGGCTACGGGCAGACCGAGACCACCGCGATCGTCGGCAACGCCCCCGGAGCCCCCGTGACCCCCGGAGCCATGGGCAAGCCGCTGCCCGGCGTCACCGTCACGCTGCTCGACCCCGTCACCGGCGAACCGGGCGACGAGGGCGAGGTCTGCCTGGACCTGACCGAGCGGCCCGTCAACCTGATGGCCGAGTACCTGGGCGACCCCGATCGCACAGCGTCGTCGATGCGCGACGGCTTCTTCCACACCGGCGACATCGCCGTCCGTGACGCCGACGGCGAGCTGACGTTCATCGGTCGCACCGACGACGTGTTCAAGTCCTCCGACTACAAGGTGTCGCCCTTCGAGGTGGAGAGCGCGCTGCTCCAGCACCCGGCCGTGGCCGAGAGCGCGGTCGTCCCGGCTCCCGACGATGCCCGCCTCAACGTCGTCAAGGCGTACGTCACGTTGGCCACCGGATGGGAGGCGTCGGCCGACACCGCCAGACAGGTCCTGGAGTACGCACGCACAGCTCTCCCCGCCTACGCGCGTGTGCGCCGGGTCGAGTTCGCGGAGCTGCCGAAGACCATCTCGGGCAAGATCCGTCGCGTCGAGCTGCGGGAGCGCGAGGAGCTGTCGGTGACCAACGGCACACGTGCCGAGGGGGAGTGGCGCGACGACGAGTTCCCCGGCCTCCGCGCGCCCCGCCCGCACGCCGGACCCGCTGCCGGCTGATCGACTGGCGGAGCTCACACATGGTCGTCGTCCTGCGCCCGTGGTCCTTGGACGACGCGGCTGCGCTCCTCGTCGCCAGTCGGTCGGACCCGGATCTCGCGACGCAGTTCCCGGAGGTCGGGCTCGATGACGAGGAGCATGCCCGCGCGCACATCACGGGCGCACTGCGGTTCGACGACCACGCGAGGAACTGGGCGATCGTCGAGGACGGGGTCGCGGTCGGCAACGTCGGTCTCTCGGCGATCGAGTTCCGGCACGGCACGGCGTGGGCCCACTACTGGGTGGCAGCCGATGCTCGTGGCCGAGGACTCGCCGCTCGTGCGCTGACGAGTGTGTCGAGCTGGGCCTTCGACGCCGGTCTCTTCCGCCTCGAACTCGGACACCGGACGAACAACCCGGCGTCGTGTCGGGTCGCCGCCGCCGCGGGGTTCAGCGCGGAGGGCATCGAACGGCAGAAGCTCCGGTACGGCTCGGAGCGGTTCGACGTGGAGACGCACGCCCGCCTCGCGATCGACCCCGTGCCGGACCTGCCCGGGTTCGAGGCGTACGAGGTCGATGCCGAAGCCTCGCCTGGCTGATCAGACGGGCAGGGGCACCTCGGTGGTCACACGACGGACGCTCCGGGTCGACGCCGCGACCACGGTGGCGACGACGATGACGACGGCGCAGCCGATCAGCGTCGTGCTCGTCCCGACGGCGTGCGCCAGCGGTCCGACCAGGGCCTCGCCGAGCGGGACGGCGACGAACGATCCGACCATGTCGTACGAGTAGACCCGCGACAGCACGGCGCGGGGCACGTTCGACTGCAGTGCGTGGTCCCAGGCGATCGCGAACAGCTCGAGGGCGATCCCGCCCAGGGCGAACGCGACGAGCAGGGTCGGCAGGGCCGGGGCGACCCCGAGCGCCACGACGGGGAGCGCGGTCACCGCCATCAGGGCGACCCCGATGCCGAGCGCACGCCGGGGCCGCCACCGCAGGGCGATCAGCGCACCGAGTGCCAGGCCGACGGTCTGCGCGGCGACGACGAGCCCCCAGGCCGCCCTGCCGAAGGAGTCGTCCGCGACGACCGGTCCGAGCACGGTCGTCGCGCCGACGAAGGCGGCGTTGAGCACTGCGAACTGGGCGACCACCGTCCAGACCCAGCGTCGTCCCGAGAACTCGACCCATCCCTCCCGGATGTCCGCGATCACCGACGGACGGTCGGCCGGTGCGATCGACGCGCGACGGGGCAGGCGTATCCGCGCGTACAGGGCTGCGGCGACGGCGAAGCCGGCGGCGTCGACCGCCAATCCCCACCCGGCGCCGACGAGCGCCACCATGCCGGCGCCGGCGGAGGCCCCGACGATGGTGCTGGCGTTGATGCTCAACCGGATCACGGCGTTCGCCGGACGGAGGAGTGCCTCGGGCACGGTCTCGGGCACCATGGCCGCGGTCGTCGGCAGGCTCACCGCGGCGACCGCGCCGTTCAGGATGCTGAGCACGACCAGGAGCGGGACGGTCGCCGTGCCGGTCAGGACCAGCGCGGCGACAGCGGCCTGTGTCACCGCAGCGCCGAGCGACGTGGCGACGAGCACGACGTCGCGGGGCAGGCGGTCGGCGATGACCCCGCCGAACAGCAGGACCGCGACGTTCGCGACCGAGCGTGCGGCCACGACGAGACCCAGGTCGACGGGTGAGCCGGTGAGGTCGAGGACGGCGAACGCCAGGGCGATCGGTGCGACGGCGTTGCCGACGATGCTCACCGTGCGGGCTGCGAGCAGCCAACGGAACGGTGCGTGGGCGAGGACGCCCGGGGTCGGCGTGCTCACGGTCGCCGCATGGGGAACATCGAGACGGTCATCGACACCGGAACGGTGCCCGGGGTGCGGGGGCGCTGCGCTGCGGCGTGGAGCAGGGCGGAGGCCTGGCCGACGTGGTGCACCACGCGCCGCCACGTCTCGGGGCCGACCCACAGTTCGGCGTCGGTCGAGACGGCAGGGCCCGTGGTCCGCTGGTGCAGTCGTCGCCGGAGCTCTTCGACCTGCGCCTCGACGTAGACGAGCTGGTCCTGCACCGAGATGCGTTCCGGGTGCCCACCATCGGGGACGGCGTCGAGGTCGAACGGTTCGGACGACGACTCGTGCCGGTACCGCTTCGCCTCGCCGCCTCGGAGCCGCACGACCTCGACGACCGCGACCAGCCCCGCCCGTTCGAGCACCCGCAGGTGGTAGCTCGCGGTGGCCTGCGAGAGGCCGAGTTCCCGCGCGGCCTCGGCCGCGCTCATCGCGGTGCTCGTCACCAGCGACAGCAGGCGGAGCCGGATCGGGTGGGCGGTCGCCCGGAGGGACTGGAGGCTCGACATGCGCCCATCGTCGCCGCTGCGGTCGAGACCGTCAAACGGCTCTTTGGGGGTTGCGCACCAGGGGCACCTCCGAGCCCCTGCACCGGTCTTTCGCGCTCAGCGACACCTCACGGGCCGCCGCGCGCGTGAACTGTCGCCCAGCGCGAAACAGCGCGACCCCCCGCCCGCGTCACCCCGCCCCATCCGCGTCAGCCTGTGGGCGCACACATCTCCCCCCAACGGCGGACGCGGCGCCGACCACCGCTCCCGTAGCGTCGACGCCGTGATCGAAGTCAGCCATCTCACCAAACAGTACGGTCCGAAGACCGCCGTGGACGACGTCTCCTTCGTCGTGCGTCCCGGCAGTGTGACCGGCTTCCTCGGGCCCAACGGCGCCGGGAAGTCCACCACGATGCGCATGATCATGGGGCTCGACCAGCCCACGTCGGGCACAGCCACCGTGAACGGCCAGCCCTACACGAGCTTCCGCGACCCGCTCCGGCAGGTCGGCGCCCTGCTCGAGGCGAAGGCCGTCCACTCCGGACGCAGCGCCTACAACCACCTGCTCTCCCTCGCGGCGACCCACGGCATCCCGAAGTCCCGCGTGCACGAGGTCATCGACATGACCGGCCTCGACTCCGTCGCGAAGAAGCGCGTCGGCGGGTTCTCGCTCGGCATGGGGCAGCGCCTGGGAATCGCTGCCGCACTGCTCGGCGACCCGAAGACCCTGATCCTCGACGAGCCGGTCAACGGCCTCGACCCCGATGGCGTGCTCTGGGTCCGACAGCTCGCCCGCCGCATGGCCGCGGACGGCCGCACGGTGTTCCTCTCCAGCCACCTGATGAGCGAGATGGCACAGACCGCCGACCGCGTGGTCGTGCTCGGCCGGGGCAAGGTCCTGGCCGACGCCCCGATCGCGGAGTTCGTCGCCGGTGGCGGCGCCGCTGCCGGCACCGATGCCGCCGTCAGCCGTGTCATCGTCCGCACGCCGGACCCGAACGGCCTGTTCAACGCCATCGGCCCGAACGCCGCGGTCACCCAGCGCGAGGACGGCTCATTCCTCGTCGTCGGGCCCGACGCACCGACGGTCGGCAACATCGCCGCACAGGCAGGCGTCCCCCTGCACGAACTCACCCCGACCGGCGCGAGCCTGGAAGAGGCCTACATGGCCCTCACCCGCGACGACGTCGAGTACCGATCGGAGGGCACCCGATGAGCGCCACCACCTCGCCCACCACACCGTCGACCCGGATGAGCGGGGCGACCAAACTGTCCTTCGCGCACCTGGTGCGGAGCGAGTGGATCAAGCTGCGCAGCATCCGGTCCACGTTCTGGTGCTACGCGATCCTGGTCGTCCTCACGATCGGCATGGCCGCGCTGATCGGGGCGAACACGAACAGCGGCGGCCAGGAGCTGCCGACGGACCTCGCCAACGGCACCTTCGTGAACGCCAACGCCGTGGGTGTCCTGCTCTCGTCGCTCGTCGTCGGCGTGCTCGGCGTCCTCATCATCACCGGTGAGTACGGCACGGGCCAGGTCCGCTCGACGTTCACCGCCGACCCGCGACGCACCGGCGTGATCCTGGCGAAGGCCACCGTCCTTGCCATCGCGACCTTCGTCGTCAGCGCCGTCGCCACCTGGATCGGCGTCCTCATCTCGCTGCCGCTGCTGGCCGGCAACGGCATCGAGCCGGAGGTCAGCGACCCGTCGGTGTTCCTGCCGATCCTCGGTTCGTCGGTCTTCCTGACCCTGCTGGCGCTCCTCGCGTACGGCATCGGTCTGCTCGTCCGGTCGAGCGCCGGCGGCATCGCGATCACGCTCGGCCTCCTGCTGGTCGTTCCGGGGGTGCTCGCACTCATGAGCGGACTGATGAAGGTCGACTGGCCGATGGACATCGCGGCGTTCCTGCCCGACTCAGCCGGCGGCCAGCTCTACGCCTACTCGTACGACGGCGCGAGCACGGTCGACAACAGCGGGGTCGTGCTGAACGGCTGGGGCGGCTTCGGCGTCCTCGCCGCCGAGGTGCTCGTCGTCGGTGGCCTCGCCCTGACGCTCGCGCGCCGTCGCGACGTCTGACGCGACCACCCCACGGCCGGGAGGCGCGGTGCCAGCTGGCACCGCGCCTCC
>NZ_MJGM01000010.1:8930-40358 GCF_001864905.1 Curtobacterium sp. MCBA15_007
CTGGCACCGCGCCTCCCGGCGTTCGCGGTGTGGGTCCGCAGCGTCACTAGGCTCACAGCGTGCGCTCCGTCCCCGCCCTGCTCCTGCCCGCGATCGCGGGCGTGCTGCTGCTGGCCGGCTGCGCCGGGCCGCCGCCCGTCGACGAGGCGGCGCTGCACGCCTGGGAGAAGCGGCAGATGGCCGCCGAGTCGGACCGGGACCTCGGCGCGATGTTCGCCGAAGAACCCGCCGGGCAGAGCGCGACGGGGAACGACGACGAGATCGACCGTGGCGTCACGATCACGTTCGCGCACCCGGAGACGGTCGACCACCTCGAGTTCTCGTGCTTCGGTGACGGGCACATGAGCGGTTCGGTCATGGTCGTCTCCCGGGAAACGTCGCGGAACCACATCATCGAGGCGATGCCCTGCGGCGACGGGGAGCAACGCATCGACCTGCGGCGAACCTGGCGCGCCGACGTCGACAGCATCTCCTTCAACGGGTTCGACAGCGACCGCGACAGCGCCTGGAACGTTCGCGTGATCGGCGCAATGCCCGGCGCGGACTGACCGCCCGAGCGTTCAGGACCGCCGGACGTCGTACCGGTGCAGGGTGACGCCGTTGTCGGAGCGCTGCTGCTCGAGCAGGTCGAGCTGCACGAGCGGACGGTGCCCCGAGAGCGGCGGATCGAACAGCGGCCGACCGGCACCGAGCACCGACGGGTGCGTGAAGAGCATGACCTCGTCGAGCAGCCCGGCGTCGAGCAGCTGACTCGCGATGCTCGGCCCACCGACGCCGATGTCGCCCTCGCCTTCGGCACGGATCGCGGCCAGCTCGTCGATCGCGTCGCCGTCGCCTCCGATGACCCGGGTGTCGTGGTCGGCGGTGGTCCGCGTGCGGGACACCAGGATCTTCGGCTGCGCGGTCCAGATCTCGCCGTACTCGCGCAGGTACTCGGGCATCGACTCGTCGTGCCGGGCATCGGGCCAGAACGGGTCCATCATGTCGCGCACGACCCGGCCCTCGACGGACAGGGTCATCGCGGCGGCCCGGGCGTTGAACTCGCGGTGCAGTGGCTCGTCGATGCGCATCCAGTCGGGGCCGTCCAGGCCGTCGTGCTCGCCGGGTGCCCGTTCGACGAACCCGTCGACGGAGACGTTGATCCAGTAGACGAACCTCGCGGGCATGGCATGACTCCTTCGTCGGGCCGAGCGTACGCGCGCGCTGCCGACCAGCGCCACCGAGGGGCGCACGACACCGGTGTTGCCGAGGTGCACCGCGACCTGCGCGTGTTCGACCCGCGAACACCGGTGTTGTGGCGCCCCCGCGCACCGCGCCCCGATCCGGGAAACGCCGCTCGGCGACACGGATACCCGTCGGGATGCGAAGATGCATCGTTGGTGCCGGAGCCGAGGACGAGGGTTGGATGATCCCGACGGAAGAACACGACGCGAGCGCGCCGCTGCTCGACGGTCGGTACCGCCTGGAACAGGCGATCGGTCAGGGCGGCATGTCCGTCGTCTACCGCGGCGTGGACGAGAGCCTGCACCGCCCGGTCGCGATCAAGCTCTTCCACGCGGGCATCGTCGACATCGCCCGGCAAGAGGCCGAACTCGGCGTGCTGGCGTCGCTCGAGCACCACAACCTCGTCAGCCTGCTCGACGCCGGGGTCGTCACCAGCCAGGACGGCACCCAGCAGCGCTACATCGTGATGTCGCTCGTCGTCGGGCAGGACCTCGAGGAACGTCTGAGCGTCGGCCCGCTCGCCTCGCGCCACATCGCCGAGATCGGCTACGACATGGCCGAGGCGCTCGACTACATCCACGCCAACGCCGTCGTGCACCGCGACATCAAGCCGTCGAACATCCTGCTCGTCGACTACGGCAACGCCTCCGAACGGGCCCGCGCACGCCTGACCGACTTCGGCATCGCGCTCGCCGCCGGCGTCGAACGGCTGACCGCCGACGGCGTGACCACCGGCACCGCCGCCTACCTCAGCCCCGAGCAGGCGCGCGGCGGTGAGGTCGGCCCGCCGAGCGACGTCTACTCGCTCGGCCTCGTGCTGCTGCAGTGCTTCACCCGCCGCCGGGAGTTCCCGGGCTCGCTCGTCGAGTCCGCCGTCGCGCGGCTGTCCCGCGACCCCGTGGTCCCCGAACCCCTGCCCGAGCACTGGAAGCACCTGCTCCGCGCCATGACCGCGCAGGACCCCGCAGCCCGTCCGCTCGGCCCCGAACTGGTCACGATGCTCCGCGACGTCGTGATCGCCGAGACCGCCGCCCCCGACCACGTGGTCGAGCCGACGGACGAGACAGCCCCGGTGCCGACGCGACCCGAGACCGATCGCCCGGCGACCCTCGACACGCTGCCGAACGAGTCGCTGCAGCGCACCACGACCATGGCTGCCCGGCTCTTCGACGCACCGATCGCCCTGATCGAGGTGCTCGACGAGGACCGCGAGTGGTCCCAGTCGTACATCGCCGAGGGCATCGACGAGGCGGCCCGGAGCATCAGCTTCACCAACGGCTTCGCGCCCGTGCCCGTCCCCGTCGTGATCCCCGACGGTTCCGCACACCCCGAGATGCGCAACAGCCCCCTGGTCACCGGCCCGCTCGGCATCCGCTTCTACGTCAGCGTCCCGCTCGTCCGGCACGACGGCGCGCCGATCGGCACCCTCGCCGTGCTCGACACCCGACCGCGGCAGGCCACCGAGGACGACCTCGCCAACCTCCGCGACCTGGCGGCGCTCGCCGTCTCGCAGCTCGAGATCCGGCAGGAGTCCCTGCGCACGACCAGCGACTCGCTGCCGGTCCCACGGGTGGGCGGCGACCACACCGCCTGACGGGAGGCGCGGTGCCACCCCGCACCGCGCCTCCCGTCCGCCGGTGGTGGCGTCCACCGCCACGCCGGCGCCGTCCGCCGAGCGGTCGCGATCCGTCGGCTGACGCGCTCCCGCCCGACCGTTCGTGACCACTCGCCCGCCGGTCGGCGGGGTGTCGTGACCCCTCGCGGTGGTGCGTGTTCGCGCCCGTCGGCTCGCACTGCCGAGCGGGCGGAATGCCGGGGTGCCTCCGCGGGCCGACCCGGGTGTTTCGCCCGCTCGCGGTGGTGGGGGTTCGTGCGCGTGGGTCGGGGTTGCCGAGCGGGCGGAATGCCGGGGTGCCTCCGCGCATGAACCCGGGTGTTTCGCCCGCTCGGCCGGGGGGGGCCTCAGCCGAGGCGGGTCGCGGCGATGCCGCCGTCCACGTCGATGGTGGCGCCGTGCACGAAGGACGCCTCGTCGGAGGCCAACCAGCGCACGGCGAACGCGACGTCGACCGGCCGGACGGGTGCGCCGGCCGGTGTGCCCGCCGTCATCTGCGCGAGGACGTCGTGCGAGTCGGCGTTGCCCGGCGTGGCGGTGGCACCGGGGGAGACCGTCGACACCCGCACACCGTGCGGGCCGAACTCGGCGGCCCACGCCCGGGTCAGCTGCTCCACGGCCGCCTTCGTCGCCGGGTACAGCGCCGTGAAGGGGACGCCGACGCGGGACATCCACGAGCCGATGTTCACGATGACACCCGAGCCGCGCTCGACCATGCCCGGAGCCAGGGCGCCGACCAGGACGTGCGGTGCTCGGACGTTCGTGGCCCAGAGCGCTTCGGCGTCGTCATCGGGGAGCAGCGCCGTCGGGCCGACCGGGTAGACGCCGGCGTTGTTGACGACGATGTCGACCCGGCCACCGAGGGCCGCCGTGGCACTGGCCGCGAGGTCGCGGACGGCGTCAGGGTGCGCGTTCAGCTCGCCGATGACGGCCACGGCGGAGCCACCTGAGGCGGTGATGGCGTCCACCACGGCCTGCGTGCGCTGTACGTCACGGCCGGCGACACCGACCGTCGCGCCGGAGGCGGCGAGGACCCTGGCGACGGCTTCACCGATGCCGCTCGAGGCGCCGGTCACCAGCGCGGTCCGGCCGGCCAGTCGGTCGTCGGAGGTCAAGGAGTCGAGGAGTGCTTCGTTGGTCTGCATGCTCCGATGCTCGGTCCGGCGAGGCGGTCGGCGATTGCACAGGACTCCGGACTGCTTGCCGGATCCAGCACGGGCGTTCAGCGCATCCATCGGGTCGACAGAATGAGTACATGGACGACGTCACCTCGGACCGACTGGACCGCGCGCTGCAGAGCGTCCTGGCCCACGTCGACGACACGGAGCGCGCCGGACGGCTCGGACTCCGCCTGGCCCGGGTCGACGCGCCGACCGACCTCGGGTACCAGCGCTACACGCCGTCGGTGTCGGTGGTGCTCGCGGGGCAGAAGCGGTCCATCGTCGGGGACGACGACCAGCTCTGGGGTCGCGAGCGCTTCATCATCACACCCGTCGACCTGCCGGTGATCGCCGGTGTGGTCGCCGTGGAAGAACCGGCGGGATTCGTCGCGGTCGTCTGGCAGCTCGACCCCGCGGTGGTGGCCGAGGTCGCGACGGCGATGTCCCGCCCGCACCAGGACGAAGCGCCGCCGGCCCGACTCGGCAGCTGGACACCAGCGCTGGCGGACGCGTTCGCGCGACTCGTCGGATTGCTCGACACTCCGGAGGACATGGCGGTCCTCGCCCCGCTCGTCACCCGCGAGGTCGTGCTCCGGCTGCTGCAGACCGACCAGGCCCCGCGCATCCTGGCCGCGATCGGCAACCGGGACGGCGACGTGGTCGCGGCCGCCACGGCCCTGCTCACCGATCGGCTGGCGGACCCGTGGTCGGTCGCCGACCTGGCCGCGGCGGTCCGGACGAGCGAGTCGACCCTGTTCGCACGCTTCCGGCAGGTCACCGGGATGAGCCCGGTGCAGTACCTGCGGCGGCTGCGGCTGGGAGAGGCCCGGCGGCGGATGATCGTGCTCGGGGACACCGCTGCCCAGGCTGCTGCGGCGGTGGGGTACCGGAGCGCCTCGCACTTCTCGCGGGACTACCGCGCCCTGCACGGTCGTCCACCGGCTGCCGACGCCGGTCGGGCCCGTGAGCTCATGGCGCGGGGCGAGGTCGCGATCGCCTGACGCGTCAGTCCTCGGTGAGTGCTGCCGCGTAGGCGCTGACGGAGCGGTGGTAGCGGGGGAGCGTCGGCTCGACGGCCTCGATCGCGACGCGCAGGGCCTCGGCCGAGCGTCCCGCGCTGTGCAGCGCGAGCGCGAGGAACACCCGCGGTGCCGCCCCGGTGGCGGGGTGCTCGGGGGCGTCGCGGAGCATCGCGATGGCGGCCTCGACCCGGCCGAGGTTCCGCAGCGTCGAGGCGTGCTGCACGACCATCCGCGCCGCGCGTTCGGGGTCGACGGTGTCGAGACCCGCTGCGGTCGCGGCGGCGTACTGCACGTCGGCCTCGGCCTCGTGGCCGCCCGAGTCGAAGGCGCCGCCGAGCTCGAACGCGCCGAGGGCCGGGTGCGGGGCGTCCGCTGCGAGGTCACGCATCCGCTCGATCCGCTGGTGGTCGTCGATCGTCTCGTCGTCCCACAGCGTCGCGACGCGTGCTTCCCAGTCCCCGGTGCTCATCCGGCGAGCGTACCGCCGTCGGTGATCGTCGCGCGGAAGGAGCGGACGAGCGGTGCGCCCGGCTGCACGACCGCGGGGATGTCCCACGCCAGGGCCGAGCCGATCGCCGGGTACTCCTCGGCGCGGACGAACCAGGGGTCGTGGTGGTCGAGGGCCTCGATGCGGATCGTCGCCGGCCCGCCGTCGAACACCGCGGACCAGGAGATCCAGGGTGCGACCGAGCCGTGCACGGCGGTCTCGCCCTCGGCGTCGGCGGTCCGGACGACGACCCCGGTGCACTCCGGGAACCGCCAGGAGAAGCCGCCGTAGCCCGCGCCGACCCGGCCGTTGCTGCCCGGGCCGCCGAGGTGCACGGGGGAGTCGCCGGGGGCGCGGAACGACGACGACCAGGACAACTCCCACCCGGCTCCGACCGAGCGCCAGCGCAGGGTGCGGTCCTCGTGCATGACCAGCGCGCGGTCCGGACCCCGCCAGACCAGCTCCTCCGTCGACCCGAGTCCGTGCTGCGCGGCGTGCACGACCTCAACCGAACCGTGGTCGTCGCGCCAGACGTAGCCGGGGCCGTGGACGTAGGTCCGTCCGCCCCAGCAGTTCACGCCGTCGACGTCGGGGATCGCGACGCCGACCCCGCAGTGCCAGTCGTGGTCGCCCGGGTGGTGCGCGCTGACCACGGTGCCGCTGAGGGTCCGGACCGGGTGCAGGTACGGCCGAGGGGACGACGTGGCGATCGTGCCGGCCCCGTCGCGTTCGACGGCGACCGTGACGTCGTCCACGCGGAGCTCCTGCAGCGTCTCGTCGCGGGCCGTGTGCGCCCACGGTGCCCCGACCTCCGAGAACAGCGCGCGGGCGTCGGCGGCGCGCTCGATCGTGGCCTCGACACCGGTCACCACCGGGCGCCGGGCCGGGCCCTCACCCTCCCACGTCACCCAGGGGTGGTCGAGCTGCACGGGTTCGGTCGCGCGGACCGCCTCGAGCACCTCGACGAACGCTCCCGTCGAGACGAGCGGCACGAGCAGTTCGGCGCCGCGCAACCGGTGCGCCAGCAGGTTCTCGAGCAGGTCGGTGCGCTCCAGGCGTGTGGTCGTGCCGTCGATCGTGACGTCGTCCGTCGTGTAGTGCAGCACGCCGTCCCCCGTCGCGCCCCGCACCCTCACGGTCGGCGGGACCTCGGTCGTGGCGCAGAGCGTGAGCGCGGCAGTGGCCTCGAGGCCGGCGGTCGTGGTCACCCGGACGGCCGAGGTGTCGTCGCCCTCGATGGCGTTCGCCCGGTACAACTCGACCTCGACCCGCGCGACGTCGGCGGTCCGGCGGCACCCGACGAGCGCCAGGGCCGTCGCCACGGCGTGGGCGAGCGGGTTGGTGACGACGCCGTCGAGCACGTCCACGCCGCCGACCCGACGGCGCCCCGCCCAGGGGGAGCGGTCCCAGTACGCCCGGTCGCGGGTCCACGTGCCGACGGCGGCCGCAGACCGGACGGCACCGACGAGCGCCCCGTCACGGAACGCCGGCAGCGCGGCGGAACCGAGGCTCTGGAACCCCACCTGCACGACCCTGCCGGTCCGACGTTCGGCCTCGAGCAGCACGTCGAGGGCGTCGCGCGTGGTGACCGGGGGCTTCTCGAGCAGCACGTCGGCGCCGGCGTCGAGCGCATCGAGGGTGAGTGGCAGGTGCGCCGCGATCGGAGCCGCCACGACGACCACGTCCACCGGCCCGAGCCTGCGGGCCGCTGCCACGTCGGCCACGACGGGCACACCGGCGTCGGCGGTCGTGCCGAGCGCGGGGTCGACGACGGCGGTCACCGTGCAGACCCCTGCTGCCACGAGCCGGTCGATGTTCGCGCGGTGGTGCAGGCCGTAGCCGCGGGCTCCGACGAGCACCACGCCCGGCAGCGTCACCGGCCCGTCCCGATCACGATGCGTGCCGAGCCGGGGGCTCTCCCGGTGACGTGGACGTGCTCACCCTGCGGTCGGTCGGTCCCGCCGAGGAACGCGTAGTCCTGTCCCGGGGTGTAGCCCGCCGGCTGGCCCGGACCGGCGCCGTTGCCCGGGCTGAACGTCACGACGTCGGAACCGACGCGGTAGCTGCCGGTCCCCTCCGCCAGGACCCGCTCCCCGGTGACGGCGTCGGTCTCGACGCCCGTGAGGGTCCCCCCGGTGCTGAACGTCAGCTGCAGGGACCACGGCACCTCGGCCCCCTCGGTCACGACGTCGAGGACGACGGCGTCCGGTGTCACCGCGACGTCGACGGTCGTGCTGAGGACCACCGTGTCGACGGACCGGGCGCCGAACGCCATGGCGGCGGAGAACCGACCTTCGTCGGCGAGCGGGTAGCGGCCGTCCGGCTGGCGAGCACTCGCGGGCAACGGCTGGTGGTAGCCGGCGGACACGGTCTCGGTCAGCCGGAACCGTCCGTCGCCCAGGGACTCGAGCGCGGTCGGTCGGAACGGTCCGAGGCCGAAGAACTCCCGCGAGAGCCGCACGTCGGACAGCACGACCGACCCGACGACGACCCGCAGGAACGTCGGGCTGTTCGCCAGCCCCGACCGCACGTGGCCCTGGGCCGGGACGTCGGAACCGGCGAAGAGCACGACACTGCGGTCGGGCTCGCGGACGTGCACGAGCCGTGCGTCGGCGAAGGTGTGCACGGCCGGCGCCAGGGCGACGGGTTCCGGCAGCGGACGCCCGAGCAGGGGATCGGTCATCGACCGCGCGGCGACGGTGGCGGGCTGCCAGGTCTCGGCCACGGCGGCGCGGGCGGCGACCGCGGCCAGGTCGCCTCGGCCGTCGAGCACCGCGACGTGCCAGAGCAGCGGCGCGAACGGCCCGATCCCGAAGGGCTGTGACTGGTCCTGCCGTCGGGACTGCACGGTCTCGACGGTGTCGTCCGGCAGCAGGAGCGCGAGCGTGGCGTCGAGCGAGCGGCGCACCGGGTCGAGCAGGGCGGGGCGGTCGAGCACGGCGGCGAGCACCAGGAACGACGGCCCGGACACGGCGGACGCGTAGTTCGGGCTCCGCTCCGACCACAGACCGTCGGCGTCGATGTCCGGCCCTTCGGCCAGCCACGCGTCGATGCGGTCGAGCAGCGCCGCAGCCGGGTGGAGTCGGTGCACCCGGGCGAGGGCGGCTGCGATCTCCCACCGGTGGTTCGGGGTGTGCACCCCACCGGTGAGCAATGCGGGGGTCGCCCGGTGCACGATCGCGTCGAGGTCGTCGGCCAGCGCGGCCGCTGCCGGCACCGTCGCCCGGTGCGGTGCGAGCAGTTCGAGGGCGTCGCAGACGTCGTTGACGGTGAACGCGGAGTCCGGCGGGGAGAGCACGTTGTCGCCGCCGACGAACGTGCCGCCGGGCGACTGCCGGGTCGCGAGGTGCCGGACCCAGCCGTGCGCGGTGGTGAGGTCGTCGTCTGCGGGGTGAGCCGGGCCTCCAGGCCGTTGCCGGACCCACGCACCGACCAACGCGAGCGCACGCGCCATCAGTTCCCGGTGCTGCAGCGTGGCCGGGTCGTCGTCGGCCAGCCGCAGGCGGGCGACCTCGGCGTCGGCGGCCGGGCCGGCCAGGTCGAGGAACCCCATCAGTCCTTCAGACCCGCGTTGAGGTCGGCGCCGTTCACGTACTTCTGGAACACCAGGTAGAGCAGCACGAGCGGGATGATCGAGATGACCGAGGCACCGAGCAGGACCGTCCAGTTCACGTTCTCGGCACCGACGATGCTCTGCAGGGCGATCTGGATCGTGAACTGCTTCGGGTCGTTGAGCACCAGGAGCGGCCAGATGTAGTCGTTCCACCGCCACTGGAACGAGAAGATCGCGAGCGTCAGCATGATCGGGCGGGAGATCGGCAGCATGATCCGCCAGAAGATCCCGAACTCGCTCGCACCGTCGATCCGGGCCGCTTCGACCAGGTCGTCCGGCACGGTGATGAAGAACTGCCGGAACATGAAGATGCCGGTGGCCGTGATCACCGACGGCACGATGATGCCGGCCAGCGAGTCGTACATGCCGAGGTCGCGGATGACGATGAACGTCGGAGCGAGGATCACCTCGGTGGGGAGCATCGTCGTGGCGAGGATGCAGACGAAGAACACCTTCAGCCACCGGTTGTCGTACTTCGCCAGCGCGTACCCGGTGGCCGCACTCGCCAGGACCGTCAGCGCCGTGGTGACCAGGGCGACGATCACGGTGTTGCCGAAGTACTGGGCGAAGTCGTAGCTGGACCACGCCTCGGCGAAGCCCTCGACCGACCAGTTCTTCGGCAGCAGGGTGAGCGGGTACGAGAACAGCTCGCCGCCCGGCTTGAACGCGCTGAGCACGAACCACAGCACCGGGAACCCGAACGCGATGATGAACACCCAGAGCAGGGCCGTGGCGGCGATGGCCTGGGGACGCGGCGTGGCGTCCACAGCCTTCGAGCGGCCAGAGCGGCCAGATCGGCCGGAGCCGGAGCGACCGTTCCGGCCGGACCGTCCGGCCCGACGGCCGCTTCCGGTCTTGTCGGTCTCGGTGGGGAGCGTGGCGGTCATCGACGGGACTCCGTCCGGCGGTTCACGGCCAGCTGGATCAGCGCGATGGCCATGAGGATGAGCATGAGGACCATCGACGCCGCGCTCGCGTAGCCGATGTGGGCGTTCTGGAACCCGTTCGTGTAGATGTACTGCACCAGCAGGTTGTTGTCGGTGCCGGGGCCGCCGCCGTTGAGCGCCTGCACGGTGGCGAACTCCTTGAACGCACTGAGTGACGACAGCAGGATCACGATGAACGACGTCGGCGCGATGCTCGGCAGGGTGATGTAGCGGAACTGGTGCCAGGTGCCGGCACCGTCGAGCGATGCGGCCTCGTAGTACGACTGCGGGACGTTCCGGATCGCAGCGACGAACAGCAGCATGTTGAACGCCGCCCCGGCCCACGCGGTGGCGAAGACGACGACCAGCAGCGACAGGTCGGCGTTCGACTGCCACGGGACGGCCTTGCCGCCCAGGGACTCGATGACGAAGTTGGCCAGCCCGAAGTTCTCGCCGAACATCCACCGCCAGATCACACCGGTGACGATGGGGGAGATGAGCCACGGAACGAAGAACACGATGCGGGCGACGCTCCGGCCCTTCGCCGCGGGGCTCGTGAGCATGAGCGCCATCGAGAGCGACAGGACGAAGCCGAGCGGCACGGCGACGATCGCGTACAGGAAGGTGCGACCGAGGGCAGCGTAGAACGTGTCGTCGGCGAACAGCTCGACGTAGTTCGCCAGGCCGACGAACTTCGGGTCGACGACGCCGTTGTAGTCGGTGAACGAGTAGCCGAGGCCGATCACGGCGGGCCACACGAAGAACACCACGAACAGGACGGCGTTCACGCTGACGAACAGGATCGGGGCGAGGACGGGCTTGCTGACGCCGGAGCGGCGGCGCTTCGTCGTCTTCGCGGCTCCGGGCCGGCGGGGCGGCACCGGGGTGGGGACGGCGGTCTGCACGTCACCGGCTGCGGTGGGGATGCTCACGATGATCCTCTTCGTTCGACGTGGTGCTGCTGTGGAAGGAGAGACAACGGGGCCGGACGCATGCGCCCGACCCCGTTCCGTCACCCCACGTGCTCCTCGTAGTACTTCGTGATCGTGTCGAGCGTCTCCTTGGCCGACTGCTGCCCGTTGATGAGCTTGCCGACCTCGGCCGTGGTCGGGTCGGTGCCGATCTCCTTGCCCTCGACCGCCCACTCCGACGCTGCCTTGGCGTACGAGCTCGAGATCGGGTCGGCCGCCTCGATCTCCTTCTGGTACAGCGCGAAGGAGTCCTTGGCTGCCTGCGACGTGAACGGGTAGGTGATGTCCAGCCCGGACTCGACCGGCAGGAACCCGTTGGTGGTCACGAGCTTCGCGTAGTTCGTCGGGTCGTACATGTAGTCGATGAACTTCTTCGCCGCGGCGCCGCGGGTGTCGGAGTTCTCGAACCCGACGATGCTGCCGCCGTAGTTGATCTCGGTGGCGTGGGTCGGGTCGGCCGGGGTGGCGGCGCTGGCCCAGTCGAAGTCGGTGATGTTCGACGCGAAGTCCGACGACTGCCAGACACCGGAGAAGTACGCCACGACCTGGCCGCTCTTGAACAGGGCGTTCGGGTCCTGGCCGCTCGTCCACACCGACTTCGGCATGACCGAGTCGTCGTTCATGTCGGCGAAGTCCTGCAGGGCGTCGACGGTCTTCGCGTCGGTGGGGAAGGAACCGTCCTTCTCCTGCTGCATGAAGTCGGTGCCCTTGGTGAACATGTAGGCCCGCAGGCGCGACGGCGACGAGTCGAAGACCAGGTCGTACTTGGCGCCGGTGTCGGCCTTCACCTTGTCGGCGGCGTCGAGGAACTCGTTCCACGTCCACGCCTTCGCGGGGTCGGTCGGGTACGCGACGCCGGCCTTGTCGAACAGCGACTTGTTCACGAACAGTCCGGCCGCGGTGACGTCGGACGGGATCGAGGTGACCTTGCCGTCCTTGTCCTTCGCGATGAGGTCCTGGTCGATCCCGTTCGCCTTGTCGCTGACGATCGAGGCGAGGTCGACGGTCTTGCCGCTCCAGATCGGGTCGATGCCCGCGGCCCGCACCACGTCGGGCAGCGAGTTCGCCTGCGCCGACTCGCGCAGCTTGGTCTGCAGGCCGTCGTACGGCAGGTTCACGATCTTCACCGTGACGCCGGTCTGCTTCTCGTAGGCGGTCGCGAGGTCCTGGTAGCCCTTCTCCTGGGCGGACGAGGTGGAGAGCCAGAAGGTCAGCTCGTCCACCTTGCCGCCGTCCCCGGACCCGCCGGAGGCGCAGCCGCTCAGGAGCGCGAGCGCGGCGATCCCGCCGGCGAGTGCGAGCATTCTCTTGGATGACTTCATCGTCACTGCTTTCGTTCGGGACCACGTGCATGTGCCGTGGGCGAGCGTTCGGGGTGTCTCGGCCGAGGACCCCAGGTCTACACGACCCCCGCCGTTCTGGCAAGCGCTTTCCTGAGGGTTGTTCTGACAATGTGACCTGCGGTCTCGACGGCGTGACCGGCCGCTCGGAACCCCGCCCTGGTCGGCGGGGAATCGCTATCCTCGCCACAGGCCGCGCACGGCGCGGACCCTGACTGGAGGCACGACATGCCCGAGCGAGGCACCGTCACCCTGGCCGACGTGGCCGAGCGGGCAGGGGTGTCGCTCGCGACCGCCTCGCGGGCACTCAACGGCAGCACCCGCAAGGTCCGGCAGGAGTCGGTGGACCGGGTGCGCGCCGCCGCCCGGGCCCTGCGCTACACCGCCAACGTGCAGGCGCAGGCCGTCGCTCGGGGGTCGACCACGACACTGGCGCTCGTCGTCGGCGACATCGCCGACCCGTACTTCGCCGCGATCGCCGCCGGCGCGATCCGCGCCGCCGACGACGCCGGGCTCGTCGTCACGATCACCTCCACCGGCGGCGACCCGTCGCGCGAAGTGGCGGTGCTCGACGTGGTCGCCGGACTCCGCCCGCGAGCCGTCGTGCTGGCGGTCAGCCGTCGGCTCGGGATCGGCTCCGGATCCGCGACGGGCTCCGGCCCGTCCGAAGTCGCGGCGGCGGTCGGTGGCCTCGTCGCCGCGGGGGCGGGGGTGTCGGCGCTCGTGTCCGACCTGGACGGTGCCGCAGCGGGCGTCCCGGGCGTGCACGGCGTCGTGATCCGCAACCTCGGCGGGGCTGCGGCGCTCGCCGGTGCGCTGGTCGAACAGGGGCACGACTCGTTCGCCGTGCTCGCCGGCGACCCGGACCTCGTCACCGCGCACGCCCGGGTCGAGGGGTTCGTCGCCGGCCTCGCGGCCCACGGTCTGCGGGTGCCCGACGACGACGTGGTGCCCTCCGAGTTCACGCGCGACGGCGGGTACCGGGCGATGGTGTCGCTGCTGGACCGAGCTGCCGAGGGTGGGGCGGCGGTGCCCCGGTGCGTCTTCGCGGTCACCGACCTGATGGCCGTCGGGGCGGTCGCGGCGATCCGGGAGCGCGGGCTCGTGCCCGGGGTGGACGTCGGCGTGGCGGGGTTCGACGACGTGCGGATGCTCGCCGACGTCGTGCCGGCGCTCAGCACGGTGCGGCTGCCGCTCGAGGAGATCGGCGAGCGGGCCGTCCGCCGTGCGCTCGGGCTCGAAGCCGACGGTGCCGTCGACGGCGAGGTCGTCCTGCGCGCCAGCACCGCCCGCTGACCTCGTCACCGCGCACCCGACGCACCCCGTGGTGTACGGTTCCGGCAAGCGCTTTCCACGACGACGGAGAGCGGGCCACAGCGAGCAAGGGAGCACGCGTTGACCACCACGCGCACCATCGGCATCATCATGAACGGCGTCACCGGGCGCATGGGCTACCGGCAGCACCTGGTGCGGTCGATCCTGGCGATCCGCGACGACGGCGGTCTGCGGCTGCCCGACGGCACGCGCGTGCAGCTCGAACCGATGCTCGTCGGTCGGAACGCCGCGAAGCTCGAGGAGATCGCGACCCGGCACGGCCTGCAGCACTGGACCACCGACCTCGACGCCGCCCTGGCGGATCCCCGCTGGCAGGTCTTCGCCGACTTCGCCGTGACGAGTGCCCGTGCCGACGCGCTCCGCCGCGCAATCGCCGCCGGCAAGGCCGTCTACACCGAGAAGCCGACGGCCGAGACCTCCGCCGAGGCCCTCGAACTCGCCCGGCTCGCGGCCGAGGCCGGCGTCCCGAACGGCGTCGTGCACGACAAGCTCTACCTGCCCGGGCTGCGGAAGCTCCGTCGCCTGCTCGACTCCGGGTTCTTCGGCCGGGTGCTGAGCGTCCGCGGCGAGTTCGGGTACTGGGTGTTCGAGGGGGACTGGCAGTCGGCGCAGCGCCCGAGCTGGAACTACCGCCGGCAGGACGGTGGCGGCATCGTCGTCGACATGTTCCCGCACTGGAACTACGTGCTCGAGCAGCTGTTCGGCCGCGTCGAGTCCGTCTACGCCCGCGCGGTCACGCACATCGAGCAGCGCACCGACGAGCAGGGTGTGCCGTACCCGGCGACCGCCGACGACGCCGCGTACGGCGTGTTCGACCTGGCCGGCGGCGTCACGGCGCAGATCAACTCGAGCTGGGCGGTCCGGGTGGACCGTGACGAGCTCGTCGAGTTCCAGGTCGACGGCACCGACGGCAGCGCGGTGGTGGGGTTGTTCGGGTGCCGCATCCAGCCCCGCACGGCGACGCCGAAGCCCGTCTGGAACCCCGATCTGCGCGACGACGCCGACTACCGCAGCCAGTGGCTCGAGGTCCCCGACAACGAGGTCTACGGCAACGGGTTCCGCGCCCAGTGGGAGGACTTCCTGCAGGACCTCGTCGCCGGGCGCCCGCACCCCTACGACCTGCTGTCCGGTGCCCGCGGCGTGGCGCTGGCGGAAGCCGGTCTGCGTTCCAGCGCCGAGGGCCGGCGTGTGGACCTGCCGGAGCTGACCCTGCCCGCCGGGGCCGATCCGCGCCTCCCGGTCGAGACGCCGGAGGTCGCCCAGCGCACCGAGACCGTCGGGGCGTCCGCATGACGGACCTGACCCTGCTGGCGCCCGACGGCACCACGAGCCGGACGCCGCTGGGCGCACCGGCCGTCGACGCCACTGCCGTGCCCGCGGCACCGCTCACCGAGCGCATCGTCTACGCGGCCGCCCACGTCGTCCCGCGTGTCGCGGCCGACAACACCCCCGGAGCCCCGGCCGACCTCGACTGGGACGCCACCCTGGCGTTCCGCCACCACCTGTGGTCGTGGGGGCTGGGTGTGGCGGACGCGATGGACACCGCGCAGCGGAACATGGGACTGGACCCGGCGGTGACCCGCGAGCTCGTGACGCGCTCCGCCCGCGAGGCGCAGTCGGTCGGCGGTCGCATCGTCGTCGGCGTGAACACCGACGACCTGCCCGACGAACCCGTCACCGAGCAGCAGGTCGTCGACGCCTACGCCCGGCAGCTCCACCACGCCGAGGACGCCGGGGCGGGCGTGGTCCTGATGGCCAGCCGCCACCTGGCACGACTCGCGCTGGACGATCCGGACACCTACCGCCGCGTCTACCGTGGGGTCGTCGAGCGGGCGAGCGCCCCCGTCGTCCTGCACTGGCTGGGGGAGGCGTTCGACCCCGCCCTCGCCGGGTACTTCGGCGGGCACCGGGGCCCCGACACGGTGCTCGACATCATGCGCGACGCCGGGCCGGGGATCTCCGGCATCAAGATGAGCCTGCTCGACGCGACGGCCGAGGTGGCACTCCGCGCCCGGCTGCCCGAGACCGCCCGGATGTTCACGGGTGACGACTTCCACTACGTCGACCTGATCGCGGACCGCGACGGCGTGCACTCCGACGCCCTGCTCGGGGCCTTCGCCGCGATCGCACCGCTCGCCTCGGCCGCTGTGCGTGCCCTGCCCGACGAGGCTGCCTACCGCTCGTTGCTCGGACCGACCGAGGCCCTGTCCCGACATCTCTTCAGTGCCCCCACCTGGCACTACAAGACCGGCATCGCGTTCCTCGCCTGGCTGAACGGGCACCAGCCGGCCTTCGCCATGGTCGGTGGCCAGCACGCCGGCCGCTCGCTGTCGCACCTGTCCGAGACGGTCCGGCTCGCGAACGCCTGCGGCGCCCTGCAGGCCCCGGACCTCGCCGCCGCGCGCTGGCACGCCCTGCTCGCGGTCAACGGGGTGGCGACGACGGCCGGGAGGCCCGCCCCACCCGCCGTCGACCGCACCGCAGCCGGGGTGGTCGCGTGAGCACGCCGTCCGGCACGGCCGCGCAGGTCGGTGCACCCGTGCCGGTGGCGCCGGGGTCGCCCGCGCCGCACCCGCGGCTGTCGGTCAACCAGGCGACGATCAAGTACGCGACCCTGCCCGGGGCGCTCGACACCGTCCGCCGTGCCGGGGTCGGGGCGATCGGCACCTGGCGCGAACCCGTCGCCGAGCTCGGGCTCGCCGAGGCCGTGCGCCGGGTGGCCGACTCCGGACTCCGGGTGTCGTCGCACTGCCGTGGCGGGTTCTTCACCCTGCCCGAGGGGGCCGCACGCCAGCGGGCACTCGACGACAACCGCCGGGCGATCGACGAGACCGCTGCCCTGGCCGCCGCGGGTGCTCCGGGGTCGGTGCCCGTCCTCGTGCTCGTCGCGGGCGGCCTGCCAGCGGGCTCGCGCGACCTCGGCGGTGCGCGTGCGCGGGTGGCGGACGCCCTCGCCGCCCTCGTGCCGCACGCGCTCGGCACCGGCGTGCAGCTCGCCGTCGAACCCCTGCACCCGATGTACGCCGCCGACCGCGCCGTGGTGTCGACGCTCGCGCAGGCCCTCGACCTGGCGGCCCCGTTCCCGGCAGCGGCCGTGGGGGTCGTCGTCGACACCTTCCACGTCTGGTGGGACCCGGCGCTCGCGGCCTCGATCGCCCGGGCCGGTGCCGCCCGCCGGATCGCGTCGTACCAGGTGTGCGACTGGACCACCCCGCTCGCGGCCGACCCGCTGCTCTCACGCGGCTACCCGGGCGACGGGCACGTCGACTTCGGGCCGGTGACCGATGCGGTGATGGGTGCCGGCTACTCCGGCGACGTCGAGGTCGAGCTCTTCAACCAGGCGATCTGGGACACCCCGCCCGCCGAGGTCGTCGCCCGCGTCGTGGCGTCCTTCGCCGAAGCGGTCCCGCTCCCGCGCTGAGGCGGGCGCTGCCCCCCCCCGCACGGTGCGGGGCGGGCGCGCCCCGGGCCTCCCGTCCGCCCTGATCGTGAGCACAGGACGTCGGGCCGGCTCGACGGACCCGATCATTCCTGCTCACGAAGCGGGCGCGAGCGCGCGCGACCGCGCACGAGCCCTACTCGTCGGCGGGCAGCGGTTCGGCGTGCTCGATGCGGGCGCTCGCCGTGGCCATGTGCTCGTCCATCGCGCGCTGCACGGCGGGCACGTCGCGGGCGCGCAACGCCTCGAAGACGGCGCGGTGCTCGTGGAACGCGGCCTCGGTCGCCTGCCGGGTCTGCACGCGGCGCGCGACCCACACGCTCAGCATGGAGCGCAGACTCTGCAGCAGATCGGCGAGCACGTCGTTGCCGGACGCTCGCGCCAGCAGGACGTGGAAGCGGACGTCGGCGTCGATGAAGGCCTGCGGGTCGTCGAGCGTCGCCTCCTGCCGGACCAGGTACTCGCCGAGCTCGGTGATCTGCTCGTCGGTGGCGCGCTGCGCGGCGAGGATCGCGGCCGTGCGCTCCAGCGAGGACCGGATCTCGAGCAGTTCGCGGGTGCGGTTCGACGCGAGCATCAGACCCCACGACAGGGTCGTCGGCAGCAGGTCCGAGGTGCCGCCGCGCAGGTACGTGCCCGATCCGGGTCGGATCTGCACGATGCCCAGGATCTCGAGGGCGGCGAGGGCCTCGCGGACCGCCGAGCGACCCACGCCGAGCCGCTCGGACAGGACCCGCTCCGCCGGCAGCCGCGACCCGGGGGCCAGCTCGCCGGCGGTGAGCAGCGAGACGAGCTGTCGGGCGACCACCGAGGCGGGTGACCCGACGGGCACGGACTCGAGTTCGAGTCGGATGTTGAGGGGGTCGTCCGGGCTGAACGCGGGCATGCAGTGAGCGTACCGGTCGGTCAACCGGTTGCGGCGGGAGCGGAGCCAGCGCGCCGGGCGGACGGCCTCGTCCGAGCCGACGCGCGAAATGGTCAACCGGTTGACAAGTTGATCGAGCGCGACGCACACTGGATCAGGCGCACCGATGCGCCCGCTCCCGATCCGCGCAGCAGCCCGGACCACCCCGACGCAGCCGACCGGGCAACCCGGCGCAGCAGCCGGGCGGAGTCGTACCACCCCCACCGAGCAGGAGTCATCGTGGACATCCCCGCCACGCGAGGCATCCCCACCTCGGTCGTCGAGAAGACGGCCATCCGCAAGATCGCGATCCGCATCGTGCCGTTCGTAGCACTGATGTTCTTCATCAACTTCCTCGACCGCACCGCGATCTCCTTCGCCGCCCCCAACGGCATGGAGGCCGACCTCGGCCTGACCGCCGCCCAGTTCGGCTTCGCGTCCGGTGTGTTCTTCATCGGCTACCTCGTGCTCGAGGTGCCGTCCAACCTCGCGCTGCACAAGTTCGGCGCCCGGATCTGGCTCGCCCGCATCATGATCACGTGGGGCATCGTGTCCCTGCTCTTCACGTGGGTGCAGAACTACCCGCAGCTCGTCGGTCTGCGCTTCCTGCTCGGCATCGCCGAGGCGGGGTTCTTCCCCGGCGCGATCCTGTTCCTGTCGACGTGGGTCCCGGCTCGCCACCGCGGCAAGATGCTCGCGCTGTTCTACCTGGCCCAGCCGCTCACGAGCGTCATCGGCTCGCCGCTCGCCGGCTGGCTGATGACCCACGAGGGGATCCTCGGCGGCCTGGCCGGCTGGCGCTTCATGTTCCTCTGCGTCTCGATCCCGGCGATCATCGTCGGCGTCCTGTGCCTCTTCGTCCTCAAGGACAAGCCGTCGCAGGCGAAGTGGCTCGACGAGGACGAGAAGGTCTGGCTGGAGACGACGCTCGCTGCCGAGAGCGCGGCGAAGGGCGGCGGCGACGGCCACGGCAAGGGCGGCCTGCGTGCGGCCTTCGGCTCCGGCCGCGTCTGGATGCTCGCCGCCGTGTACTTCGGGTTCATCTACGGCCTCTACGCGCTGAGCTTCTTCCTGCCGACGATCATCGACGGCTTCCAGGAGCAGTTCGGCACCACGTTCGACCTGTTCCAGAAGGGCCTCATCACGGCCATCCCGTACGTGCCGGCCGCGGTCGTCCTGTACTTCTGGTCGCGTGACGCCTTCCGTCGTGGCGTCCGGGTCTGGCACATCGCCGTCCCGGCCCTGGTCGGCGGTCTGACGATCCCGGTCGCGCTGTACATGAACAGCCCGGCGGCCACCGTCGCCGTCATCGCGATCACCGCGTGTGCGATCTTCGCGGCCCTGCCGAACTTCTGGACTGTCCCGACGCAGTTCCTGACCGGTGCCGCCGCAGCCGCGGGGGTCGCCCTGATCAACACCGTGGGCAACCTCGGTGGGTTCGCCGCCCCGTACATCACGGGCGCGGTCAGCGAGTGGACCGGCGGGTACCAGGTGCCGATGTTCATCGTCGGGTTCTTCATGGTGCTGTCGAGCGTGCTGATGTTCGTCCTCGGCCGGAACACCAAGCGCAACGAAGCGGCCGCCGCCGCGACCGGAGCCGAGACCGCAGCCGCGGCCACGGACGGACCGACCGCCATCGCGAAGGAGGCCGGCGCATGACCCGCCTGTTCAACGACCCGGCGGACTTCGCCGACGAGATGGTCGACGGCTTCGTCGCCGCCAACCGCGCCCGGGTCCGCAGGGTGCACGGCGGCGTCGCCCGCTCCACCACCAGCCCCGAGGGGACCGTCGCGCTCGTCGTCGGCGGTGGCTCCGGCCACTACCCGGCCTTCGGCGGCCTCGTCGGGCACGGCCTGGCTGTCGGTGCCGCGATGGGCAACCTGTTCGCCAGCCCCAGCGCCCAGCAGGTCACCGCCGTGGCGAAGGCGTCCGAGCACGGCGGCGGCGTACTGCTGAGCTACGGCAACTACGCCGGCGACGTCCTCAACTTCGACGCCGCGGCACGGGCGCTCGAGGCACAGGGCATCGACGTCCGCACGGTCCGCGTGACCGACGACATCGCCTCGGCGCCCGCCGACCAGGCGCACCAGCGCCGCGGCATCGCGGGTGACCTCTGCGTGTTCAAGGTGGCCGGCGCGGCCGCGGAACGCGGCGACGACCTCGACGCGGTCACCGCGATCGCGACCCGCGCCAACGACCGCACGCGCAGCTTCGGTGTCGCCTTCTCCGGCTGCTCCCTGCCCGGCGCCGACGAACCGCTCTTCACCGTCCCCGAGGGCCGGATGGCCATCGGCATGGGCATCCACGGCGAACGCGGCATCGCCGAGGCCGACGTCCCCACAGCGGACGGCCTGGCCGACCTGCTCGTCGACGAGCTGCTCACCGAGCTGCCGTCCGGCGTCACAGCGGACGGTGCGCGCGTCGTCCCTATCCTCAACGGCCTCGGCTCCGTCAAGTACGAGGAACTCTTCGTCGTCTTCGGTGCCGTCCAGCGGAAGCTCACCGAGGCCGGCATCGTCGTCGTCGAGCCCGAGGTCGGCGAACTCGTCACCAGCTTCGACATGGCGGGCGTCTCGCTCACCCTGTTCTGGCTCGACGACGAACTCGAGCAGCTCTGGGCCGCCCCCGCCGACGCCCCCGCGTACCGCAAGGGCGGCGCCGTCCCGCAGCAGCCGCTGCCGGCCGAGGTGCTCGAAGCCGGCGTGGTGGTGCCCGTGACGCCCGGCACCGAGCAGTCCCGGGCCGCAGCAGTCCGCGTCGCGGGCGCCGTCTCCGCGATCCGCGCCACGATCGACGACCACGCCGACGAGCTCGGCCGCATCGACGCCGTCGCCGGCGACGGCGACCACGGCATCGGCATGCAGCGCGGCTCCACCGCCGCCGACCGTGCGGCACAGGACGCCGCCGCCCGTGGCGCCGGCGCCGGTTCGGTCCTCGCGATCGCCGGTGATGCCTGGTCCGACAAGGCCGGCGGCACGTCCGGTGCGATCTGGGGTGCTGCCCTGGAGGCCATGGGTCGCGTCCTCGGGGACGAGTCCCGTCCGACATCCGCCACCGTCCAGAGCGCGGTGCACGCCGCCACCGAGGCCGTCCTGGCCTTCGGGGCCGTCCCCGGCGACAAGACCATGGTCGACGCACTCGTGCCGTTCGACCAGGTCTTCTCCGCCCGGGTCGACGCCGGCGACGAACTCGTCGACGCCTGGTCGGCCGCGTCGGCCGCCGCGCAGACCGCGGCCGACGCCACGGCCGACCTGTTGCCGCGGATGGGCCGTGCACGCACCCACGGTGCGGACGCCGTCGGCACCCCGGACGCTGGCGCGGTCTCGTTCGCGCTGATCACCGCCGCGGTCCGCTCGACCATCGCCGTCCCCGCCTGACCCCCACCACGAAAGGCACACCCGCATGAGTGAGCAGCAGTTCCGCATCGTCGTCGGTTCGGACGACGCCGGCTTCGACCACAAGGAGGCCATCAAGGCCGACCTGGCGAAGGACCCCCGCGTGGCCTCCGTGGTCGACGTGGGCGTGGACGCCGACGGCCACACGGCCTACCCGCACGTCGCCGTCGACGCCGCCCGTCTGGTGGCGAACGGCGAGGCCGACCGCGCGATCCTGGTCTGCGGCACCGGCCTCGGAGTCGCGATCGCGGCGAACAAGGTCCCCGGCATCCGCGCCGTGACCGCGCACGACTCGTTCTCGGTCGAGCGCTCGATCCTGTCGAACGACGCCCAGGTCCTCTGCATGGGGCAGCGCGTCGTCGGGGTCGAGGTCGCGCGCCGGATGGCGAAGGAGTGGCTCGGCTACACCTTCGACCAGACCAGCGCGAGCGCGTCGAAGGTCCAGGCCATCTGCGCCTACGACGGCTCCGCGCCGGTGGGGACCGACGCCTGATGACCGCGACCGCGGCGGCCGCCCCCGTGACGATCGGGGTGTCCCTCAAGATGTACTTCTCGCACGCCCGGACGCTCGAGTGGGCGGCCGCCGTGGCCGACATCGCCCGGAGCCACCCGGCGGTGCGCTCCGGCGCGGTCGAGCTCTTCGTGGTGCCGACGTTCCCGTCGCTCGTGCCGGTGCGTGCGGTGATCGGGGACGCCCCCGTGACGCTCGGCGCGCAGGACCTGGCGTGGGCGGACGAGGGCGCGTTCACCGGCGAGGTCTCCGGCGTGGAGCTCCGGGAGATCGGTGTCGACCTCGTCGAGATCGCACACGCCGAGCGCCGCTCCCTGTTCCACGAGACGGACGACGAGATCGCGGGGAAGGTCCATGCAGCGTTCCGCAACCACCTGCGCCCCCTGATCTGCATCGGTGAGACCGCGCGCGCCGCCGACGACGACCCCGCGGCCGCGATCGCCGAGGTCACCGCGCAGCTCGACCGGTTCCTCGCCACGGCCACCGCCGACGGTCTCGCCGGACCGCTCATCGCCGCGTACGAGCCGGTGTGGGCGATCGGTGCCCCGCAGCCCGCACCCGACGAGCACATCGTCGCGGTGCTCGGTGGGATCGAGCAGCACCTGGCGACCCGGCCGGAGCTCGCCGGCTCGGTCGCGATCTACGGCGGCAGTGCCGGTCCGGGCCTGCTGACCCGCGGTGCCGGACGCATCGGCGGCCTGTTCCTCGGCCGCTTCGCCCACGACCCCGAGGCGATCCGCACGATCCTCGACGAAGCCGAGGCGCTGGCCGCGACGCAGGACGGAGCACCGGCGTGACCTCCCTGCTCGGCCTCTCCACCTACGCCTACTTCTGGCGCATGTCCGACCGCGTGCCGTCGCCGATGTCCCTCGACGACGCCCTGCGCGACGCCGCGAGCCACGACGGCGTCGACCTGTTCCAGATCTGCGACCACCTGCCGCTCGACACCGCGACCGATGCGCGCCTGGCGTCGATCCGGTCCCTGGCCACCGACCTCGGTATCACGCTCGAGGTCGGCACCCGTGGCACCCGGCCGGAGCACCTGGCCCGGTACCTGCACGTCGCGCAGCAGCTCGGCGCGACCCTCGTCCGGAGCATGTGGACGAGCGGCGACGACCAGCCCGACGCGGCCGAGACCGGACGACGCCTGCGGCAGGCGCTCCCCGCCTACGAGCGCGCGGGCGTGACCCTCGCGCTGGAGACCTACGAGGTCGTCGCCACCGCCGACCTCGTCGCCGTCGTCGAAGCGATCGGCTCCGACCACCTCGGCATCTGCCTCGACCCGGCGAACACCGTCGCCCGGCTCGAACACCCGGCCGACGTCGTGGCGATGACCGCCCCGCACGTCGTCAACTGGCACGTGAAGGACGCCGCCTTCACCCGCTCACCGGGCTGGGTCGGGTTCCAGTACACCGGCGTCCGCACCGGTACCGGACTGCTCGACCACGACGCCGTCCGCGCCGCGATCGAGCCCGACGCCCGGGGGATCAACCGCGTCATCGAGTTCTGGCTGCCGTGGCAGGACGAGCACGCCGGCGCCGAACCCCTGCCGGGGGAGACCCCCGCACAGACCACCACGCGCATCGAGGCGGCGTGGACCGAACACACCATCGAGTACATCAGGAGCAAGGAATCATGACCGACACCGTCACCACCCCCCACACCGTCGCTGCCGGATCCGGCACGGCCGACGTCACCGTCGCCGTGATCGGTGCCGGCGGCAAGATGGGCACCCGCGTCTCGAACAACTTCGCGAAGAGCGAGTACACGACCCTGTACAGCGAGGCCTCGCCCGCCGGCCAGGAGCGCATCCGGGCCCTCGGCCGCGAGATCACCGACAGCCTCGACGCCGCGAAGGCCGCCGACGTCGTCATCCTCGCCGTGCCCGACGTCCTGCTCGGCACCGTCTCCGAGCAGCTCGTCCCCGTGATGCAGCCCGGCGCCACGATCCTGACGCTCGACCCCGCCGCCGCCTACGCCGGACTGCTCGCCAAGCGCGAGGACGTCCACTACGCCGTGGCGCACCCGTGCCACCCGTCGGTGTTCCTCGAGCGCACCACCAAGGCCGAGTGGGACGACACCTTCGGTGGCATCGCCGCCCCGCAGGAGGTGATCGCGGCCTTCGACGCGTCAGAGTCGCTCGGCGACCAGGACGAGCGCGCCAAGGCCGTCGCCGAGGCCGTCATCACCACCATGTACGCGCCGGTCATCCAGGTGCACTGGGTGACGGTGAAGCAGCTCGCCGTGCTCGAGCCGACCCTGGTCGAGACCATCGCCTGCATGATCGGCGACTTCCTCAACGACGCCCTCGAAGAAACGGTCACCGGTGTCGGCGTGCCCCGCGAGGCCGCCCGCGCCATGCTCCACGGCCACACCTGGATCGCGCTGACGAACGGCCTGCGCGGCTCGAACCCGTTCTCCGACGCCTGCCACATCGCGATGGGCTACGGCCGCGAGAAGCTCATCAAGGAGGACTGGAAGCAGGTCTTCGACGACAGCGAGCTCGACTCGGTCATCGCGAAGATGCTGAAGATCGACGCCGTCCGGCGCTGATCACCCGCGGTCCCCACGGACCGGAACGCCCCGCCGACCCCCTTCCGGCGGGGCGTTCCCCGTGCCGCCACGGCTGCTCCTCGCCAGCCGCCCTGGAGGCCCGGTCCGGCCCCGTCAGATCGTCTCGCGCCCGGCGAGCAGTGCGCCCAGCGCTGCGGCGCCGCCCGCAGCGTCGGGCACGGTCACCATCCGCGCTTGCCCGCCGCGGAGCCGTGCGACCAGCCCCGGCCCGGACCGCACGACGTAGGCGACGCCGCGGCCCGAGATCCGGTAGCCCCAGCCACCCCACTGCCCGGGGGACACCTGCTCCCAGCCGCACGACTCGATGCGCTCCAACGGCACCCGCATGAGCGGGATCCTCGTCCAGGTGGACGTGAGCCGCATGCCCCGTCGGTCGACCGTGAGCTCCACCCGCGCCAGCACCAGCACGGCGAGCCCCGCGAGCACCATGGCCAGACCGGACACGACCGCCGTGGTCACGCCCGCCGACACCGTCCAGACCGCGGTCCCGACGCCGAGCAGCACGACGAGCGCCCCGAGCAGCGCGAACCACCGGCTGCCGACGCGTGCACGCCAGGCCACCCGGGTGTCGGGCCCGACGGTCAGGGGTGCGACGTCGTACGCCGGCACGGGTGCAGCGACCCGGAACAGTGCGAGCACGGGGACGGCGGCGACCACCACGGCGACGAGCAGGAACGGCACCGTCCACCACGGGGACAGGGTGCCGTCGCCGGCCGTGTTCGTCCAGGCCAGCAGGACCCAGGCGGACCCGAGGGTCCCGGCCAGCAGGTTCGCGACGAGCAGCACGGTGGCCGCGGTCCGCTTGTCGTGCCACCGCAGCGCGCCCATCGCGAGCCCGACGGCCACGAGCGCCACCGCCAGGGTGACCCAGAACGCCGTCCAGGGGGAGCCCCAGCCGTCCGCTGTGCCGTCCGTCCGGAAGTGGATCGCGATCCGTGACGGCATGGCGGGCGCCGCGAGGACCGCGGTGAGCACCAGTCCCACCGCGACCAGGAGCCCTGGTGCCACCACCGCCAGCCGTGTGCCCGTGGTCATCGGTCGTGTCGTCATCGTGCCCCCTTGATCATCGTGAACAGGTCGTCGAGCGGGACGCCGAGGGTGTCCGCCTGGTCGCGCAGCTCGTCGACGAGCGTGCGCAACCGGTCGAACGAGGCGTTGCCCGACCGCAGGACCGTCGCACCGCGGCCACGCCGCAACTCGATCAGTCCGTCGTCCTGCAGCAGCGCGTAGGCGCGCAGGACAGTGTGCATGTTGACGTCGACCGAGGCCGCGAGGTCGCGCGCTGCGGGCAGTCGCTCGCCGTTCCGGAGCTCGCCGCGGGCGATCGCGTGACGGATCTGGGTGGCGACCTGTTCCGCCAGGGTCGCGCGGGCCCCCGGGTCGACGGTGATCAACATGTTCGCATTCTATGCGAACAATCCCGCTCGGCACCAGGGGTCACCCGCCCCTCGAGACCCTGCTCGGACGCCGTTTGGCCGCGGAACGCAGGCGCGGTTCCAGCGGGCTCCGGCACGCGTACCGTCCGTCGCGATGACCGATTCGACCACCACCAGCACCCCGTCGAACTACGAGTCCGCCGACGGGGTGGACCCCCTGCGCGTCACCACCTACCGACAGGTCCGCAAGGCCGCACGCCGCGGGCACGCACTGCCCGGCGACGTCGGCGAACCGTCGCTCGCAGACCTCGTGAACGCCCGGAAGAACGGCATCGCCGAGTCCCGCTGACCCCGCGTGGCCGTGCGTGCGGGCGGGCGACCGGTCAGCCGTGCGCGACGGACTCCACCAGCGCGTCGAGCGCCCGGTCGAGTTCCGGCAGCGTGACGGCGCCGTAGCCGAACACGATGCCCGCCGGTGCGCTGCCGGGCGCGAGCCCGTACCCCTCGAGCGTCGCCACTCGTACCCCGGCGTCCGCCATCCGCTCGGCGACGTCGGCCCCGGTGGTCGGACCCGACCACGTGACCACCGCGTGCAGTCCGCCGTTCAGGGCACGGGCCTCCAGTCCGGTGACGTCGTCGAGCCGGGCCGCGATCCGGGCTCGGCGATGCGCGTAGTCGCGGCGCACCCGTCCCAGGTGCCGCCGCAGCGCACCCGTGCGCAGCAGGTGGGCCAGTGCCGCCTGCACCGGCTCGGCGACCACCGCGCCGCGTGCACGCCGCGCCGACAGCACCGCCTCCGCCACACCGATCCCGGCACCTGCTGCGGAGGGCAGGACGACCCAGGCGCACCGCAGTCGCGGGTCGAGCGTCTTCGAGAACCCGCCGACGTGCAGCACCACGCCCTCGGCGTCGAGTGCGGCCAGCGCGGGCACGGGCGTCCCGCGATGCCGGAACTCCGAGTCGTAGTCGTCCTCGACCACCACCGTGCCGGTCGCAGCCGCCCAGGCGAGCAGCCGACGGCGCCGGGCCACCGGCATCACCGAGCCGAGCGGGTACTGGTGGGTCGGACTGACCAGCACCGCGTCGACCGGCCCCGCAGCCTCGAGCGCGTCGAGGTCGAGGCCGTCCTCCCCGACCGGGACGGCGACGAGGGTCCCGCCCGCGCTCGTGATCGCCCGGTGCCCGGTGCGGTAGCCGGGGTCCTCGACGCCGAAGACGGGTGGACGACCCAGCAGGCTCCGCAGCGCCTCGGTGATCAGCGACAGCGCCTCCGAGGTCCCCGCGGTCACGAGCACCCGGTCGACCGTCGTCGTGAACCCGCGGGTCAGGCCGAGCTGGGCGACGACCTGTGCCCGCAGCTCGGGGGAGCCGAGCGGCTCCGCGATCGCGTTCCGGAGCGGTGCCGACGCCGCTGCGCGCCAGGCGGCCCGCCAGTCCCGCTGGGGGATCGCGGTCACGGCGGGGATGCCCGGCCGGCAGTCGATGCGCACTGCGGGCGACGGATCGGCCAGGACGGCGTCGGCGGCGAAGGCGACGGGCGAGCCAGGCCCGGCGCCGCCCGCCACCGACCCACCCGGCGTCCGGCCGTGCACGTCCGCCGCGACCCGGGCCACCGCACCGTGCCGCGTGCGCAGGTACCCCTCGCCGTCGAGTTGTTCGTACGCCGCGACGACGGTGCCGCGCGCCACCCCGAGCTCTGCCGCCAGCGCACGCGTCGACGGCAGTGGATCGCCCTCGCGCAGGGTGCCGTCGTGCACCATCGCGCGGACCCGGGCCACGACACCGGACACTTTGCTCGACTGGTCCACCGTGATCACTCCGAACTGGTCCACGCATCGGACCACTGGCGACCCTACCGTGAGCGCATGCCCACCCCGAACGCCCAGCCGCACCCCACGGAACCCGCCGCCGACGGTCCCTCGCTCCGCGTCCGCCGCCTGCGCGACCGCCAGTCCGACGACCCGGGAGTCCTCGACGCGATCCTCGCCGAAGCCCACGTCGCGCACGTCGGCATCGTCCGCGGCGGCCACCCCGTGGTCCTGCCCTTCCTCTGCGCCGTCGGGGACCTCGGCGACGGCCCGGTCATGCTGCTGCACGGCTCGACCGGAGGCGGCCTGTTCCTCGACGCCGGGGCCGAGGGCATCCCGGTGGCCGCGACCGTCACCCACCTGGACGGCCTGGTGTTCGCCCGCTCCACCAACGACAGCTCCGCGAACTACCGCAGCGCGATGATCGCCGGCCGCGCCACCGTCGTCCCGACCGACCTGCGTGCCGAAGCGCTCTGGCAGGTGGCGGACCACCTCATGCCTGGGCGCCGAGCCGAGGTGCGCGAGATGACCGCGAAGGAGGTCCGCGCCACCCAGGTCCTCCAGCTGCCCCTCGACCGCGCGAGCGTCAAGGTCCGTGCCCACGGGGTCGGCGAGGACCCGGCCGACGGCGAGGACCACGCCGTCTGGGCGGGTGTCCTGCCACTCGCGCTCCGCGCCGGTGTCCCGATCTCGGGGGACATCTCGGGGGACAGTCCGGTGGACGCGTCCGTCCTCGCGCTGTCGGCCCGCCTCGACCGTCTGGCCGCCGACCGGGAGGCCCGGATCGCCGCCGCCATGCGGGTCGCGTCGGTCTGAGCCCGTCCCCACGGCCGCACGCCGGCTCCGGAACAGCCGTGCGCGTCGTCGGAGTGGCCTGCGAGCGGTGATCGTTCCTGTGACCAGCTGCAGGAACACTCCGGCGCTGCCCAGCCGCGGACACCGTCGTGACCAATACGTTACTTTCCGGACCGCCGAGTGGTCCCGACCCGGAAGGACCCATGGGACGCCACACCCTGCCTGCAGCAGCCGACGACCGTCAGCCCACGCGGACGCACACGCACCCCGCGCGACCGCACACGCACCCCGCGGCCGATCCCGCGCCGCTGACGCCGGACACGCAGCAGTCCCGTCCCCGCGGACGCCGCTCGGCCCTCGGCCCCGCAGCCGCCCGTTCCACCTTCGTCGAGCACCCGAAGCCGGCCCGGACCGTGCGGATGCAGCCGCGTCCCGCCCCCGTCGCGTCGTCGGCCGGCAGCGCGGTGCTGAGCCGGACGGCCACCCTGCGTGCCGAACGAGCACTCGACCCGCGGCACATCCGTCGTTCCGCGAACGCGAAGCGCGCCGCGATCCTGCTGGCCCCCGCCATCGCCGTGACCTCGAGCCTGACGCTCGCCCTGCCCGCGAACGCCGACACGCTGCCGGTCGACACCCGCTCCGGCACGACCACGGCACAGGACGCCCAGACCTTCACGGTGGCGCACGACGTGCAGGTCCCCGTGGTCTCGACCGACGGCATGACCACCACCACGACGATCGTGTCCTACCCGACGCTCGACCTGCGGTTCGGGGTGACGACGGCGCAGGCACAGTCCGCGTTGTCCGCCGCGCTGTCGGCCGGCGGCGACCGGGCCACGATCCTGGCGACCGCCCTGCAGTACATGGGGGACCCGTACGTCGAGGGCGGCGCGAGCCACGAGGGCATCGACTGCTCCGGGCTCACCATGGTCGCGTACCAGGCGGTGGGGATCCAGCTCGTGCACTACGTGCCGACGCAGGACGCCGTCGCCACCACGATCCCCGAGTCCGAGGCGTTGCCGGGCGACCTCGTCGTGTACGACGACGACGACCACGTCGGCCTGTACCTCGGCCAGGGGCTCGTGCTGCAGGCACCGCACCCGGGCGAGGTCGTCGACATCGTCCCGATGTACTCGGCGGCGCACCACTTCGCCCGCGTCCTGCCGGCCGGCAGCTGACCCGGCGGACCGCGCCGGGGGCCCTGGTGGTGACCAGCAGGACCACCCGGACGGGGCGTCCCCACGGATCACGGGCCTCCCGTATCCTGGAGTGATGGCTTCCGACACCCGCACCCCGTTCGAACAGCAGCAGTCTGCTCGTCCGCAGGTGCGCCCGCGCACCGAGGGCTGGAAGCAGGCCACCGACACCGACGGCCGGCCGCTCCTGCAGTTCGCGTCGCCGAAGCGTGGCAAGCCGCCTGTGCACCTGGCCGACCTGACGGCCGAGGAACGCGAGGCCCGCGTCAAGGAGCTCGGTCTGCCCGGGTTCCGCGCCAAGCAGCTCGCGACCCACTACTTCCAGCACTACACGTCCGACCCGGCCAAGATGACCGACCTGCCCGCCGCCCAGCGGGAGCAGCTCGTCGCCGGGATGCTGCCGCCGCTCCTCACCGAGACCCGGCGGCTCGCGACGGACAACGGCGACACCATCAAGTTCCTCTGGAAGTTGCACGACGGCGCCCTGGTCGAGTCGGTCCTGATGCGGTACCCCGGCCGGATCACGCTGTGCGTGTCGTCCCAGGCCGGGTGCGGCATGAACTGCCCGTTCTGCGCCACCGGCCAGGCCGGGCTGACCCGCAACATGTCCACCGCCGAGATCATCGAGCAGATCGTCCGGGCCAACGCCGCGATCGCCGCCGGTGAGCTCGGGGGCGATCCCCGCAAGGGCGGCAACGACCGCGTCGACGCCGAACGCGTGACGAACATCGTGTTCATGGGCATGGGGGAGCCGCTCGCGAACTACAAGCGGGTGATGGACGCGGTGCGGTTGATGGTCGCGCCGCAGCCGAACGGCCTCGGCATGAGTGCCCGCGGCATCACGGTGTCGACCGTCGGCCTCGTGCCGGCGATGATCAAGCTCGCGGACGAAGGGATCCCGCTCACCTTCGCGCTGTCCCTGCACGCCCCCGACGACGAACTCCGCGACGAGCTCATCCCGGTGAACTCGCGCTGGAAGGCCGACGAGGCGATCGACGCCGCCCACAACTACTACGTCAAGACGGGCCGTCGTGTCTCGATCGAGTACGCGCTCATCAAGGACATGAACGACCACGCCTGGCGAGCCGACCTGCTCGCCGAGAAGCTGAACAAGCGTGGCAAGGGATGGGTGCACGTCAACCCGATCCCGCTCAACCCGACGCCGGGCTCCGTCTGGACCTCGTCCGAGGTGCACGTGCAGGACGAGTTCGTCCGCCGACTCAACGCCGCCGGCATCCCGACGACCCTGCGTGACACCCGCGGCAAGGAGATCGACGGGGCGTGCGGGCAGTTGGCCGCGGCCGAGTAGGTCGGTCCGGTCAGTCGGTCCGGTCCAGTTGGTCTGGTCGTCTGGTCGTCTGTTCATTCGGAAGGCACGGTGCGGGTTCGCACCGTGCCTTCCGTCGTTCCCGGGGTGCGTCCACCCCGTCGATCACCGGAAACCCGGGGGACAGCTCCCGTTCACCGGAGTGCGACACGCCCGGGAGGAAGGACGGTTGGCGGGCCCCCTGGGGCCTGTGTAGAGTAATCACTCGTTGCCGCTGAGGCGGAGAACGGAACGGCCGAGACGGTCACAGGGTGCAAGCCCTGGATGCGCAGTCCGGACGGGGTCCCGCTCAGGCGACATCCCCCGAAGAAATCGAAGCGATTCGATGTGTCTGACGGTGGAACAAGACGAATGCCTCTCTGGCGGAATCCTTTTGTGGGTCGAGCGGGGAGTGCGTCTGGTCCTTGAGA
>NZ_MJGM01000011.1:0-22956 GCF_001864905.1 Curtobacterium sp. MCBA15_007
TGGCCGGAGGCTCGGTGCGGGGTTGTGGTGCCGCACGGAGCCACCAGCTCCGCACGGTGTGGCGCGGCCGGCACCGTGCTGGATTCGCGGAGCCGGGGTTGCACGGTGCGGACGTCGTCCGCGGGTGCGCCGTCGGGGGCTCGGTGCGGGGTTGTGGTGCCGCACGGAGCCACCAGCCTCGCACCAGCTGACGAACCTCGCACCGTGCGAACCAGCACCTCCGTGCGAACCCGACGCACCCCGCCCACCCCGGCGAGCCGCAGGCCCCCACGCCCCGCTCCCGACATACGCTCATCCCATGGCAGTCCCCGTCCCGCTCGGCACCGAGGACCGCACCGCCCGCCTCACCCTCCGCCGCCCGGACTCCTGGCGCCGCGAGGACGCAGCCCAGGCGGACCTGCGCGTCACCGGCGACGACGTCGTCCTCACCGTCCGATCCCGTCCCAGCGACCGCGCGATCGGCGACGAGAACACCGGTCTGCTCGCACGGCTGCCCGGCTCCGTCGAGGGGCTGCTGCTCGTCGGCTGCGACCCCTGGACGGCCGCAGGTGCCCCGGCTCGGCTCGTGGAGTACGTCCGGCCCGACGAACACGGCGACGTCGCCGGCACCCACCTGCTCTTCGTCACCGGTCGGCACCGCGTCGACCTGACGATCGAACGCCCGCTCGCCCGGCTGCTCGAGACCGACGACCTGGTGCTCGCAGTCCTCGAGAGCGTCCGCGCCACCGAGACGGTCCCGGTCCGCCCCGAGCGTGACCTCGAACACCTGCCGGCCCCCGCCCCGGCACCGTCGCTCGACGGCCCCCGGCTCAGCGCGAACGCGATCGGCACCCTGCGGAGCCTCGCCGGACGCCGGTGGAACCCGACGCTCCTCCGCACCGCCGCGGGCCGCGAACTCATCGAGGCGGGCCTCGTCGGCCGGCTCGGCACCCTGCCGGAGTCGACCCAGACCCTCCTCGAGCCCTGGCAGGGCGATGCCCAGCCGGTCACGCTGGAACAGCACCTGCCCGACGGGGGCGAGTCGCGCCTCCAGGCCTGGTCGCAGACCGTCGTCGACGGGACCGACGCGGCGGGCGCCGTGGTCGCCTCCGTCACGCCGGACCGGGCCGTCGCGCTGCTGGCCGGGAGGCTCGGCATCGGTCCGACGTGGACCTTCCCGTTCCGCACGGGGTCGCTCCCAGGGCATCTGCTCGGCCGCAAGCTGGCCGGCGGTCCGGACGTGCCGGACCTGCCGGAGGCCCTGGCCGAGGCCGACCCGCGCCTCGCGCGGTTCTGGGCTGCGCCGTGGACGGTCTCGCACCTGCGTCGACCGGGCAAGCCGAAACCGGTCACGATCGTGCGGGCCGAGGGACACGGGTTCGCGCGCGTGGGGACGACGAAGGCCGGGGAGACCGCCTTCCGGACGGACTCCCCGGCGAACGTGTACCGGTCGGTGGTGCGGGCGCTGCTGGGCTGAGCGCGCCCGGGTTCTGCCGCTACGCGGCGGGGCCGGCGGTCAGGGTGATCGTGACCGTCTTCGCGGTGCCGGCGCTGTCGGTGTACCGGACGCTGACCTTGTCGCCCACCGAGTGCGACTGCACGACCTTGGTCAGCTGGTCCGAGCTCGTGACCGCGGTGCCGTCGACGCTCGTGATCGTGTCACCCGCACCGAGGCCGGCGCTGGCGGCACCGGAGCCCTCGACCGTGCCGGCGACCGCGACGCCGCCCGTGGTGGTGGCGGTGTTGCTGACCTCGACGCCGAGGAACGCGGGCAGCCCGATGGTGATCGTGCTCGACGACTCCCCGGCGAGGATCTTCTGGGCGATCGTCTTCGCGGTGCTGATCGGGATGGCGTAGCCGGTGACGTCGGCCGTGCCCGAGGACGCCGCCGTGGCCATGCCGACGACCTCGCCCTCGCTGTCCAGGACCGGCCCGCCGGAGTCACCGGAGACGATGTCCGCCGAGATCTCGAGCAGGCCGCTCAGCGACTCGGTGCCGGTGCCGGACTCGCTCTGCACCTGGATGTCCTGGTCGGTCGCCGTGACCGTGCCCTCGGCGGAGACGAGGTTGCCGGTGCCCTCGGCGTTGCCGACGTCCTTCACGGTGTCACCGGTGCTCGGCTCGCCGTCGTCGTCGAGCGTGACCGTGGACAGCCCGGAGGCGTTCTCGAGCTTCAGCACGGCGACGTCGTTCGTGGCGTCGGCCCCGACCACGTCGGCCTTGTACTGCTTGCCGGTGGTCTCGTCGGTGACGGTGATGCTCGTCGCGCCCTGGATCACGTGGTTGTTCGTCAGGATCGTGCCGTCGGAGGTCAGGACCATGCCGGTGCCGGCCGCCTGTGACGACTCGTCGTAGTTCAGGACGGTGTTGATGGTCACGACGCCCTTCTTGTCGGCGGCCGTCGCCGCAGTGGCGGGGGACTGCGTGCTCGTCCCACTGCCGTCGCTGCTGCCGTCGGTGCCGCTGCCGCTGCCGCTGCCGCTGCCGTCGCCGGGCACCGTGAAGCCGTTCGTGCCGTCGCTGCTGCTGCCGGTACCGGTGCCGGTGCCGGTGCCGGGCAGCGTGGTGGTGCCCTGCGACTGGCTCGACGTGGTGGTGGTGCCCTGCGAGGACAGTCCGAGTGCGGTGCCGCCCGCAGCGCCGACGATCGCGAGGGCAGCGATGCCGGAGCCGATCATCAGCCCGAGCCGGCGGGGGCGCTTCGTCAGACCGGGGTGGTTCGCGGCGCCGGAGTGGGTCGCGGCACCGTAGTGGTTCGCGGTCGCCGCCGAGGAGGCCCAGGCGTGGTTCGCGCCGGCGAGGGCGGGGCTGCCGATCAGGTAGGGGCCGCGGCCGTCGGGCGTGTAGGCGTAGGGGCCGGTGCCGTCCGGGCCGTACAGGTACGGGCCGGATCCGTCGAACGCGTACGCCGGGCGCAGGGAAGCCGGGTCGGCGTGCGGTGCCTCCCAGTACATCCCGGGAGCCTGCTGCTGCGCGGCGGGGGTGCCGTTCTCGTCGTGGTCGGCGGCGGCGGGGTTCGGGGTCTCGTTCATCGGTGCTCTCCGGTCGTCCCTCGACGGCCCGGTCGGGCGTCGATGGAGACCAGTACAGAGGGCTTCCCCATGACGAGCCTATGAACGAACCCTGCGCACGCTCCGGGCTTGCTCGGGGGACGCCGAACAGGGCTCCGGCGTTAGGGTGGCCTTACCTCCATGCCTCCGTCGACGTCCCCGCCCCCGGCTCCCAGCTCCGTCCCCCGACTCGTCGGTGCGACCGTGCTGGCGGTCGTCGTCCTCGCCGTGGCGTGTGCCCTGTCGATCGCGTACGGCTCACGGCCGATCCCGCTCGGGACCGTCCTCGACACGGTGCTGCACCCCGGCAGGAACGACGAGATCGGGCTGATCGTCCTCGGCAACCGCGTGCCGCGCACCGTCGTCGGTCTGCTCGCCGGAGCAGCACTCGGCGTGGCCGGGGCGGTCATGCAGGGCGTGACCCGGAACCCGCTCGCCGACCCCAGCGTCCTCGGCATCAACTCCGGCGCCACCCTGGCCGTCGTCGCCGGGATCGCGCTCTTCGGCGTCAGCGGGACGGCCGCGTACCTGCCCTTCGCGTTCGTCGGGGCCGCCTTCGCGGCCCTGCTCGTCTACGGGATCGCGGCCGTCGCCCGGCGCGGGCTCTCTCCCGTCGGGCTCGCCCTCGCCGGAGCGGTCGTCGCCGCTGCCCTGTCGTCGGTCACCACCGCGGTGCTCGTGACCGACCAGAGCCTGCTCGACCAGCTGCGGTTCTGGCAGGTCGGAGCCCTCGCCGGCAAGGACCTCGGCACGGCTGGGGTCATCACGGCACCGGTGCTCGTCGGGCTGGTGATCGCGTTCGGCCTCGGTCGGTCGCTCAACACCCTGGCGCTCGGGGACGAGCTCGCTGCGTCGCTCGGGCAGCGGGTCGTGCTCGTCCGTGCCGTGGGTGGTCTGGTCGCCGTCCTGCTGGCCGGGTCCGCGGTGGCCGCCGCCGGGCCGATCGCGTTCGTCGGCCTCGCCGTGCCGCACGCGGTCCGTCGCCTGAGCGGCCCGGACCACCGGTGGACCATCCTGCTGTCGGCGATCGTCGCCCCCGCACTCCTGCTCGTGGCGGACGTCATCGGCCGCGTCGTCGCGTACCCGGGGGAGCTGCAGGTCGGCATCGTCACGGCACTCATCGGGGCGCCGGTGTTCATCGCGCTCGTGCGGTCGAGGGCGGTGCGGGGACTGTGAAGTCGCTGTTCCGTTCCGTCGGGCTGCGCCGTGAGGTCGCGGTGCTCGTCGCCGTGGTGGTGGTCATCTCGGTCCTCGTCCTGATCGGCCTCGGCGCGGGGTCGATCCCGCTCACGCCCGGTCAGGTGCTGGCCAGCCTGTTCGGCCAGGGGGACCGCATCTCGGACTTCGTGATCGGGCAGCTCCGCGGCCCCAGGGTGCTCGGCGCGGTCCTCGTCGGCGCCAGCCTCGGTGCCGCCGGCGCGATCGTGCAGAGCGTCGTGCGGAACCCCATCGCGAGTCCCGACGTCATCGGGATCACCTCCGGGGCCAGCGCCGCCGGGCTCACCGCCATCGTGCTGTTCGGCGCGAGCGGCGGCACGCTGTTCTCGGTCGTGCTCGTCGGCGCCGTGGTGGTCGCGATCGCCATTGCCGGGCTCGCTTGGCGGAGGGGGATCACCGGGAACCGGGTCGTCCTCGTCGGCATCGGTGTCGCGGCGATCTGCCTGAGCATCACCGGGTGGATGCTCACGAGCGGCACCGTCACCCAGGCCGGAACCGCACTGCTGTGGCTCTCCGGCAGCCTGAACGCCGTCGACCGTGACCTGGTCGGGGTGCTCGGTGTCGCGTTCGTCGTGCTCGGCGTGCTCGCACTGCTGCAGTCCGCTCGGCTGCAGGTGCTGAGCCTCGGGGACGAGGTCGCCGCCGCCCTGGGGCTCCGACCGGACCGCGCGAAGGTGCTCCTGCTCCTCACCGCCGTGTGCCTGACCGCCGCAGCCGTCGCCACCGCGGGTCCGGTGTCGTTCGTGGCGCTGATGGCAGCCCCGATCGCTCGACGCCTGGTCGGCGGCGGTCGGGTCGCCCTCGCGCCGGCGGCAGCCGTCGGCGCCGCGATCACGCTCGGCAGCGACCTGCTCGCCCAGTTCGCGATCCCCGGCAACGCGCTGCCGGTGGGGGTCGTGACGGGTGTCGTGGGCGCGCCGTACCTGCTCTGGTTGCTCGCGCGGGGGCGTTGACGCGGGTCGTGCTGGTTCGTTGACGCTGGTCGAGCTGGTTCGTTGACGTGGGTCATGCTGGTTCGCTGACGCCGGTCGTGCGTTCGCGCATCGCGGAAGACTCTCCACAGTCCCAGATCGGGGCTGCCGCTCGGGGCTTCGTTTCCGATACGCTGGTAGGCCAAGAGGAGGAGGTCCACCGATGCCAGATCCAGTGGTCCCGCAGCCGGGCGGTCAGAAGTCCCCGGAACAGCGGCTGGTCGACACCACGCTGACCTTCAGCATGGACATGGGAGCGGCGCTCACCGCCGAGTCCGGTGTCTCGACCGAAGAACGTGAAGCCGTCAACGCCCTGCCCTCCGGGTCGGCGTTGCTCGTGGTCCGTCGTGGCCCCAACGTGGGTGCGCGGTTCCTCCTCGACTCCGACGTCACGACGGCCGGCCGCCACCCCGACGCCGGCATCTTCCTCGACGACGTCACCGTGTCGCGCAAGCACGCGCAGTTCCTGCGCCACGGCACGAGCTTCAGCGTCAAGGACAACGGTTCCCTGAACGGTACGTACTTCGACGGTGTCCGCATCGACGAAGCGCTGCTCACCGACGGGGCCGAAGTCCAGGTCGGCAAGTTCCGCCTGACGTTCTACGCATCTCGGGTCGACCTGGCGCGCCTGGCGAACGCGTAGTGGCCGCACGGTCCGCTGCGGCCCGGGCGGGGTCCGCGGCACCGGACCTGCTCACGATCGGGCAGGTCCTCGCTCGCCTCAAGCCCGAGTTCCCGGACCTGTCGAGCTCCAAGCTGCGGTTCCTCGAAGAGCGAGAGCTCGTCACCCCGATCCGCACGGCCAGCGGGTACCGCAAGTTCTCCGCCGCCGACCTCGAGCGTCTCCGGGTGATCCTCGGACTGCAGCGCGACCACTACCTGCCGCTCAAGGTCATCAAGGAGTACCTCGCCGACCTCGACGCCGGGCGCGAACCGGTCCTGCCCGGGGGCGGAGACGCGCCGAAGCCATCGATCCTCGGTCGTGAACGTCGGTACACCCGCGACGAGACCGTCCGCGCGGCCGGTGCCTCGCCGATGCTGTTGGCCGACGCGGTCTCGGCCTCGCTCCTGCCGCCCACCGACACCTACGGCGACGACGGCGTCTCCGTGTTGAAGGCCCTGGTCGAACTGCAGCGCACCGGCATCGAGCCGCGGCACCTGCGCACGCTCCGCAGTACCGCGGAGCGTGAGGTCGGTCTCATCGAGTCCGCCCTCATGCCGGTCTCCCGCCGGGGCGACGCCACCTCGCGCGCGAAGGCCACCGAGCTCGCCCGCGAGATAGCGGGACACCTCGAGATCATCCGGTCGAACCTCATCCGCCAGGCCATCGGTCGTCTCGACGCATGACGCCGTCCGGTGCTCCGACAGGGCTTGTGTGTCAGTGGTCGGGGCGTATCCTCGACACGCCGGACGCGCCGGGTCGGATGTCCCGCGCGGGAGCGGTCGGAGTCGCTACCGTGGACCTCGGAACAACTCTCAACCCGTCGTTGAAGCTTCGGGTGGGAGCTCGATCGTCGTGGAAGGCAAGCTCATGAGTGGGAACGACACCCCTGGCACCGAGTCTGATGTGACCCGGTACGACCTCGGGCTGCTCTTCACCGATGGTCTGCCCGAGCACGACGAGCAGAACGGCTACCGCGGCACCGTCGCCGCACGGGCAGCCGGCATCTCGTACCGACAGCTCGACTACTGGGCCCGCACCGAGCTCGTGCAGCCGACGATCCGCGGCGCCGCTGGCTCCGGTTCGCAGCGCCTGTACGGGTTCCGCGACATCCTGGTGCTCAAGCTCGTGAAGCGCCTGCTCGACACCGGTATCTCGTTGCAGCAGATCCGCACCGCCGTCAACCAGCTCCGTGAGTCCGGCGTCTCCGACCTGGCGCAGACCACGCTGATGTCCGACGGTGCCTCGGTGTACCTGTGTACCTCCGACGACGAGGTCATCGACCTCGTGTCCCGCGGCCAGGGCGTCTTCGGCATCGCGGTCGGCAAGGTCCTGCGCGAGGTCGAGAGCTCCCTGGTCGAGCTCGACGCCACCGCTGCGGCCGACCCCTCCGACGAGCTCGCCGCTCGTCGCGCTTCTCGCGCTTCCTGACCATCCGCGTTCCGGCCCTGTGGTCGCGAACCGTCGTGTGCGGGTCGCCGTGTGGTCACGACCTGTCGGCTGCGACGCTGCCGGCCGACGGTTGGTGACCAGTCGGCGGACGTGAGCGGGGTGGTGTGACCCCTGGGCGTGCCGGGGCCGGGCGTGTCCGCTGGGGCGGGGCGTGCCTCCAGGCCGTTGTGGCGTGGTCACGAACCGTCGTGTGCGCGGCGCCGAGCGGTCACGAACTGTCGTCGGCGCGGTCTTCGGCCGACGGTTGGTGACCGCTCGGCGGACGTGAGCGGGGTGTCGTGACCGCTGGGCGTGCCGGGGCCGGGCGTGTCTGCCCGGGCGGGTCGCGCCTCCAGGCCGTCGCGGCGTGGTCACGAACCGTCGTGTGCGGGTCGCCGACTGGTCACGAACTGTCGGCTGCGCGCGCCCGAGCCGACCGTTGGTGACCAGTCGGCGGACGTGAGCGGGGTGTTGTGACCCCTGGGCGTGCCGGGGCCGGGCGTGTCTGCCCGGGCGGGTCGCGCCTCCAGGCCGTCGCGGCGTGGTCACGAACCGTCGTGTGCGGGTCGCCGAGTGGTCACGAACTGTCGGCTGCGCGCGCCCGAGCCGACCGTTGGTGACCAGTCGGCGGACGTGAGCGGGGTGTTGTGACCCGTCGGTGCGCTGGGGCCGGGTGTGTCCGCTGGGGCGGGGGCGTGCCTCCAGGCCCTTCGAGGGAGCTCACGAACCGTCGCGTGGGATCGCCGAGTGGTCACGAACTGTCGGCTGCGCGCGCCCGAGCCGCCCCTTGGTGACCAGTCGGCGGACGTGAGCGGGGTGTTGTGACCCGTCGGCGTGCCGACTCCGACCTAGGCGGCGCCGCCCTCGGCGTACGGACCGATCTTGCCCGTGCGCATGATGCGCTCGAGCAGCTGGTCGAAGTTCTTCGCCATCTCCTGCGCGGACTCGCCGGGCCAGACGTGCAGCGGCTTCGCCGCACCCTGCGCCTGCTGCAGCGACGTGCGCTCCGGCAGCTGCGGGGAGAGCACGAGCGGACCGAACATGTCGCGGAGTTCCTTGATGCGGAACTGGTGCTCGAGCGACTGCACGCGGGCACGGTTCACGATGATGCCGAGGGGCTGCAGGCGGGGGGAGAGTCCGCGGCGGATCTCCTCGATGGCGCGCAGCGCACGGTCGGCGGCGGCGACGGAGAACAGGCCGGGCTCGGTGACGACGGTGACGCGGTCGGACGCGGCCCACGCGGTGCGGGTCAGGGCGTTCAGCGACGGCGCGCAGTCGATGAGGACGAGCTCGTAGTCCTGCTCGACGTTGGCCAGGGCCTCTTCGAGCTTCCAGATGTCGCGGATGGACGGGTGCGGCCCGTCGAAGTTGATGGCGGAGGGCGACCCGACCATGACGTCGATCTTGCCCTGCGACCCCTTCGTCCAGCCCGAGGGGGCGATCGCCTGACGGACGATCTTCTCCTTCGGGTTCTCGAGGACGTCGGCCACGTTGAGGTGGCCGGCGAGGTTGATGTCGAGGCCCGTCGAGACGTCGGACTGCGGGTCCAGATCCACCACCAGCGTGCGCAGTCCCTTGGCGAACGCGGCCGAGGTCAGGCCGAGCGTCACCGTCGTCTTGCCGACACCACCCTTGAGGGAGCTCACGCTGAGTACATGCACGTTGAGCAACGTTACCGCCACTAGGGTTGTCTCACCTCAACCCGGGCTGAAAGGGACGTCGTGTTCACGAAGATCCTCGTTGCGAACCGTGGCGAGATCGCCATCCGCGCGTTCCGTGCCGCCTACGAGTTGGGGGCCCGAACGGTCGCCGTCTACCCGTACGAAGACCGGAACTCCCTGCACCGTCTGAAGGCCGACGAGGCCTACCTGATCGGGGAGCGGGGCCACCCCGTCCGGGCGTACCTGGACGTCTCCGAGATCATCCGCGTCGCCCGCGAGTCGGGGGCCGACGCGATCTACCCGGGGTACGGGTTCCTGTCCGAGAACCCGGAGCTCGCCGCGGCAGCAGCCGCGAACGGCATCACCTTCATCGGTCCGGGCGAGCACGTGCTCGAGATGGCCGGCAACAAGGTCACCGCGAAGGAGCACGCGATCGCAGCCGGCGTCCCGGTCCTCGCGAGCACCCCGGCGAGCCGCGACATCGACGAGCTCATCGCCGGCGCGGACGCGATCGGGTTCCCGGTGTTCGCCAAGGCCGTCGCCGGCGGTGGTGGCCGTGGCATGCGCCGGGTGGAGACGAAGCCCGAGCTGCGCGACGCCCTCGAAGCCGCGATGCGCGAGGCCGACAGTGCGTTCGGCGACCCGACGATGTTCCTCGAGCAGGCCGTCATCCGTCCGCGCCACATCGAGGTGCAGATCCTCGCCGACGCGACCGGCACCGACGCCGGCACGATCCACCTGTTCGAGCGGGACTGCTCGGTGCAGCGGCGCAACCAGAAGGTCGTCGAGATCGCGCCGGCGCCGAACCTCGACCCCGCGATCGCGCAGGCACTGCACCGCGACGCCGTGGCCTTCGCCCGCTCGATCGGCTACGTCAACGCCGGCACCGTGGAGTTCCTCCTCGACACCGAGGGCGAACGCGTCGGCCAGCACGTCTTCATCGAGATGAACCCGCGCATCCAGGTCGAGCACACGGTCACCGAAGAGGTCACCGACGTCGACCTGGTGCAGTCGCAGATGCGCATCGCGGCGGGGGAGACCCTCGCCGACCTCGGCCTGTCGCAGGACGCCGTCCACGTGCACGGCGCGGCGCTGCAGACCCGCATCACGACCGAGGACCCGACGCAGGGCTTCCGTCCGGACACCGGCCGGATCAGCACCTACCGCAGCCCCGGCGGCGCGGGCGTCCGGCTCGACGGCGGCACGGTCGCCACCGGCGCGCAGATCAGCCCGCACTTCGACTCGATGCTCGCGAAGATGACGTGCCGCGGCCGGGACTTCCCGGCGGCGGTGTCCCGGGCGAAGCGCGCCCTCGCCGAGTTCCGCATCCGCGGCGTCAGCACGAACATCCCGTTCCTGCAGGCCGTGCTCGAGGACCCGGACTTCGCCCGCGGCGACGTCTCGACGAAGTTCATCGAGGAACGCCCCCAGCTCTTCGGCGGCCACGTCTCGAAGGACCGCGGCACGAAGGTGCTCACCTGGCTCGCCGACGTCACGGTCAACAAGCCGAACGGTGAGCGGTCGCCGCTCGTCACCGACCCGGCCGACAAGCTCCCGGCCACCGACCTGACGACGCCCGTGCCCGAGGGACAGCGCGACCGCCTGCTGGCGATGGGTCCGGCCGAGTGGTCGAGGGCCCTCCGCGCCCAGACGGCCCTCGCGGTCACCGAGACGACGATGCGGGACGCCCACCAGTCGCTCCTGGCCACACGGGTCCGCACGAAGGACCTCGTCGCCGTCGCACCGCACGTCGCGCGGCTCACCCCGCAGCTGCTCAGCGTCGAGGCCTGGGGAGGTGCGACGTACGACGTCGCCCTCCGGTTCCTCGGGGAAGACCCCTGGGAGCGCCTGTCCTCGCTGCGCGAAGCGATGCCGAACATCCCGATCCAGATGCTGCTCCGTGGCCGCAACACGGTCGGGTACACGCCCTACCCGACCGAGGTCACGGACGCCTTCGTCGACGAGGCCGCTCGGTCCGGCGTCGACGTCTTCCGCGTGTTCGACGCGCTGAACGACGTCAGCCAGCTGCGTCCGGCGCTGGAGGCGGTGCTCGCGACCGGCACGGCGGTCGCCGAGGCGGCGCTCTGCTACACCGCCGACCTCCTCGACCCCGCCGAGGACCTCTACACGCTCGACTACTACCTCCGCCTGGCGGAGCAGATGGTCGAGGCCGGCGCGCACGTCATCGGCATCAAGGACATGGCCGGTCTCCTGCGTGCCGGTGCGGCCGAGAAGCTCGTCACCGCGCTGCGCGAGCGCTTCGACCAGCCCGTGCACGTGCACACCCACGACACCGCCGGCGGCCAGCTCGCGACCCTGCTCGCCGCCTCGCGCGCCGGGGCGGACGCCGTCGACGTGGCCGCAGCACCCATGGCCGGCACGACCAGCCAGCCGAGCATGTCCGCCCTGGTCGCCGCCCTGGCGCACACCGAGCGCGACACCGGTCTGTCCCTCGACGCCGTCGGTGACCTCGAGCCCTACTGGGAGTCGGTCCGTCGCGTGTACGCCCCGTTCGAGTCCGGGCTCGCCGGTCCGACCGGGCGTGTCTACAAGCACGAGATCCCCGGCGGTCAGCTGTCGAACCTCCGGCAGCAGGCGATCGCCCTCGGGCTCGGCGACCGGTTCGAGCAGGTCGAGGACTGGTACGCCGAGGCGAACCGGATCCTCGGGCGCCCTACCAAGGTCACGCCGTCGTCGAAGGTCGTCGGCGACCTCGCGCTGCAGCTCGCCGCCGTCGGTGCCGACCCGGTCGACTTCGAGCAGAACCCCGACAAGTACGACATCCCGGACTCCGTGGTCGGGTTCATGGCCGGCGAACTGGGCGACCTGCCCGGCGGCTGGCCGGAGCCGTTCCGCTCGAAGGTCCTGGCCGGGCGTGACGTCCGACTCGAGATCACCCCGGTGCCCGCGGACGAGCGTGCGCACCTCGAGACCCCCGGACCCGAGCGGCAGCAGGCACTCAACCGCCTGCTCTTCCCGCAGCCGACGCAGCAGTTCCAGCGTGTGCGGGAGCAGTACGGCGACCTGTCCGTCGTGCCGACCGTCGACTACCTGTACGGGCTGCGCCCGGGGCAGGAGCACAGCGTCCCGCTCGGCAAGGGCGTCGACCTGTTCGTCGGGCTCGAGGCGATCGGCGAGGTGGACGCCAAGGGCATCCGCACGGTCATGGCGACGATGAACGGGCAGCTCCGCCCGGTCGCCGTCCGCGACCGTTCGGTCGAGGTCGAGACGAAGGCGGCCGAGAAGGCCGATGCGTCCGACCCGAAGCACGTCGCCGCGCCGTTCTCCGGCGTGGTGACGCTCAAGGTCGCCGTCGGTGACGTCGTCGAGGCCGGTACGCCGGTGGCGAGCATCGAGGCGATGAAGATGGAAGCGGCCATCACGGCGCCCGTGTCGGGCACCGTCGGCCGACTCGCGATCCCGGTGACCCAGCAGGTGGACGCCGGCGACCTCCTGGTGGTGCTGCAGTAAATTGACCGTTCGTCCCATCCGCCTGTTCGGCGACCCCGTCCTCCGATCGCCGGCCGATCCGATCCGACCCGAACTGCTCGGGAGCACCGGAGTCCGTGACCTGGTGCAGGACCTCGTCGACACCGTCAAGGAACCCGGACGTGCCGGGGTGGCCGCGCCGCAGATCGGCGTAGGGCTCCGCGCGTTCTCGTACAACGTCGACGGCGAGGTCGGCTACGTCCTGAACCCCGAGGTCGTCGAGGTCTCCGGGGAGCCCGAGCTCATGGAAGAGGGGTGCCTCTCCGTCCCCGGCCTCGGCTACCCGACGCGTCGGTACCCGTACGCCAAGGTCCGGGGTGTCGACGTCGACGGCGCCGAGGTCGTCCTCGAGGGCACCGGACTGATGGCCGAGGCGCTCCAGCACGAGTGCGACCACCTCGACGGCACGGTCTACGTGATGACGCTCGACCCCGAGATCCGCCGTCAGGCGCTGCGCGACATCCGCGCGCAGGACTGGTTCCACTGAGCGGTCCCACAGGCCCGCGTTCGCGGGCTGTGAACTCGGGTGTGACACCCCCACGGGGGATTGTCGCTTTGTCCTGACGAGGGGGTACCGTGCTGCTGTCGGCCTCCCACCGACGGCCCATCCGATCCCCCCAGGACTCCCGCATGACCAGTCAGAACGACGAGCTGAGCTCGCACCGCACCCGCACCAACCGTCGACCGGCCGAGGCCACCGTCACGACCGGTTCGACCGCCGTCCTCGACGCCCCCGCGACGGAGCAGCCGCAGGAGGCCTGACCCCGCAGGCGCCCCGGCGCCCGCTGGACCGCCTGGAGGCCCGGATCACGTCCGACGGACGCGATCCGGGCCTCCAGACCGTTGCGTCCACAACCGCGCGCACCTGGCGGGATCGGGCGTCCCTGGTCGGAAGAACCGACCCGGTACGCCCGAAGCGACCCGGTACGCCGGGCCGGGCCGGGCCGGGCCCGGCGCTAGGAGCGGCCTCGGCGCCGCCCCTCGACCACCGGGGTCGCCGTCGTCTGCACCTTCGACCCGGAGTAGATGTGGTCGACGTCGGCGGCGAAGTCCTGCAGGATCACCGACCGCTTGATCGTCAGCTTGGGCGTGAGGTGCCCGGACGCCTCGGTCAGGTCGGTGTCGAGGATCGTGAACGACCGGACCGACTCGGCGCGGGAGACGCGGCTGTTCGCGGTGTCGATGGCCTCCTGGACGGCGGACAGCACGCGTTCGTCGTAGGCGGCCTCGTGTGCGCTCAGCGCCGGGGCGATCCCGCGGGACTCGCACCAGCCGGGCAGCATCTCGCGGTCGAGCGTCACGAGCGCGGCGACGAACGGCTTGCCCTCGCCGACGACGACCACCTGGCCGATGAGCGGGTGCTCGCGGATGCCGTCCTCGAGCGGTGCCGGTGCGACGTTCTTGCCGCTCGCGGTGACGATGAGCTCCTTGGCGCGTCCGGTGACCGTGAGGATCCCGTTGCCGTCGAGCCGGCCGAGGTCACCGGTGCGGAACCAGCCGTCGGCGAAGGCGTGCTCGGTCGCCTCGTCGTTCCGCCAGTACCGGTCGAAGACGTCGACGCCGCGGATCAGGATCTCGCCGTCGTCGGCGATCCGGACCTCGATGCCGGGCAGGGCGCGACCCACCGTGCCGATGCGGAGTTCACGGGCACGGTTGACCGTGGCGGGTGCCGTGGTCTCGGTCAGGCCGTAGCCCTCGAGGATGAGCACCCCGATCGAGCGGAAGAAGTGCGAGAGCCGTGGGGAGAGGGGCGCCGAACCACTGATGGCGTACTCGACCCGGCCGCCCAGGGCATCGCGGAGCTTCGCGTACACGAGCCGGTCGAACAGCCTGAACTTCAGGCCGAGCAGGAACGGCACCCGGCCGGCGGCGAGGGCTTCGGAATGGGCGACCGCGGTGTCGGCGGCAGCGCGGAAGATCCTGCCCTTGCCGCCGAGGTCGGCCTTCTGCTCGGCGGAGTTGTAGATCTTCTCGAACACCCGGGGGACCGCGAGCAGGAACGTCGGCTGGAAGGTCGACACCGCCCGCATGAGGTCCTTGGTGTCCGGCTCGTGGCCGACGAGGACACCCGCGGAGACCGACATCGCGGCGATGAACCGCGCGAAGACGTGGGCGAGCGGGATGAACAGCAGGGTCGAGGCGCCGTCGGCGACCACCTCGGGCATCGCCTCGCTCGCGCCCTCGACCGTGGCGGTGAAGTTGTCGTGCCGCAGGACGCACCCCTTCGGCCGGCCGGTGCTGCCCGAGGTGTAGATGATCGTGGCGTCGTCGTGGCCGTGCACGTGGGCGGTCCGGGCGTCGAGTTCGTCGTCGGTGACGTCCTCGCCGAGCCGGGTCAGGTCGTCGAGGCCGCCGCCGTCGATCGTCCAGTGCTGGCCCAGGGCGGGCAGGTCGGGTGCGATGGAGGCGACGCGGCGCGCGTGCTCCTCCTGCTCGACGACGATGGCGACCGACTCGGAGTCGGACAGGATCCACCGCACCTGGTCGGGGGAGCTCGTCTCGTACACGGGCACGGACACCAGGCCGGCGGTCCACACGGCGAAGTCGACCAGGGTCCACTCGAGCCGGGTGCGCGACAGGATCGCGACGTGCGCGCCCGGTTCGAGCCCGGCGGCGACGAAGCCCTTCGCGATGCCCCGGACCCGGGCCAGGGTCTCGGCAGCGGTGAAGGTCGTCCAGGTGTCGCCGTGGCGCTGGGCGAGGATCGGACGTTCCGGCGTCAGACGGACGCGGTCGCCGAGGAGCCGCGCTGCCGAGCCGTGGTCCGGGGCGACGGGGCCGGCGTCGGGGCTGGTGGGGTGCTCCCCGGCCGACGGTGTGCTCCCGGTGGCGGCGCTGCCAGCGGTCGACGTGTCGGTGGAGGCGCTGCTGCGTGCAGGACGCTGATCGTTCACGGTGACTCCCTTGTCTGCCGGTTCGACTCGAGTGCGCCTCAACACCGAGGCGACACCGCCAGCATAGGGCGCGTCTCCGGGCGTTCCTCGACTTCGCGGCGAACCGGTAGGCTCGTTGCTCGTGCACGCCATCGGAATCGACATCGGGGGCACCAAGATCGCGGGTGCGGTCGTGACGGAACTGGGCGAGATCGTCGCCGAGGACCGCGTGGCCACCAACGCTGCGGACCCGAACGCCATGCTCGACGACGTCGTCTCGATGGTCGAGCGACTCAGCTCGCTCCACCAGGTCGGCGCCGTGGGGGTCGCCGCCCCCGGGTTCATCGACGCTTCGCAGTCGATCGTCTACTACACGCCCAACATCCGGTGGCGGAACGAACCACTCCGGCAGAAGCTGCAGCAGCGCCTCGGCGATCTGCACATCACCGTCGACAACGACGCGAACGCCGCCGGCTGGGCGGAGTTCCGGTTCGGTGCCGGTCGGCTCGTGTCCGACATGACGATGCTCACCATCGGCACGGGGGTCGGCGGTGCCATCGTGACCGAGGACCGGCTGTTCCGCGGCGGCTTCGGCACCGGTGGCGAGATCGGGCACCTGCGCATCGTCCCGAACGGCCTGCCCTGCGGGTGCGGCGCCCGTGGCTGCATCGAGCAGTACGGCTCCGGCCGCGCCCTGCAGCGCATGGCGAACGACGTCGCCGACGCCGGCGGGATCGGTTCGGCCCTGGCCGACGCTCGCGCCGACAACGGTGGCCAGCTCGACGGCAAGATCGTCGGCGACCTGATCCTGGCCGACGACCCGGGTGCCCTCGCGGCACTCCGTCGGCTCGGTCGGCACCTCGGCGAGGCGTGCGCGTCGCTCTCCGCCGTGCTCGACCCGCAGCTCTTCGTGTTCGGCGGCGGCGTCGCCAGCGCGGGGGACCGGCTGCTCGACCCGATCAAGCAGGCCTACCTCAACAACCTGCCGGCCCGCGGGTACCACCCGGAGCCCGACTTCGTCATCGCCGAACTCGTCAACGACGCGGGCGTCGTCGGTGCTGCCGACCTCGCTCGCATCCACGCCCGGACGGCGTAGGGTCGGCGCGCAAACGCAAACGCAAACGCAAACCCAACCGCAACCGCAACCGCAACCGCGAACACCCGTGCACCACCCGGACCTTCTCACCACCTGGAGTCGTCGATGACCTACTGGCTGCTGAAGAACTTCGTGCTCGGACCGCTCATCCTCACCCTGTTCCGGCCGTGGGTCGTCGGGCGCGAACACGTCCCCACCACGGGCCCGGTCATCTTCGCCTCGAACCACATCTCGTTCATCGACTCGGTGATCCTGCCGGCGGTGCTCGATCGTCGGCTGTCCTTCCTGGCGAAGAGCGACTACTTCACCGGCCGGGGGCTGAAGGGCTGGGCGACGAAGACGTTCTTCAACGCCATCGGCCAGCTGCCGATCGACCGCTCCGGTGGCAAGGCGTCCGAGGCGTCCCTGCGCACCGGGCTGCAGGTCCTGGCGCGCGGTGAGCAGCTCGGCATCTACCCGGAGGGCACGCGCAGCCCCGACGGCAAGCTCTACCGCGGACGCACCGGCATCGCCCGGATGATCCTCGAGGGGCGCGTGCTCGTCGTCCCGGTGGCCATGGTCGGCACGCGCGAGGTGCAGCAGATCGGGCAGCGGTTCCCGAAGATCAAGCGCGTCGGGGTCGTGTTCGGCAAGCCGCTCGACTTCTCGCGGTTCCAGGGCTTCGAGACGGACCGCTTCATCCTGCGCAGCGTCACGGACGAGGTCATGCACGAGCTCGCCGGGCTGAGCCGTCAGGAGTACGTCGACGTCTACGCCACCAGCGTGAAGGAGCGCGCGAGCTCTGCGCGCGAGGCCGTCATGCGGGAACGGAAGTCGACGCCTGCACGTTAGGCTCTGATGGTCCCGGCACCCCGCCAGGACGCCCACCGCCGACGCGCGGCCACGTGCCGGTCAGCGTCGCCGGGCCGCCCGCACAGAACACCGAGGTAACGCCCTTGCCCGAGTCGACCGACTTCGTCGCCCTGCAGGATCCGGACGTCATCGAGGGGCTCGACTATTGGCGGACGCTCCCGATCAAGCAGCAGCCGACCTGGCCGGACGCCGCCGCTGCCGAGGCGGCGTCGGCCGAGATCGCCACGCTCCCGCCGCTCGTGTTCGCGGGCGAGGTCGACGAGCTGCGCGCACGGCTCGCCGCGGCCGCCCAGGGCAAGGCCTTCCTGCTGCAGGGCGGTGACTGCGCCGAGACCTTCGCCGGTGCCACCGCCGACTCCATCCGCGACCGGGTCAAGACGATCCTGCAGATGGCCGTCGTGCTGACCTACGGCGCCTCGACGCCCGTCATCAAGATGGGCCGGATGGCCGGACAGTTCGCCAAGCCCCGCTCGAGCGACTTCGAGACCCGCGGCGACGTCACGCTGCCCGCCTACCGCGGCGACATCGTGAACGGCTACGACTTCACGCCGGAGAGCCGCGAAGCCGACCCGCGCCGCCTGGTGCAGGGCTACCACACCGCTGCGTCGACGCTGAACCTGGTCCGAGCGTTCACGCAAGGGGGCTTCGCCGACCTGCGGCAGGTGCACTCGTGGAACAAGGGCTTCGCCTCGAACCCGGCGAACGCCCGGTACGAGCACCTCGCCAAGGAGATCGACCGCGCGATCCGGTTCATGGCCGCCTGCGGTGCCGACTTCGAAGCGCTCAAGCACGTCGAGTTCTACGCCTCGCACGAGGGGCTGCTGATGGACTACGAGCGCCCGATGACCCGCATCGACTCCCGCTCGGGCCTGGCGTACGACACGTCCGGCCACTTCATCTGGATCGGTGAGCGCACGCGTGACATCGACGGTGCCCACGTGGACTTCCTGTCGCGGGTGCGCAACCCGATCGGTGTGAAGCTCGGCCCGACGACGACCGTGGACGACATGAAGGCGCTCGTCGACAAGCTCGACCCGAACCGTGAGCCGGGTCGCCTGACCTTCATCACGCGGATGGGTGCGGGCAAGATCCGCGACGAGCTGCCCAAGTTGCTCGAGGCGATCAAGGGCATGGACGCCAATCCGCTGTGGGTCACCGACCCGATGCACGGCAACGGCCTGACCACGCCGACGGGCTACAAGACCCGCCGGTTCGACGACGTCGTGGACGAGGTCCTGGGCTTCTTCGAGGCGCACCGCCAGGTCGGCACGTACCCGGGTGGCATGCACGTCGAGCTCACCGGTGACGACGTCACCGAGTGCCTCGGTGGCTCGGAGCACATCGACGAGGCCACCCTCGCCACCCGCTACGAGTCGCTCTGCGACCCGCGCCTCAACCACATGCAGTCCCTCGAGCTCGCCTTCCTGGTGGCCGAGGAACTCGGCGCGCACCAGCCCGACCGCTCGTAGCGCAGGAACCATCTCGACGAAGCGACAGAACCTCCCGGCACGTTCGCGGGGTTCTGTCGCTTTCGCGTGTCGGACGGGAGGCCCGTGACGGCGCCGCCACGGGCCTCCCGTCCGTCCTGACGGTGTCGGCGCGATCGGGCGAGACAATGTCGCTCTGGCGACACACACCGCCCATGCAGCGCCTGCGCCGGCCCTACTGGTCGTAGGACAGGGTGACCGTGTCGCCGCGGTACACGGTCGCGCCGGAGCCCGGATCGGTGCCGGTGACGGGCAGCGTCGACTTCCAGTCGTAGAAGCCGCAGAGGATGTTCGTGCAGTCGGGCACGGAGACCTTGAGGCCGAGGTCCTCGAGGGTCTTCGTCGCCTCGTTGATGGTCTTGCCGACCACTCCGTCCTTCGGCACGGTGATCGGCGTCGGGCCCTTCGACACGACGACGTCCACCGCCGACCCGCGCACGGCGGGGGACTCCTGCACGCCGGCGGAGACGATCTGCCCCGTCGGGACGGTCTCGCTGTACTCCTCGGTCCGGGCGCCGAGGACGAGCCCGACGTCGTCGAGTGCGGCGGAGGCCTCGTCGACGGTCTTCCCGACCACGTCGGGCACGGGGCCGAGCGACACCGTCAGGGTGATCCGACCGGTCTCGCCGTACGCCTTCACCGTCGTCAGGTCGAGCGCCTTGCCCCCGGACGCCCGACCGGTCGCCGCGATCACGGTGTCCTTCGGCGCGTCGGCGGAGAACTGGTACCGGTCGTCCTGCAGCTCGAAGTCGTCGTCGAGCGCGGCCGTCACGGTGGAGAGCGGCTGCCCGACGATCGCCGGCAGCGGGATCATCCGGGGGCCGTTCGAGACGACGATCTGCACCGCCGTGCCCTTCTGCACCTCGCGCCTCGCAGCCGGCTCGGTCGTGGAGACCTGCCCCTTCGCGACGACGGCGTCGAACCGTGTCCCGGTCTTCGACGCCGCCTGCAGGCCCTGTGCTTCGAGCAGCTGTCGGGCCTGCGAGACCGACTTGCCCGCGACTTCCGGGATGCGCACGTTGCCACCGGGCCCCGGGCCGAAGTACCAGCCGAAGCCGGCTCCGATCAGCGCGAGCACGACGACCACGGACAGGGCGATCCAGCCGCGCTTCCGACGCTTCGCCGACTGGTCGGCGAGCCGCTGGCCGGCGGGGGACAGGACGCCGGGCTGGGCACCGGTGCGACGGGGCCCCGGGGCGTTGGTGCGGGCCCGCGCGGGCGTCCGAACGCCGTCACCGGTGTCGCGGTCACCCGCCCGGTCGATGATGGCGGTCTCGTCGGCAGCACCGGCACCTGCGGCTCCGACCGAGGCGGCGGCCGCTGCGGCGCCGAGCGTTCCCCCGCCGCCGGAGGGCAGGATCGCGGTCCCGTTCTCGGGGCGGAGCACGGCGGTGCGGTACTGACCGGTCGCCCGCTGCTGGTTGCCCGACATGTGGTCGAGCATCTCGCGGGCGTCGCGGGGACGGTCCTCGGGGTCGCGCGCGGTCGACCAGGCGACCAGCTCGTCGAGCTCCGGCGGCACCCCGGACACGGCGGCGCTCGGGGCCGGGACGGAGTCGTTGGCGTGCTGGTACGCGATCTGCATCGGCTGCTCGCCCTTGTAGGGCTGCTCGCCGGTCAGCATCTCGTAGAGCATGATGCCGAGCGCGTAGATGTCGCTGCGCGAGTCGGCGGCGCCGCGGGTCACGAGCTCGGGGGACAGGTAGGCGATCGTGCCGAGCAGGGCCGCGCCGGTCGCCGTGTTCGCGGTCGTGGCCCGGGCCAGGCCGAAGTCGCCGAGCTTGATGCGACCGTCGTCGGCGAGCAGGACGTTCTCGGGCTTCAGGTCGCGGTGCACGATCCCGGCGCGGTGCGCGGACGCCAGGCCCGCCAGCACGGCGCGCAGGATGTCCGTCGCCTGCTCGGGCGTCAGGGCGTGGTGTTCCTGCAGCAGGTCCCGCAGCGTGATGCCGGGGATGTACTCCATGACGATGTAGGCGGTCTCGCCCTCGGCGCCCTGGTCGTAGACGCCCACCAGGTTCGGGTGCGACAGCCGGGCGGCCGACCGGGCCTCCTGGATGAAGCGCTCACGGAAGGCCTGGTCGTCGGCCAGGTGCCCGTGCATGATCTTGATGGCGACGCGTCGCTCGAGGCGCACGTCGGTCGCGAGGTAGACGGTCGCCATGCCCCCGCGCGCGATGCGCGAGCGGACGCGGTACCGCTGATCGATCATGCGACCGATCATGGGGTCCGTGGCGGCGTTGGTGGTCATCGGCGGCATTCTACGAATCGAGACGGCAGCCGGACGCACCGGCGCACCGGTCGTGACCCAATCTCGATCTTCCGGATGAGGCTCAGAGGGTCGCCAGCCAGCCCTCGGCGGCCGTCGCCCAGTCGGCGTAGGCCTTCGGGTAGGCGGAGAGCTGCACGGCCTGGGCCGCATCGGTGATGCTCATCGAGGACCAGCCGCGCACGTCGAGCAGCCCACTCGTCTTGCCGGCGTTCGGGTTGTCCCGACCACCGAAGAACAGCTTGGTGGCGTGCACCGGGTCCTGCAGCGTCGCCGCGGGGCCCCACCCCTGGCTCGGGCGCTGCTGGAAGAGACCGACCGAGTCGCGGTCGCCGTGTGGGATGTTCCGCAGGCTGGACTCCTGCATCGCGGCGGCGAGGGCGACGACGATGCCGCGGTCGGGGACGCCCAGGGAGCGACCGACGGCGACGATGGTCGCCGCGTTCTGTCGCTGCTCGGCGCTCAGGCCCACGGCACCGCTGACCGCTGCGCTGGCGGCGACCGCCGGTGCGGCAGTGGCGTTCGACGACGGGATGACGAGTGTCTTGCCGGCGTAGATGGTGCTCGTGTACGACAGGCCGTTCGCCGACAGGAGCGACTTGACGGAGACGTGGTGGGCGGCGGCGATCGAGGCGACCGTGTCACCGGCGCTGATCTTGACGCTCGACCCGGTCGACGGCGCCGACGCCGTGGACACCGACGTCGACGAGGACGTGCCGTGCGGGACCCGGAGCGTCTGCCCCGGGTAGATGACGCTGCGCTGTGACAGGTCGTTCGCGCGGAGGAGCGCCGTGGTCGACACGCCGACGCGGGAGGCGATGGCGGAGACCGTGTCGCCCTGCTTCACGTGGTAGCTCGAGGTGTTCGACCCGGAGCCGCTCGTGGCCCCGGACGTCCGCACGGCAGCGGTGGTCACGGCGGGGGTCGACGCCAGGTGCAGCGTCTGGCCCGGGTGGATGATCGTGTTCCAGCCGAGGCCGTTGCGCACGAGGATCTCCTGCGCCGACAGGCCGAACCGGGCGGCGATGCCCGAGACCGTGTCGCCGTGGTGGACGGTGTAGTTCGTGGGCACAGCGGTCGTGGGGGCCTTCGTGGTGGCGGCGACCGTCCGGACGACGGTCTGCGACGGCCGTGCGACCGCGGTGCCGAACACCGGGCGGTCGGTGAGGACGCGGTCCTGGTCGACGTGGCGCTTGTGGTTCGCGTCGGCGTCGTCGTGCCGCGGCTCGGCGTGTGCGACCGGACCGGTCAGGCCGGCGGTCACGGCGATCGTGCCCGCGAGGACGATGGGCATGGTGGCGAACCGGGCGGATCGTGCGCGCCGGGCGACTTCGTCTGCAGCGTGGTCCACGGGTCTCTCCTGATCTCGACTGAGGCGTGCGCACGCGTGCGCGCACTCACAGGTGCCACAACGCTGGCATGGCCTGATTCCCAAGTCAACCAGAGAGTCAGATGTGGTGGATGTGACGAATGTGACGAACGTTACGGATTCACTCGGGCGGTCACTCTGGCACCATGGGCGTGTGAGTGCCGCACCCGCCGACGACCTGACCCTCTCCGAACGCTGGCTGACCGTCCCCGAGCTCGTGGACATGTTCAGCACGAGCCCCGGACGGATCCACCGACTCTTCGAGCAGAAGACCCTCCTCGCCGCCCGTGTCGGCGGTGTGCTGCGGGTGCCGGTCGAGTTCCTCGAGGACGGCGAGCCGATGCCCGAACTCCGCGGCACGCTCATCGTGCTCGGCGACAACGGCTTCACCGACGACGAGGCGGTGCGCTGGATGCTCACCGTCGACAACGCGATGGGCACCACGCCGATCGCGGCGCTGCGCGCCGGTCGCAAGGCCGAGGTGCGTCGCGTCGCCCAGTCGCTGCTCTAGACGCGTTCCGGTCGGACAGGAGGCCCGGTGCCAGCTGGC
>NZ_MJGM01000011.1:23538-46572 GCF_001864905.1 Curtobacterium sp. MCBA15_007
AGCTGGCACCGGGCCTCCCGCGCGCCCCGCATGTGCGACGCGCCAGCGGCGCGCGGCGCCAGCGCCGGGCGAGCCTGCGAGGCCGGTGGATCGAGAGGTGTCTAGGACGACCGGCGGCTGACCGTGTCGGCCAGCGACGCGAGCTGTTCGCGTGCCGACGGCGTCAGCGGCGACGCGTCGAGCGCCGCCTTGGCGCGCTGCACGTGCCGATCGATCGACCGCTCGACGGCGGCCACGGCGCCGGACTCGGTGAGGGTCGCCCGGAGCATCCGCACCTGCTCCTCGTCGAGGTCCGGGTCGCCGAGGAGCTCGTCCAGGAGCTGCCGCGGCCCACTCGCCAGGGTCTTGCGCGCAGAGGCGATGAGGACGGTGCGCTTGCCCTCGCGCAGGTCGTCGCCCGCGGGCTTCCCGGTGACCTCGGGGTCACCGAACACGCCGAGCATGTCGTCGCGCAGCTGGTAGGCCACGCCGAGGGGGAGTCCGAAGGCGCGGAGGCCCTCGAGCTGGGAGTCACTCGCGCCGGCGACCAGGGCACCGATGACCAGGGGTGCCTCGATCGAGTACTTCGCCGACTTGAAGACGATGACGCGCTGGGCGCGGAGCAGGTGCTCGGACTCGTCGATGACGGGCCAGGCGGTCTCCTCGTGCACGTCGAGGTACTGCCCCGCCGTGACGTCGAGGCGCATCGCGTGGAACTCCTGGCGGACGATGCGGGCCCGCACCGGGTCGAGGAGCGCGAGGCCCTCGTCGAAGACGGAGTCGCTCAGCGAGAGCAGCAGGTCGCCGAGGAGCAGCGCCGAGTTCGTGCCGTACTGCCCGCGGTCGCCGACGAAACCGGACTCCTCGTGCAGGGACTCGAAGCGGCGGTGCGCGGCCGGACGCCCACGACGGGTGTCCGAGCGGTCCATGATGTCGTCGTGCACCAGGGCGGCGGCGTGGAAGACCTCGAGCGCGGCGGCGACCGTGACGATCGCTTCGGCGGTGGTCTGTCGGGACCCCTCGGCCAGCGGGTCGAACGAACCGGAACGGCCCGCCACCGACTGCCATCCCCAGTAGCAGAACAGGGCCCGGAAGCGCTTGCCGCCGGACAACAGGTCTCGGGCGTACCGGTCGAACGGCGCGAGGTCGGGGCTGATCGCGAGGAGCCGCTCACGCTGCTCGTCGAGTGCCCGGTCGATACGCGCCGATACGAGGTCCACTAATCGCGTACTCTCAGCCACGATCCCTACCCTAGTGGAGTGGTCGAGGCATAGAATCGGTCCACCCAACCCGCGTTTTTCAACCCCGCGTCGATCCCAGGAACAGAGGGAACCAAGATGCCGCTCTCGGAACAGGAGCAGCGCCTTCTCGAAGAGATGGAGCGCAGCCTCTACCAGAACGATTCCGATTTCGTGGCTCGTGTCACACGTCGACAGGGTCGTCCGACGTACACAGCCATCACCCTCGGGGTCCTCGGCGCACTCGCCGGGATCGCCGTCGTCATCGTCGGCCTGGTCATCAAGGCGCCGCTGCTGGGCATCCTCGGCTTCGTCGTGATGCTCGCCGGTGTCCTGTTCGCGCTGCGCCCGGGCATGCGTGCCCCGAAGGCGAAGCCCGCTCGGCCGGGCAAGCCCGCATCCGGTGGCTCGGCGCGTCCGTCTGCCAGTGGTGGTGGTGGTGGCGGGTCCTTCATGGACCGCATGAACGACCGCTGGGACAAGCGGAACGACCAGGGTCAGTAGCTGACCGGAGCCGGTCGGGCTCCCTCCACACTCCTCCACGGGGTCGGCCTTCGGGCCGGCCCCGTTTCGTGTTCCCGGGGGCGGGCGGGTTCGGGCCGGGGCCGGGGTCGGGGCCGGGGCCGCGGGGCGGAGCCGGAGCCGCGGGGTGTGCGCGCGAGGTGTGCGTGCGGGTGGTCACGACATGCCGTGCGCAGGTCGCCGGGGGGTCACGAACTGTCGGCTGGGGGGCGCGCGAGCGACGGTTCGTGACCACTCGCCGTCGCCTCGGCGGCACGTCGTGACCACGCGCCGACCGGCGGCCGGGAATGGTGGAGCCGGCCGTGCGCCCGCGGGAGCGCCGCGGCGGAGGTGGGGCGGGCCTCCCGGCCGGGGTGGACCGACGCCGCACGCGGGGTGTGCGCGCGAGTGGTCACGACATGCCGTGCGGAGGTCGCCCGGGGGTCACGAACTGTCGGCTGGGGAGCGCGTGAGCGACGGTTCGTGACCACTCGGCGTCGCGGCGGCGGCACGTCGCGACCACACGCCGACCGGCGGCCGGGCGTGGTGGAGCCGACCGTGCGACCGCGGCGCGCCCCGACGTGCTCCACCGGCTGCGAAAGTCCTCCACTTTCCTCCACGCCCGCTCCTGCCGCCCGGAACCGCATGGATCCGGGCTTTTCGGGCTGCATCTGCGGGATGCATTCCTGGGCGCATGCCCCCAGTAGGGGTGTCGAGGGCCGAAAAGGGTGCGGAATCCTGGTCCGGGGGAGGGGAGTGGAGTAAAGTGGGGCTTGCAACGGTCCGGTGGAGCGGAGGGGAGGCCCGACGTGCTGCTCGGTACTCATGCCCCGAAGCTCGACGAGAAGGGTCGCGTGATCCTCCCCGCCAAGTTCCGGGACGAACTGTCCGGCGGGCTCGTCATGACCCGCGGCCAGGAACGCTGCGTCGTGGTCTTCAGCGCCCGGACGTTCGAGGAACTCCACGAGCGCATCCGGACCGCTCCGATGACGTCGAAGCGCACCCGGGACTACATGCGCCTGTTCCTCTCGGGGGCCAGCGCGGAACAGCCCGACAAGCAGAACCGCGTGACGATCCCGCAGAACCTCCGCGAGTACGCGGGGCTCGAGCGGGACCTCACGGTCATCGGCAGCGGTGACCGTGCCGAGATCTGGTCCACCCCCGCGTGGGAGGCCTACTACGCCGAAGCCGAAGAGGCATTCGCCGACAACGACGAGGAGGTGATCCCGGGGATCTTCTGATCCGCGGATCGGGACTCCCAGCCGTGAAGCCCTGACATCACTTCCCCGGTGTCAGGTCGCATGGATGGGGATCCGGACCCACGGCCCAGGAGACGAGGGGCTGCACATGGCCGACAACGACAACGAGACGCCACGCTTCCCGCACACGCCGGTGATGCTCCAGCGCATCGTCGACCTCTTCACGCCGACGCTCGAGGGCCCGGGCAAGGTCGTCGTCGACGCCACGCTCGGCATGGGTGGTCACTCCGAGGGCCTGCTCGAGCGGTTCCCGGAGCTCACGCTCATCGGACTCGACCGCGACACCGACGCCCTCGGCATCGCGGGGGACCGTCTGTCCCGCTTCGGTGACCGCGTCCGGCTCGTGCACACCGTGTACGACGGCATCGTCGACGCCATCCAGGGCGAGGGCTTCACGAAGGTCGACGGCGTGCTGTTCGACCTCGGTGTGAGTTCGCTGCAGCTCGACCGGGCCGAGCGCGGGTTCGCGTACAGCCAGGACGCCCCGCTCGACATGCGGATGGACCGGACCGAGGGGCAGACCGCCGCCGACGTCCTGGCCACCTACGACGAGGGCGAACTGCGTCGCATCTTCCAGCGCTACGGCGAGGAGAAGCTCGCCGGCCGCTACGCACGAGCCATCGTGGAGCGGCGGGCGACGAAGCCGTTCGAGATGTCCGGCGACCTGGTCCAGGTGCTGCACGACGCGACCCCGGTCGCCGTCCAGCGCCAGGGGCACCCGGCCAAGCGCGTCTTCCAGGCGCTCCGCATCGAGGTGAACGCCGAACTGAGCGTGCTCGAGCGGGCGATCCCGGCGGCCCTCGACGCCATCGCGGTCGGTGGCCGCATCGTCGTCGAGTCCTACCAGTCCCTCGAGGACCGAATCGTCAAGCGGGCCCTGGTGGAGCGCACGAAGTCGAGCGCCCCCGCCGACCTGCCGGTGGAGCTGCCCGAGCACGCCCCCACCTTCTCCCTGATCGTCAAGGGCGCTGAGCTGGCCGACGAGGCCGAACGCGCCGCCAACCCCCGAGCAACCCCCGTGCGACTGCGCGCGGCCGAGCGGATCCGGAACTGACATGAGCACGAACCTCGCACTCGTCGACCCTGCGGTCGTCCCGTCGCGGGCCCCGCGCCCCGACCGTCAGCACCGCCCCGAGCTGGTCGAGGTCACCCCCACCGCGGCCCAGCGCCGGGCCCGTCCCCGCATCGGGTACGCCGTCGTGGCCGTCGCCGCGCTCGGGATCCTGCTGCTGGCCCAGCTCGGCATCAGCATGGTGCTCAGCCAGGGCGCCTACACGCTCAACTCGCTGTCGACGGAGCAGACCAACCTGTCCCGCACGCAGCAGTCCCTGTCCGAGGAACTCCGGGTGCTGGACTCGCCGCAGAACCTGGCCCGCAACGCGCAGGCGCTCGGGATGATCGCGAACTCCACGCCGGTGTACCTGGACCCGAAGACCGGCCGGGTGTACGGCACGCCGACCCCGGCGAAGCCCGACGAGGCAACCGCGTCCACCGAGAACCAGGTGCCGAACTCCCTGCTGAACGACGTGCCGCTGGCCACCCAGCCGGGCGCCACGTCGACGAGCAAGGAGACGGGCAACACCGGCGACCCCGCCGCAGGCAGTGCCGCCGCAGGCAGCACCGCCGCTGACACGTCCGCACCTGCCGCGTCTGAGAAGACCAGCGGCGCCAGCGCGTCGGACCAGGGGACGGCGAAGTCGTCCGTAGAGTCCGACGCGAACCCGCTCCAGGCACCCTCCACCCGGTGACCGGCGGGTCCGCCGCACCCTCAGCACCGCCCGGGAAGGACCGCACCGCGTGACGAAGACGATCCGCAACCGACGCCTGCGCTACAGCATCGTGATGCTCGCCGTGATCGCCCTGGTCGGGGTGTTCGTGGTCCGGCTCGTCGACATCCAGGTCGTCCAGGCATCGGTGCTGAACGAGGCGTCGGCCCAGAAGCGCAGCATCCCCGTGACGATCTACGGCACCCGTGGCGCGATCGTGGACCGCAACGGCACCGAACTCGCCGACAGCGTGACCCGGTACAACATCACGACCTCGCCGCGCCTGGTCAAGCAGTTCAAGGGCAAGCTCGGCGGCACCCGCATCAAGGACGTCAGCGTCAGCACCGCACTCGACGCCCTGGCGAAGGCCTCCGGCGGCGACGTCGCGACCATGCGGAAGAACATCGCCGCGAACCCGAAGTCCGACTTCGCGTACCTGATCAAGGGCCTCGACGTCCGGCACTACGAGGCCGTGGTCGACCTCGGCATCCCGTGGATCTACAAGGAGCAGCAGGCGTCGCGGGTCTACCCGACGGCTGCGACGACGGGCAACCTGACCGGGTTCATGGGGACCGACGGCGCCCAGGCCGGCCTGGAGTACGCCTACGACCAGTGCCTGGCCGGCACCAACGGCTCGGAGACCTACGAGCGTGGCGAGGACGGCGTCCAGCTGCCCGGCAGCACCGTGACCACGAAGAAGGCCAAGGACGGCGGCACGCTCGAGACGACGATCGACAGCGACCTGCAGTACATGGCGCAGCAGACCATCGCGTCCGCCGCCAAGACCCTGCAGGCGGAGTCCGCGACGGCCACCGTCACGAGCGTCAAGACGGGCGAGTTGCTGGCGGTCGCCGACTACCCGACCGTGGACCCGAACGACGTCGACGCCACGACCGACAAGGGTGCCTTCGGCTCCCGGGCCCTGACGGCGTCGTACGAGCCGGGTTCCACGATCAAGGCCGCGATCGCCGCCGCGCTGATCGACCAGGGCAAGTCGACTCCCACCGACCAGGCCGTCGTGCCGTACTCGCGCACGTTCCCCTGGGGCGGCACGATCCACGACTCGGAGTTCCACCCCACCGAGAACCTGACGCTGACCGGAATCCTGCAGAACTCGTCGAACGTCGGCATCACCGAGCTCGGGGCACGGCTGACGGCCCAGCAGCGCTTCGACTACATGAAGAAGTTCGGGCTGTTCGAGCCGGAGACGGCCATCGACTACCCGGGCCAGCCCTCGATGGACTACGGCACGAGCCCGAACTGGGACCAGCAGACGAACATCAACTCGATGTTCGGCCAGGGCATCTCGACGACGGCCGTGCAGGTCGCGAGCGTGTTCCAGACGATCGCGAACGACGGCGTCCGGATCCCGCTGCACTTCGTCAAGGGCTGCACCACGGCCGACGGCAAGACGATCGACGCGCCCGACGTGCAGAAGCAGCGCGTCGTGTCCGCAGCCGCCGCCACGCAGGTCACCGACATGCTGCAGAGCGTCGTCACGGGCGGCACGCTGGTGGGCATGAAGCCGATCTCCGGCTACAACATCGCCGCGAAGACCGGCACCGCCGAGGTGGCCGAGGGGTCGCAGGGCTACGGCGGTCAGCGCATCACGTCGGTGGCCGGAATGGCACCCGCCGAAGACCCCCAGTATGTTGTCACGGTGACGTTCACGAAGCCGCAGACCAACAAGTGGTCCAGCGGAGCGGCTCCGGCGTTCCGCACACTCATGTCCCAGGTGCTCGAGAAGTACCGAGTAGCCCCCTCCGCGTCCGAGGCGAAGCTCTACCCGTCCACGTGGTGAGGAAGAAGGAACACTTGTCCGCACGGATCCCCCCGGTCCTCCGACCCGAACACCCGACCCCGAGGGCCGTCGCCGAACTCGCGAACGCGTTCGGTCTGCGTGTCGTCGGCTCGGTCGACACCCTCGAGACCACCGGCGTCACGCTGAGTGCCACCGAGGTGCAGCCGGGTGACCTGTTCGTCGGCGTGCACGGCGCGAACCGGCACGGCGCCCAGTTCGCGACCGAGGCCGCCGAGCGCGGCGCGGTCGCCGTCCTGACCGACCAGGACGGCGTCGCACTCGTCGAGCCGTCCGGCCTGCCGGTGCTCGTCGTCGACGATCCCCGCGCAGCCCTGGGCGACGTCGCCGCGTGGGTCTACCGCACCCACCCCGACGAGGCCACCGACCTGCCGCAGCTGTTCGCCGTCACCGGCACGAACGGCAAGACGAGCACGTCCTACATCCTCGAGGGCATCCTCAAGCAGCTCGGCCTGGTGACCGGCCTGAGCTCCACCGCCGAGCGCCACATCGGCTCGCTCAGCGTGACGAGCCGCCTGACCACGCCCGAGGCCAGCGAGATGCACGCGCTCCTCGCCCGCATGCGCGAGAGCGAGGTCCGCGCCGTCGCCGTCGAGGTCAGTGCCCAGGCCCTCAGCCGTCACCGCGTCGACGGCATCGTCTTCGACGTCGCGGCCTTCACGAACCTGTCGCACGACCACCTCGACGACTACGCCGACATGGAGGAGTACTACCAGGCGAAGCTCCCGCTGTTCCAGCCCGAGCACGCCCGCCGCGGCGTCGTCTCGCTGGACACCGACTGGGGCCACCGCGTGGTGCAGGACTCCCGCATCCCGGTCACCACCATCACGGTGCACCCCGACGTCGAGGCCGAGTGGCACGTCGACATCGTCGAGGCACACGCCGCCTACACCGAGTTCCGCCTGACGGGTCCCGAGGGTCGCGAGCTCACGACCCGTGTGCCCCTGATCGGCTGGCACATGGCCGCGAACGCCGCACTGGCGATCGTCATGCTGGTCGAGGGCGGCTTCGAGCTCGGTGCCATCGCGCACGCGCTCGAGAGCAACCACCGCCGTTACCCCGACGAGGACGGATCGGGCGACCGTGAGCGTGACGGTGCGTCCGAGCGCGTCTCCGCCATCGAGTGCTACCTGCCCGGTCGCACCGAGCGGGTCTCCGGCGAGCACGGGCCGAGCGTCTACGTCGACTTCGGCCACAGCGCCGACGCCTTCGAGAACACGCTCGCCGCGGTCCGGCAGTTCACCGCCGGCAAGGTGCTGATGCTGTTCGGCGCCGACGGTGACCGCGACACCACGAAGCGTGGCGACATGGCCCGCGTGGCCGCCGCCGGCAGCGACATCCTCGTCGTCACCGACCACCACCCCCGCTTCGAGGACGCCGCGTCGATCCGGAAGACCCTGGTCGACGCCGCACGCGCCGCCTACCCGGACCACGAGATCCACGAGGTCAGCCCGCCCGAGGCCGCGATCCGCACCGCGGTGGGCCTGCTCGGTGAAGGGGACTCGATCCTCTGGGCCGGCCCGGGCCACCAGGACTACCGCGACATCCAGGGTGTCCGAACGCCGTACTCCGCCCGCGACGAGGCCCGTGCGGCCCTCCGCGAGGCCGGCTGGGAGCCGAACTCCGGTCCGGCGGAGGACGTCCGATGATCGCCATGACCCTCGCCGAGATCGCCACCGCGGTCAGCGGCGAGCTGATCGGCGGCGCCCAGGCAACCGACGTCGCCGAGCCCGGCGACCTGGTCGTCGAGGGCTCGGTCGAGACCGACTCCCGCCTGGTCCGTCCCGGCAGCGTCTTCTTCGCCCTGCCCGGCGAGGTCACCGACGGCCGGCGCTTCGTGCCCGCCGCGGTCGACGCCGGTGCCGCCCTGGTGATCACGCCGGAGCGTGTCGACACCACCGCGCCGCAGATCGTCGTCACGGACGGCTACGAGGCCCTCGCTGCGCTCGCGCACGAGGTCGTCACCCGTGTCCGCATGAGCACCGCGGACCGCGTCGACGCCGACGGTCGCCCGGCACCCCTGCGGGTCGTCGGCATCACCGGCTCGAACGGCAAGACGAGCACGAAGAACATGCTCCGCACGATCCTCGAGCAGCACGGCGCGACGATCGCACCCGAGGGCTCGTTCAACAACCACGTCGGCGCACCGATCTCGATGCTCCGCGTCACGTACGACACCCGGTACCTGGTGGTCGAGATGGGCGCGAGCGGCGTCGGCCACATCGCCAAGCTCGTGTCGATCGCCGAGCCCGACCTCGGTGTCGTCCTCAAGGTGGGCCTCGCGCACGCCGGCGAGTTCGGCGGCATCGAGGCGACGCAGCGCGCGAAGTCCGAGATGGTCACCGACCTGCCCGAGACCGCCACGGCCCTGCTCAACGTCGACGACGACCGCGTCGCGTCGATGCGCGACCTGACGGCCGCGCGCGTGGTGGGCTTCGGCACGTCGGCCGAGGCCGACTACCGCATCACCGGCATCGAGACGGACCGCAGCGGCACCCGCTTCACCCTCACCGTTCCTCCCGTCCGCCCCGAAGGCGACCGTCCGACGGACGCAACCCTGTCTGGAGGCCCGGATCACGTCGACGTGCGCCTCGCGATCCTGGGTGAGCACCACGCGATGAACGCGTCCGCCGCGCTCACCGTCGCCCACCTGTGGGGCGTCCCGCTCGCCGACGGCGCCGCGGCGCTCGCGTCGATGACGCGCGCCGAGCGCTGGCGCATGGAGCTGCTCCAGGGCGGCCCCGAGGGCGTCACCGTGATCAACGACGCGTACAACGCGTCGCCCGACTCCACCGCGGCGGCGCTGCGGACCCTGGCGCAGATCGTGCGCCCGGGCGAGCGGACCGTCGCCGTGCTCGGTGAGATGGCCGAGCTCGGTGAGTTCTCCGTCGAGGAGCACGACCGCATCGGTCGGCTCGTCGTCCGCCTCGGCATCGGACAGCTCGTGGTCGTCGGCCGCGGCGCGATGCCCATCCACCAGGCCGCCACCCTCGAGGGATCGTGGGACGGCGAGTCCGTGTACATCGAGGACGTCGACGACGCCGTCCGTGCCATGCAGGAGATGCTCCGCCCCGGCGACGTCGTCCTCGTCAAGTCCTCGAAGTCTGCCGAACTGCGATTCCTCGGCGACCGCCTCGGAGGTGTCACCGAATGATCGCGCTCCTCATCGCCGGCGCCACGTCGCTGGTGTTCACGTTGCTGCTCACCCCGTTCTTCATCAAGCTCTTCCACCGTCTCGGGTGGGGGCAGTTCATCCGTGACGACGGCCCACAGTCCCACCACACCAAGCGCGGCACCGCCACGATGGGTGGCATCGTCCTCATCATCGGTGCGGTGATCGGGTACTTCGTGGGCCACCTGATCGGAGGCGACTCGATCACGCTGTCCGGCCTGCTCGTGCTGTTCCTGATGGTCGGGCTCGGGTTCGTCGGCTTCATCGACGACTTCCTCAAGGTCCGGCGTCAGCGGAGCCTCGGGCTCGGTGGCTGGGCGAAGATCCTCGGCCAGGTCATCGTCGGCGTCATCTTCGCCACGATCGCACTGGTCGTACCCACGTCGAACGGCAAGCCCCCGGCATCCACGATGATCTCGGCCGTCCGCGACGTGCCGTGGCTCGACTTCATGGCGCTCGGCACCGTCATCGGCACGGTGCTGTTCCTCGGCTGGATCGTCCTGCTGACGGTGTCCACGTCGAACGGCGTGAACGTCGCCGACGGCCTCGACGGCCTGGCGACGGGATCGAGCATCCTGGCGATCGGCTCGTACGTCATCATCGGTTTCTGGCAGTCGAACCAGATCTGCGGCGGGACCCGGCTCGACTCGGACACCGCACACGCCTGCTACACCGTCGCGAACCCGCTCGACCTCGCCGTGGTCGCGGCCGCTGTCTGCGGTGGGCTCATCGGGTTCCTCTGGTACAACACCTCGCCGGCACAGATCTTCCTCGGCGACACCGGTTCGCTCGGCCTCGGTGGTGCCCTGGCCGGCCTCGCGATCCTCAGCCGCACCGAGCTGCTGCTGGTCCTCATCGGTGGCCTGTTCTTCATCGTCACCGGTTCGGTCATCCTGCAGCGTGCGTACTTCAAGATCACCCACGGCAAGCGCATCTTCCTGATGAGTCCGCTGCACCACCACTTCGAACTGAAGGGGTGGGCCGAGGTGACGGTCGTCGTCCGCTTCTGGATCATCGCCGGACTCTTCGTCGCGGCGGGGGTCGGGCTCTTCTACCTCGAATGGATCGCAAGCGTTGGTTGACCCGGTGTCCTCGTCGTCCCGTCTCGAGTCCCTCGACAGCTGGCACGCCGAAGGGTGGAAGGGGCTGAACGTCGCCGTCCTCGGCCTGGGTGCCACCGGGTTCTCGGTCGCCGACACCCTCGTCGAGCTCGGCAGCGAGGTGACGGTCTACTCGTCCGACGCCCCGGCCGACAGCGTCGAGCTGCTCGACGTCATCGGTGCCCGGTTCCTGCAGACGCCGCTCGACACCGTGCCGGACGCGCTCGTCGCGCAGGCGCCCGACGTCGTGGTCGTGTCGCCGGGGCTGCCCCCGCACAACGCCACCGTGCGGTGGTCGGTGGCGAACAGCACCGTCTGGGGCGACATCGAGCTCGCCTGGCGTGTCCGCGACAAGGTCGTCCGCGGCCCGGTCGCGGCCCCGTGGATCACGATCACCGGCACGAACGGCAAGACCACGACGACGCAGCTGACGACCGCGATGTACGAGGCCGGCGGACTGCGGGCCGTGGCGTGCGGGAACATCGGCGTGCCGGTGCTCGATGTCGTCCGCGACCCGGTCGGGTACGACGTGCTCGTCGTCGAGCTGTCGAGTCACCAGCTGCACTACATGGCGACATCCGGCGACGGTGCCGTGGTGCCCCTCGCGAGTGCCTGCCTGAACATCGCCGACGACCACCTGGAGTGGCACGGTTCCGCCGAGGCGTACCGCGCGGCGAAGGCCAAGGTCTACGAGCGCACCGTGATGGCGTGCGTCTACAACACCTCGGACGAGGTCACCCGGCAGATGGTGCAGGAGGCCGACGTGGTGGAGGGCTGCCGAGCGGTCGGCTTCACCCCCGGTGTCCCCGCCCCCGGTGACGTCGGCATCGTCGAGGACGTCCTGTGCGACCGGGCCTTCAACGAGGACCGCCGCAACAGCGCACTCGAGCTCTCGACGGTCGCCGACCTCGAGGCCGCCGGGCTCGCCAGCCCGCACATGACCATGAACGTCCTGGCCGCCGCTGCGCTGGCGCGTGCCGGCACCGTCCAGCCGAGCGCCATCCAGACGGCCGTCCGGGCCTTCCGTGCCGACCACCACCGCACCGAGCTCGTCGCAGAGTCCGCGGGCATCGCCTGGGTCGACGACTCCAAGGCCACGAACCCGCACGCCGCCACCGCGTCCCTGGCGTCCTTCGACACCGTCGTGTGGATCGTCGGGGGCCTGTTCAAGGGCGTCGACATCGACGGCCTGGTCGAGCGCTTCGGTCCGGACGTCCGCGCCGTCGTCGTCATCGGGACCGACCGGGCCCCGGTGCTCGAGGCATTCGCGCGACACGCGTCCGCGGTCCCCGTGCTCCAGGTCGAGACGACGGACACTGATCAGGTCATGCGCGAGGCGGTCCGGCATGCCGCATCGGTCGCGAGGCCGGGCGACACGGTCCTCCTCGCCCCGGCGGCGGCGTCGTTCGACCAGTTCGGCTCCTACGCCGACCGGGGGCAGCGTTTCGCTGCCGCGGTCAACGAACACCTGGGAGGAGAAGTCGATGGCGACGACACCGACGGATCTTCCGAACAGCCGTAACGGCCGGACCGCGTCGACCCCACGACGGACGAACGGCGCGATCGTCGCCGTCAAGAACGTCTTCGTCGCGGAGTCCAGCACCTTCTACACGATCCTCGGCGTCACGCTGTTCCTCGTCGTCTTCGGCGTCGTCATGGTGCTGTCCTCGTCGAGCGTCGAGGAGTACGCGGCGACCCACGACTTCTTCGGGGCGGCTTCCCGCCAGGGCCTGTACGCCGTGCTCGGCGTGCCGCTCATGCTCATCGCGAGCCGGGTCCCGACCAGGATCTGGCGGAAGTGGGCGATGCGGCTGCTCGGCGCGGCGCTCGTGCTGCAGCTGCTCGTGTTCACCCCGCTCGGTCTCGACATCCAGGGCAACCGGAACTGGATCAAGCTCGGGTCGTTCACCGCGCAGCCGTCCGAGGTCGTCAAGCTCGGCCTGGTGCTCGGCATCGGCGCGATCCTCTACGTCAAGCGGGAGAAGCTCGACGACTGGAAAGAGGTCTTCATCCCGATCGGGATCGCCTCGATGCTGTCGCTCGGGCTCGTGGTCCTGGGTGGCGACCAGGGCACGGCGATGGTCATGCTCATCCTGGTCTTCGGCGCCCTGTACATCGGCGGTGTCCGCGCCCGGCACCTGCTCGTCGGCCTGGCCGCGTTCGCCGTGATGCTGCCCTTCGTCACGATGGCGTCGGCCTCGCGGTCGACGCGCATCAGCGCATGGCTCTCCGGGTGCACCGACTCCAGCCAGTACCAGGACATCTGCTGGCAGCCCGTGCACGGCATGTGGGCGCTCGCGTCCGGCGGGGTGTTCGGCGTGGGCCTCGGCAACTCGAAGGCCAAGTGGTCGTGGCTGCCCGAGGCGGACAACGACTACATCTTCGCGATCATCGGCGAGGAGCTCGGCCTGATCGGTGCCGTCGTGGTGCTGAGCCTGTTCGTCGTGCTCGCCGTCGGCATGATCAAGATCATCCGGCAGTCCCGCGACCCCTTCGTCAAGACGGTCACCGGCGGCATCCTCGCGTGGATCATCGGCCAGGCACTCATCAACATCGCGGTCGTGCTCGGCCTGCTGCCGGTGCTCGGTGTGCCCCTGCCACTCATCTCGGCCGGTGGTTCGGCCCTCATCATGACCCTGGTGGCGATCGGCGTCGTGCTCTCCTTCGCCCGCGACCTGCCCGGCAAGAACGACCCCGGCCTGACGAACGCCCCACTCGGCCGGACCTCCACGAACGGATCACTGCGGTGAGCAAGTACCTCTTCGCCGGCGGCGGCACCGCCGGCCACGTCAACCCCCTGCTCGCGGTCGCTGACCGGCTGACCGAGCGGGAGCCCGGCGCCGAGGTCCTCGTGCTGGGCACCGCCGAGGGCCTGGAGTCCCGCCTCGTCCCGATGCGCGGCTACGAGCTGCTGACGATCCCGCGCCTGCCGTTCCCGCGGAAGCTGAACAGTGCGGCCCTGCGCTTCCCGCAGCGCTTCGCGGCGGCGGTCAAGCGGACCGAGCAGATCATCCGCGACCACGAGATCGAGGTGGTGCTCGGTGTGGGTGGCTACGCGGCCGCTCCGGCGTACATCGCCGCCCGCCGCACCGGCACCCCGATCGTCGTGCACGAGCAGAACGCGAAGCCCGGGCTGGCGAACCGCCTCGCCGCGTTCCTCACCGAGCACGTCGGCCTGACCTTCTCGAACACGCGCCTGCGCCACGGCCGCGTCGTGGGCATGCCGCTCCGTCGCGAGATCGAGTCACTCGACCGCCGTGCCTCCCGTGCCGAGGGGCTCGCCGAGTTCGGGCTGGACCCGGACCGGCCGGTCCTGCTCGTCACCGGTGGGTCCTCGGGCGCGCGGAGCATCAACCGGACGATCAACCAGTCGGCCGCCGCGATCGTCGGTGCCGGCTGGCAGGTCCTGCACGTCGTGGGCGCCGCGTCGGACATCGGCCCGAGCGACCTCGAGGGCTACCACGTGCTGCCGTACTGCGACCGGATGGACCTGGCCTACGCGGCGAGCGACTTCGTCGTGTCGCGCGCCGGCGCCGGCATGGTCTGCGAGCTCACGGCCGTCGGACTGCCGAGCGTGCTCGTGCCGTACCCGGTGGGCAACGGCGAGCAGCGTCACAACGCGAAGGACGTCGTCGATGCCGGGGGAGCCGTCCTGGTGGCCGACGGGGAATTCGACCGCGACTGGGTGACGTTCCAGTTGCTGAGCATCCTGCAGGACCGCTCCCGCATCGCGGACATGACCGTGCGGGCGGGCAGCGTGGGCCACCGCGACGGCGCCGACCGGATGACGGACCTGGTCCTCGACGCCGCGAAGGCGGCCCCCAGCACCACGGAGGAACGATGACCATCAAGCCGGACCTGACCCAGCCGATCCCGGACGACCTCGGCACGGTACACTTCGTCGGCATCGGCGGCTCGGGCATGAGCGGGATCGCCCGGATGTTCCTCGCGGCCGGCCACCGCGTGACCGGCAGTGACTCCCGCGAGACGGAGACCACCGGCACGATGCGCGACCTCGGTGCGACGGTGCACATCGGGCACGACGCCGCGAACGTCGGCGAGGCGGACAGCATCGTCGTCACGAGCGCACTGTGGCCGGACAACCCCGAGCTCCTCGAGGCCCAGCGCCGCGGCCTGCCGGTCCTGCACCGGTCGCAGGCCCTCGCCGCCCTGATCGCCGAGCACCGCCTGGTCGCGGTCGCCGGTGCGCACGGCAAGACCACCTCGACCGGCATGATCGTCACCGCCATGGTCGAGCTCGGTCTCGACCCGAGCTTCGTCAACGGCGGCGTCATCCAGTCCCTCGGCACCAGCTCGGCCCCGGGGTCCAGCGACCTGTTCGTCGTCGAGGCCGACGAGTCCGACGGCTCGTTCCTGCTCTACGACGTCGCGGTGGCCCTCGTCACGAACGTCGACGCCGACCACCTGGACCACTACGGCAGCGAGGAGGCCTTCACCGAGGCCTTCGTCGAGTTCGCCGCGAAGGCGAGCCAGCGCGTCGTCATCTCGAGCGACGACGCCGGTGCGAAGACGGTCACGGCCGGCATCCGCCAGCGCCCGGACGCCCCCGAGATCGTCACCTTCGGCGAGGCCGGCGACGCGGACGTCCGCATCGAGGGCATCACCGAGTCCGCCGGCGTCGAGGTCGACTTCCGCGCGGGTGGTCAGGCGTACCACCTGACCCTCCGCGTGCCCGGCCGGCACAACGCGATCAACGCCGTCGGTGCCTTCGCGGTGCTGACCGGTCTCGGCGTCGCCCCGGTCGACGCGATCCGCGGGCTCGAGGCGTTCGGCGGCACCCAGCGCCGCTTCGAGCTGCACGGGGTCGAGCGCGGGGTCTCGGTCTACGACGACTACGCGCACCACCCGACCGAGGTGGCCGCCGCGCTCAAGGCCGCCCGCAACGTGGTCGGGGACGGCCGCATCATCGCGATCCACCAGCCGCACCTGTACTCCCGCACCCGTCTGATGGCCGGCGACTTCGCCAAGGTGTACGAGGAACTCGCCGACCACACGGTCGTGCTCGACGTCTACGGCGCCCGCGAGGACCCGGAGCCCGGCGTGACCGGTGCCCTGGTGCAGGAGCGCTTCGCCGACCAGTCGCGCGTCGAGTTCCTGCCCGACTGGGACGACGCTGCGGCCCGTGCGGCCGCGGTCGCCCGGGACGGTGACATCATCATGACCCTCAGCTGCGGCGACGTGTACCGGATCATCCCGCAGGTGCTCGACGCCCTGGGCACCGACGGAGCGTCGTCCCGGTGAAGCGCCCCGAGGGGTTCGACGAGGGGGACGCCCGCCAGGACGCCCCGGCCGAGGCTGCGGAAGCGCCCCGGCAGCGTCGTGGTCCCTCGAAGCCGCGGCTGCCGTTCCGCGGCCGTGTCGCCGACGACCGGGAGGCCCGTCCCGCGTCCGACGAGTCGGCTGCGGCCGTCGAGACCCCCGCCCCCACCACCCCGGGCAGCACTCCGGCACCCGGTGCCTCCGGCACGCGCCCCCCAGCGGTCGGTGCGCCCCCGAGTGTCGGGGCGCGACGGCCGTCCTCGGGCGCAGATCCGACCACCGATGCCGCCGACTCGACGCGCGACCGCGTCGGCGCCCTCGCGGGCGCGGCCGGCCGCCGCGTCGGCGCCGGCTTCGGGGCCGTCGCCGATCGCCTGCGCGAGTACACACCGGACGAGGACCACCGCGACCCGCGCCCCGACGCGGGCAACGCGCCCCGAGGAGACGGGGCGCGACGACCGTCCGGGGGCGCGGCGGGCAGTGGACGCGACCACGACGCGACCGTGACCGACGTCCTCGACGGGAGCGGTGCCTCCCGGACGGAGCAGCACGCCGAGGCGCCCATCGGGGCGCGGGTGCGCGCCGCGGAGACCGCCCGCGAGGCGCGCATCGCGAAGCGTCGCCGTCGCCTGCTCGAGCGTGCCGAGGTCCGCCGGTTCACCCGGCGCAGCCGGCACCGTCGCGCCGCCTGGATCACGGCGGCGAGCGTCGTCCTGGTGCTCGGGGTCTCGATCCTGGTCGCGGTGTTCTCGCCGCTGATGGCGCTCCGCACGATCGAGGTCAAGGGGACCAACCGCGTCGACGAGACGGCCCTGCGCCAGGCGCTGTCCGACCAGATCGGCACACCCCTGGCCCGGCTCGACTTCGCCGCGATCAAGCGCGACGTCGCCGGGTTCCCGCTGATCGAGAGCTACGTGACCGAAGAGGCGCCGCCGCACACGCTCGTCGTCACGGTCACCGAGCGCACGCCGGTGGTCGCCGTGCGGTCCGGCAGCACGTTCGACCTCGTCGACCCCGCCGGCATCGTCGTGCAGTCGTCGCCGAAGCGTCCGGCCACGATGCCGCTCGCCGACATCGCCCGTGCACGCCTGGGCTCCTCGAGCTTCCGCACGATGACCGAGGTCGTGCTGGCGTTGCCGTCGACGGTCCGGTCCCAGGTCACCCGCGTCGCCGGGTCCACCGCCGACGACGTCACCCTGACCCTCAAGGACGGCTCGACCGTCGTGTGGGGGAGCCCGGACGACTCGGACGCGAAGGCCGCGCTGCTCGCCGCGTTGGTCAAGGACCACGAGGCGCGGAACCCGGGCGTCGTCGTCGAGTACGACGTGTCGGCACCGGACAACGGCGTGATCCGCGCGAAGGACTGAATTGCCGACCTGATCGGCGACACGCGGCGTGGCGGGGCGACAGTGCGCCGAACGCACCCGTAGCGTCGAAGCCAGCACCACATCTACCAGCATTGCCCCTGAACTTCAAGTAGAGGTTGAGGGTTCTACCGGAGGCCTGACTGACGTGACCACGAACCACAACTACCTCGCCGTCATCAAGGTCGTCGGTGTCGGCGGCGGCGGCGTCAACGCCGTCAACCGCATGATCGAGCTCGGTCTCCGTGGGGTCGAGTTCATCGCGATCAACACCGACGCCCAGGCACTGCTGCTCAGCGACGCCGACGTCAAGCTCGACGTCGGCCGCGAGATCACCCGCGGGCTCGGCGCCGGCGCGGACCCCGAGGTCGGCCGTCGTGCCGCCGAGGACCACGCCGAGGAGATCGAAGAGGCCCTGGCCGGCGCCGACATGGTGTTCGTCACCGCGGGCGAGGGCGGCGGCACCGGCACCGGTGGTGCTCCGGTCGTCGCGCGCATCGCGAAGTCCATCGGCGCACTGACCATCGGTGTCGTCACGAAGCCGTTCAGCTTCGAGGGCAAGCGCCGCCAGTCCCAGGCCGAGAACGGCGTCGCTGGCCTCAAGGACGAGGTCGACACGCTCATCGTCGTGCCGAACGACCGCCTGCTCGAGATCAGCGACCGTGGCATCTCCATGGTCGAGGCGTTCGCCACGGCCGACCAGGTGCTCCTGGCCGGCGTGCAGGGCATCACCGACCTCATCACCACCCCCGGCCTGATCAACCTCGACTTCGCCGACGTGAAGAGCGTCATGCAGGGTGCGGGTTCCGCGCTCATGGGCATCGGTTCGTCGCGCGGTGCCGACCGAGCGATCAAGGCGGCCGAGCTCGCCGTCGCGTCGCCGCTGCTCGAGGCCTCGATCGACGGTGCGCACGGCGTGCTGCTCTCGATCCAGGGCGGCTCGAACCTCGGCATCTTCGAGATCAACGACGCCGCTCGTCTGGTGCAGGAAGCCGTGCACCCCGAGGCGAACATCATCTTCGGTGCGGTCATCGACGACACCCTGGGTGACGAGGTCCGCGTCACCGTCATCGCCGCGGGCTTCGATGGTGGCGAGCCGGCGCAGCAGCAGAAGGAGCGTCGCTCCAGCTACGTCGACCCGGAGTCGAGTGTCTCGGCACCCGTCGCCGCTTCGACCGGCGCGATCGAGGACTCCACCACGTCGAGCCCGTCCTGGGCCTCGCAGGAACACCAGCCGCCGGTGCAGCGCGCCGCCGACCCGGCGTTCGACGACGACGACGAGCTCGACGTCCCCGACTTCCTGAAGTAACCCACCCGTGGTAGCCGACACGCGCCTCCAGGCCTCGTCTCACGACGACGGACTGGAGGCGCGCGTTGCGTCCGTCCGGAGGGGCATCGCCGGCGCGGCGCGCGCCGCAGGGCGCTCGCCCGACGAACTCACGCTGATCGTCGTCACGAAGTACCACCCGGCGTCCCTCGTGCGCGAGCTGGCCGCACTCGGCGTGACGGACGTGGGGGAGAACCGCCACCAGGAGGCACAGGCCAAGGCTGCGGAACTCGCCGACCTCGACCTGACCTGGCACTTCGTCGGGCAGCTGCAGTCGAAGAAGGCCCGGCAGGCCCGTCGGTACGCCCACGTCGTGCAGTCGCTCGACCGTGGCTCCGTCGTCGACGCGTTCGCTCCGACCGAGGCCGAGCCGGAACCGCCGGTCATCGACGGGTTCGTGCAGGTGAACCTGACCGACGACCCCGGCCGTGGTGGGGTGCAGCCGGACGACGTCGAGGCGATGGTGGAGCGCGTGCTGGCCACCGGGACGATCCGGTTGCGGGGTGTGATGGCCGTCGCACCCCTCGACGAGGAACCCCGTGCAGCCTTCGCCCGGCTCCGTTCGATCTCCGAGCGGGTCGTGGCGCTCGAGCCCGGTGCCACCGACATCTCGGCCGGCATGAGCGGGGACTACGCCGAGGCGATCCTCGAGGGCGCGACACACCTGCGGATCGGCACCGCAATCACGGGAAACCGGCCGCTCGCACCCTAGCCTCGTTGCAGGGCACCACGAGCACGAACCCCGGAGGAACCATGGCCAACCCGCTGAAGAAGACGATGGTCTACCTCGGCCTCGCCGACGAGGAACTCGACTACGAGGACGAGCAGCAGGCCGAGCCCGCGCGCCAGCAGGCAGCCCCTGCTCGCCAGGCCGCAGCGGCTGCTCCGGCGGTCGCCGAACCGCAGGAGACCCCCGCCGCGGCAGCAGCCCCGGTGGCCGTTCCCGCAGCGGTGCCGGCTCCCACCAAGACGCACACCCACCAGCGCGGCGCCCAGGTCACTCCGCTCCGCCGCTCGCACACGACCGCACAGAAGGCGACCCCGGTCCAGGAAATGAACGAGATCCTCACCGTCCACCCGCGCGAGTACAAGGACGCCCAGTCCATCGCCGAGAGCTTCCGCGACGGCATCCCCGTCATCATCAACCTCTCGCAGATGACCGAGGGTGACGCTCGACGCATGATCGACTTCGCCTCCGGTCTGTCGCTCGGGCTGTTCGGCAAGATCGAGCGCGTCACCAACAAGGTCTTCCTCCTGTCGCCGGCGCACGTCGCAGTGAGTGGTGAGCCTGCTGAGGTAGAGTCCGACATCGAGGCGAACTTCTTCGCCCAGTCCTGAGCCGTACCCGGCACACCCGCCCCTGAGCGTCGTCTGACGACGCTCGCCCGAGACGAGCGAGCCCCATCGTGTCCGTGATCCTAGGGATCATCTCCCTCGCGTTGCTCCTGTACTTCTTCGTGATGTGGGGGCGCTTCGCGCTCGACCTCGTGCAGAGCTTCAACCGCTCCTGGCGTCCGCGCGGGGGCATGCTCGTGGTGTCCGAGTTCGTCTACACGATCACGGATCCGCCCATCCGAGCGGTGCGACGGGTCCTCCCGCCGCTCCGCCTGGGGCCGGTGGCGCTCGACTTCGGCTGGACGATCGTGATGCTCGTCGTCATCATCGCCCGGTTCGTGGTCGCCGCCCTGGCACGCGGTATCTGAGCGGACTCCCGTCCGCGACACGCGCCACGCCAGGCGCGCGGCACGGTTCCGCCCCATCGTCGGTGTACGGTGGTCGGGATCGATGCCCGCTCCGGTGGCGCATCCGCACCGCACGGTACGACTGGTAAGTTCGGTCGCACCGCATGCGGTTCCACACGTTCAGCAGTTCTATTGAGGTGACGGCAATGGCTTTGACGCCGGAAGACGTAGTCAACAAGCGGTTCCAGCCGACGAAGTTCCGCGAGGGCTACGACCAGGACGAGGTCGATGACTTCCTCGACGAGGTCGTGGTCGAGCTCCGTCGCCTGACCGCGGAGAACGACGAGCTCCGCCAGCGCCTGCAGGCGGCCGAGTCGGCCCCGCAGTCGGCGCAGGCCGAGCAGCCCGCTCCTGCAGCGGAACCGGAGCCCACGCCGGCACCGGTCGAGGCAGCACCGGAGCCCGCTCCGGTCGCCGCGGCCGCTCCGGTCACGACGGTCCCCGCCGACGAGGACACCGAGGGCACCACGAACCTCCTGACCCTGGCGCGTCGTCTCCACGAGGAGCACGTGCGCGAGGGCATCGAGAAGCGCGACGCGCTCATCGCCGAGGGCACCGCCCAGGCGGCTCGCCTGGTCTCCGAGGCCGAGGCGAAGCAGCGTCAGATCATCGCCGACACCGAGAACACGAACCGTCAGCGTGTCGCGGTGCTCGAGCAGGAGCAGCGCCAGCTCGAGGGCAAGATCGACGAGCTCCGGACGTTCGAGCGCGACTACCGTGCGCAGCTCAAGAGCTACATCCAGGGGCAGCTCTCCGAGCTCGACTCCTCGGGCGAGCAGTCCGGTCTCACCCCGGCGCCGGCTTCGGCGCAGGGCTTCGGCAACTGACGTTGTCGCGACCAGCATCACGAGCGAAGGTCAGTGTCCGCGCTATCGCGGCACTGGCCTTCGCCGCTGTCGTGGTGGTGGCGTTCGACCAGGTCGCCAAGACGCTGGTCGTCGCGAACCTGCCGTACGGCACCCCCGTGCCCGTCCTGGGCGGGGCGTTGCAGTTCCTGTACGTCCGGAACCCGGGGGCCGCGTTCTCGTTCGCGGTGAACATGACCTGGGTGTTCTCGGTCATCTCGGCCGCGGTCGTCGTCGCGATCATCGTGTACTCGCGTCGCATCCGGTCGATGTGGTGGGCGATCGTGCTCGGCATGCTGCTCGGCGGCGCGCTGGGCAACCTGCTCGACCGGCTCTTCCGTGAACCCGGCTTCGGTCGGGGGCACGTGGTCGACTTCATCTCGACCCCCTGGATGATGCCGGCGATCTACAACGTCGCCGACTCCTTCATCTGCATCAGCATGGTGGTCTTCGTGCTGCTGGTGATCCTCGGGGTGAACCTCGACGGCACCCGCACGCTCTCGGCCAGGCGCCAGGCGCAGCTCGACGCGGCGGAGCCGGTAGACCCGGCGCAGCCGCTCGACGGTGGGGCCGCGTTCTCGTCGACCGATGCTGCTCTCGACGAGCCGACCCGCGCCCCCAGGCCGAACGACGCCGACCGTCGCGACACGCTGGGCCACGACGCCACGTGACCGAATCGCGTTCTCTTCCCGTGCCCGACGGGCTCGCCGGTGAGCGCGTCGACGCCGCCATCGCGAAGCTCCTCGGCTTCAGCCGTTCGTTCGCGGCCGACGTCGTCGCCGCGGGCGGCGTCCGCGTCGACGGCGTCCCCGTCGACAAGTCGGACCGGCTGCACGCCGACTCCTGGCTCGAGGTCGAGTGGACCCCGAAGGAGCCGCCGCGCATCGTGCCGGCAGCCGTGCCTGGCATGACGATCGTGCACGACGACGAGGACATCGTCGTCGTGGACAAGCCCGTCGGCGTCGCCGCGCACCCCTCGCCGGGGTGGGACGGGCCGACCGTGCCCGGGGGCCTCGCCGCCGCCGGGTTCACCATCGCGACCTCCGGGGCCGCCGAACGGGCCGGGATCGTGCACCGGCTGGACGTCGGGACCTCGGGCCTGATGGTCGTCGCGAAGACCGAGCTGGCGTACACACACCTCAAGCGGGCGTTCAAGGAGCGCACGGTCGAGAAGGTCTACCACGCGCTCGCGCAGGGCCACCCCGACCCGACCTCCGGCACGATCGACGCCCCGATCGGTCGGCACCCGTCGAGCGACTGGAAGTTCGCGGTCACGTCGGAGGGCAAGCCGAGCGTCACCCACTACGAGACGCTCGAGGCGTTCCGCTCCGCGACCCTGCTCGAGGTGCACCTGGAGACCGGGCGCACGCACCAGATCCGGGTGCACATGGCCGCGACCCGCCACCCGCTCGTCGGCGACACGATGTACGGTGCCGACCCGGTGCTGGCGGCCGAGCTCGGGCTGACCCGCCAGTGGCTCGACGCCGTCCGGCTGGGCTTCGACCACCCCCGCACGGGCGAGTGGGTGTCGTTCGAGGCGCAGTACCCGGACGACCTGCAGGCAGCGCTGGAGCAGATCCGGAGCGCGTCGCTCTGACACACCCGGCCGCTCGTTCCGAGGGGTCACGAACTGTCGGCTGCG
>NZ_MJGM01000012.1:0-76703 GCF_001864905.1 Curtobacterium sp. MCBA15_007
ACACGAAGACGCCCCCGACCGATCCTGGTCGGGGGCGTCTTCGTGTGGACGTGGGGTGACGGCGGGTGCGGGCTGCGGCGTTCGCGCGGGTCCGCGCGGGTCCGCATGGGTCCGCACGGGTCCGCATGGGTCCGCGCGGGTCCGCACGGGTCCGCACGGTGCGACCTTCGCTGAACCGTGCGAGGTTGCCAGCTCGGTGCGGGTCTTCGGCCGCGCACGGAGCAGGGAACCTCCCGTCAGCTGAGCAACCTCGCACGGTGCGACGTCCGGCGGCGGAGGCCAGGCGCGCAACCTCGCACCGTGCGAAGGCCGGCGTACAAACTCGCACCGTGCGAGGGCCTGCGGTGGAGGCCCGGCGCAATCTCGCACCGTGCGAGCTTGCCTACTCGGTGCGAGGGGACGGGTCGCGCACGGAGTAGGCAGCCTCGCTCCGGACGATCGACCTCGCACCGTGCGGACAGCCACGGCCCTCGCGCCGCACACCCGCGGCACCCGCGGCGCCCGCGGCACCCGCGGCACCCGCGGCAGACGCGATCAGCGTCGGACGAGCACCGTCCCGGCGATGCGGTCGTGCGCTCCGCGGCTGTCACGGTCGATGATGAGCGCCGGCACCACCAGGCAGAGCAGCACGGTGCGGACGACGGGCCGCCACACCCCGACGTAGCCCCCACGCATCGGGACGACCCGCAGGCCGACGCAGATGTGCCCGAACGAGCCGGACAGCAGGCAGATGAACAGGATCTGCAGGACGGCGAAGATCGCGAGCTGGATCCAGGTGTGTGCGATGTCGCCCGACCCGTTCACCGGTGACCACACGCCGGTGACGTAGGCGACGAGGTCAGCCAGGGCGCCGTCGATCAGGAGCGCCACGACGCGGCGGCCGATGCGCCCGACGCTGCGGGGCCCCTCCTCCGGCAGCCCGAGGTCCTTGCCCGGCCACCCGTCCGGGTGCTCGGAGGGCGCGGACGGACTGGAGGTGCTGCGGGCCATGGTCCCCAGCGTAGGCGACCACCTGGGCGTAACACGCCCGAAACAAACCAGTCATGTCCGGGAAACCCCGTGTCAATAGCCTCGTCGGAGGGTGCCTTGACCGGTGCCTCCGACATCACCCAACCCATTGGAGATCGGCCCCATGTTCAGCGATTCCTCCGAGGTCCTGGCCTTCATCAAGGACACCGACGTCAAGTTCCTCGACATCCGCTTCACGGACCTGCCCGGTGTGCAGCAGCACTTCAACATCCCGGCATCCACCGTCGACGAGGACTTCTTCTCGGTCGGCCAGCTGTTCGACGGCTCCTCCATCCGCGGCTTCGCGTCGATCCACGAGTCCGACATGCAGCTGATCCCCGATGTCACCACGGCGTACGTCGACCAGTTCCGCGCCGAGCGCACGCTCATCATGATCTTCGACATCTACAACCCGCGGAACGGCGAGATCTACGGCCGCGACCCGCGCCAGGTGGCGAAGAAGGCCGAGAAGTACCTCGCGTCGACGGGCATCGCGGACACCGCGTTCTTCGCCCCCGAGGCCGAGTTCTACATCTTCGACGACGTCCGCTACTCGGTCACGCAGAACGAGTCGTTCTACGCGGTCGACTCCGAAGAGGGCGCCTGGAACACCGGTCGTGACGAAGAGGGCGGCAACCTCGCCAACAAGACCCCCTACAAGGGCGGCTACTTCCCCGTGTCGCCGGTCGACAAGACCGCCGACCTGCGCGACGACATCACCCTCAAGCTGATCGACGCGGGCTTCGAGCTCGAGCGTTCGCACCACGAGGTGGGCACCGGCGGTCAGCAGGAGATCAACTACAAGTTCGACACGATGGTCCACGCCGCGGACGACATCCTGAAGTTCAAGTACATCGTCAAGAACACGGCCGACCAGTGGGGCAAGGTCGCCACCTTCATGCCGAAGCCGCTCTTCGGCGACAACGGTTCGGGCATGCACACCCACCAGTCGCTCTGGTCGGACGGCAAGCCGCTGTTCTACGACGAGAACGGCTACGGCGGTCTGTCGGACCTCGCCCGCTGGTACATCGGCGGCATCCTGAAGCACGCCCCGGCGCTGCTCGCCTTCACCAACCCGTCGATCAACTCGTACCACCGTCTGGTCAAGGGCTTCGAGGCCCCGGTCAACCTGGTCTACTCGGCCGGCAACCGCTCGGCGGCGATCCGCATCCCGATCACGGGCACGAACCCGAAGGCCAAGCGCATCGAGTTCCGTGCGCCCGACGCCTCCGGCAACCCGTACCTCGCCTTCGCCGCGCAGCTGATGGCGGGCCTCGATGGCATCCAGAACCGCATCGAGCCGCACGAGCCGGTCGACAAGGACCTGTACGAGCTCCCGCCGGAAGAGGCAAAGGGCATCCCCCAGGTCCCCGGGTCCCTCGACGAGGCGCTCGACGCGCTCGAGGCCGACCACGAGTTCCTCACGAAGGGCAACGTCTTCACCGAGGACCTCATCCAGACCTGGATCGACTACAAGCGTGAGAACGAGATCCTCCCGCTGGCCCAGCGCCCGCACCCGTTCGAGTACGAGCTGTACTTCGGCGTCTGAGTCTCGCTGACACAGGAAGGGCCCCGCACCGTCAGGTGCGGGGCCCTTCCTCTGTGCCGCGACAGCGACAGTGTGCCGCGAACCATCCGCAGGAATGTGTCGCTTCGGCGCGGGGTGCGGACGCGACCGCCTGGAGGCCCGGTGCCGGTCCGGCGGGCGGGCACCGGGCCTCCAGGCTGGTCGCGACGCACGTTCCTTCCCATCCCAGCTGGACTGGGAAGCGGAATCGGGCGTCCCTGGAGGAAACTTCCGACCATGGACGCCCGGACAGACCAGGCCCCGGGCGCACGGGAACGGGGCCCGAGCCGCCCGGCACGGACCCCGTCTCGCGAACGGTGACTAGCGGCTCGTGGCCAACGCGTCGTTCGTCCCCGCTGCGACGCTCACGGGTGCACCCGTGACCGGCGTGGGACGTCCCAGGGAACGGACGGTCCACCCCGCTTTGACCCAGTCGGCGACCGGGAGGCAGTTGCGCGCGTCGATGACGACGCGGCGGCCGACGAGGTCACCGAGGGCGACCGGGTCGGCGGTGATGATGTCGTCCCACTCGGTGAGCACGAGGACGACGTCGGCGCCCTCGATCGCGTCCGTCATCGACTCGGCGTAGCTCAGCGTCGGGAACGAGCGCTTCGCGGGCTCCATCGCCTCGGGGTCCCAGAGCGTCACCTGGGCGCCGCGGAGGTGCAGCGCCGCGGCGACGTTGAGCGCCGGGGAGTCGCGGACGTCGTCGGTCAGGGGCTTGAACGCGGCGCCGATGACGGCCACGCGACGGTTCAGCACCGACCCCCCGGCCGAGTCGATCGCCATGTCGATGACCCGCTGGCGCTGCCCCATGTTGATCTCGTCGACCTGCTGCATGAGCCCGACGACCTGTCCGGCGCCGATCTCGTTGGCGCGGTACATGAGGGCCCGGATGTCCTTCGGCAGGCAGCCACCGCCGAAGCCGAGACCGGCGTTCAGGAACTTCCGGCCGATGCGGGCGTCGTGGCCCAGGGCGTCGGCGAGCGTGGAGACGTCGGCGCCCGTGATGGCGCACATCTCGGAGATCGCGTTGATGAACGAGATCTTCGTGGCGAGGAACGCGTTCGCGCTGACCTTGACGAGCTCCGCGGTGGCGAGGTCGGTGGTGATGACCGGGGTGCCCTCGTTGATGGGTGCGGCGTAGACCTCGCGGATCACGGCGTCGGCAGCCTCGGACGCGCCGCCCCAGACCAGGCGGTCCGGGTGCAGCGTGTCCTCGACGGCCTTGCCCTCGCGCAGGAACTCGGGGTTCCAGATGAGTTCCGCGTCGATGCCGGCGGGCGTGAACTCGCGGACGATGCCGCGGAGCCGCGATGCCGTGCCGACCGGGACCGTCGACTTGCCGACGATGAGCCCGGGGTGGGTGAGGTTCTCGGCGACACCGCGGGTGGCGCTCTCGACGTAGGCCAGGTTCGCGGCGTGCGATCCGGCCTTCTGCGGGGTGCCGACGCAGACGAAGTGGACGTCCGCGGCGGCGACGGCCGAGGCGATGTCGGCGGTGAAGCGGAGCTTGCCGCTGGCGACGTGCTTCGTGATGAGCTCGGGGAGCCCGGGCTCGAAGAACGGGACCTCGCCGGCGGACAGCGCGGCGAGCTTCGACGGGTCGATGTCGACACCGATCGTCTCGAAGCCCATCTCGGCCATGGCGGCTGCGTGGGTGGCACCGAGGTAGCCGGTGCCGATGACGCTGATGACGGGTGCGGGACGGGTGTCGGCCGATGCGGTCGACTTCTTGGACTCGCTCATTGCGTGACCTCCTGCAGGTCGTAGTCGATGTCGTTGCGCTTGATGCCCTCGGCGAAGGCCTTGAGGGAATCGGCGCGGGAGTTGAGACGCCAGTCGTTCGTGGTGCGCTTGCCGTCGATGATCGTGGTCGCCGTCTCGCTGAAGTACGCGAAGCCGACGATGTCCTTGTTGGCGGGGTCTGCCAGCGCGTCGAAGAGCGAGTCGATCCACTGCGTCTTCTGCGGGTTCGCGACGCTGGTGCCGGTCTCGGTCGCCCCGATCTCGTTGAGCATGATGCCCTTGCCCGGCGCGATCTGGCGGAGCTGCGCGAGCGTCGCTCCGAACGTGTTCGCGAAGGACGGCTGCTCGTCGGCGTCGCGGTAGTAGCCGCTCATGCCGACCCAGTCCACGTAGTCCGAGCCCGGGTAGTACTGCCGCATGTAGTCGAGCGTCTGGTACTTCGGGTTGCCGAGCTTGTCGATGCGGCTCGGGGACCAGTCCCAGATGACGTACTTGTTCGCACCGTTCGCCTGGAAGACGTCGTGCACGTGCTGCCACATCTTGACGTAGGAGCCGGCCGGGTTCTTCTGCGCGTCACCCTCGGACCAGTTGTACCAGGAGCCGTTCATCTCGTGGTCGAGACGGATGACCATCGGCTGCCCGTTGGCCTTCAGCGCCTTGGCGTACTTCGTCAGGTAGGCGTCGAACGATCCGCCGGAGATGTCCTCGTTGGTGTACCCGGGGACGTACTTCTGGTCGTTGCTGGTCTGCGCCGGCACCGTCTCCCACGTCATCAGGGGCACGCGGCCGTTGGCCCAGGAGCGCTGCACCGCGGTGGCGTTGAACTCCTGGTCGAAGCCCTGGAAGAAGCCGGTCATGTTCGACGCGGTGCCGACCTGCTGGGAGACCTCGTCGTACTCGGCCCAGTTGAACGGCGACTGCGCGGTGTAGAGGCCGTACCAGCGCGACTGCTGCCCGAGGATCTCGGCCTTCGTCGGCGTCACGACCGGGGTGGCCCCCGGATCGGTCGAGGGGCCGGGGTTCGGCTTGGACCCGCTGCCCGAGCCGGATCCGTTGCCGGATCCGGAACCGCTGCCGGACCCGTTGTCGGACGGACCCGACCCGGACCCGCCGGCGGAACCCGCGCCGGATCCGCCGGAGCCCGACCCGTTGTTGCCGGAACCCGCGGCGTCGACCTTGGACGTGCCTCCCGAGCTCTTCGCGGCACCGAGCTGGGACTGGAGCGACGCGATCTGCGCCTTGAGCTCCGTGATCTGGTCACCGCGCGACCCGGCCTGGGCCGTGCGGGAGTCGAGCTTGCCCTCGAGCGACCAGATGCGCTCCTGGGCGGCATCGAGCTGCGTCTGCAGCTCGGCGGCGGACACCTTCTTGGCCTTCGGCGCCTCGACGCCGAGCGCCTGGTGCACGGCGGTGGAGACGGGGCCGGAGGGCGAGATCCACACCGACCAGGTGATGAGGCCGAGGGCGAGCACGATGGCCGTCGTGCCGATGGCCGTCCGGCGGGCGTGCTTGCTGGACTGCGCCCACCAAGCACTCGAGGAACGGATGAAGTCAGACAATGAGGAACGCCTCCAGGGCGAAGATCGCGATGCCGATCACGTACGGGATCGCTGCGTACGGGTTGTAGCGGCGGGCTCGGGCGGGAGCCGGCGCAGCTGCTCGCTGGGCCTCCTGCTGCGCGACCGCGGCTGCGGCCTCGCGACGGGTGGCGAGCACGGTGGTGGTGGAGTTGGTCGCCGCGTCGGCGCCGAAGAGCTCGTCGAACGCACGGTCGACGGCCACCTGGTCGACGGTCTCGAGCGGGGACGGCGAACCCGAGCCCGAGCCCGAACCGGACGGACCTGCGCCCGCCCCGGCCATCCGGGCACGTTCCGCGTCGATCGGGCTGACCGGCACCTGCGTGGTGGACGAGAGCGGCTGGGCGGCGTCCACAGGCTCCTCTTGCATCGGACCACCGGCGTAGGCGCCGGCACGGGTCCCCCAGCCGGACGCGTGCGCCAGGCGGAAGAAGCCGATGAGCCGGATCGGCATGAGGAAGAACGTCGACACGATGATGAACATCGGCAGGCGGAAGAAGTCGCTCGGCTTCTCGGACAGGTGCCGCATCTGGCGGATGGCCATGCTCAGCACGCTCGAGATCACCATGAGCGCCGCGACGTAGACGAAGCCGGTCGAGAAGCCGTACTGCGACAGGATGCCCTGGTACAGGTTCTCGCCCTGGCCGGTGAAGGCGCGGTAGACCCAGCCCGCGATCACGCCGAAGAGCATGAACGGCAGGATGATGTCGGTGATGAAGAACGCCGCCAGGATCGGGGCGTGGCCGAGCATCCACGGCAGCATCCGCAGCGTGTTGTACTGCGATCCACGTGCCCAGCGGAGCTGCTGCTTGAACAGCTTCTTCACCTGCAGCGGGGCGTCCGTGTAGACCAGCGACGTGTACTGGTAGACGGTGCGGTACCCCTCCTTGAGCGTGAGGTTCGTCAGCGTGCGGTCGTCGGAGACCTCGAGGAACACGCCCATGAACTTCTCGTGCATGAACCGGTCCATGACCCGCATGAGGATGCTCCGGCGGAACGCGATGGTGCGCCCGGGCAGGCAGCCGATCTGCCCGAGGACACTCTGTGCCGGCATCGAGTAGAGCGCCCGCGAGTTCTCGAGCCAGTCGGCCCAGCGGGTGATCCAGCTGCGCTCCGGCTCGAGGATGCGCTGCCGGGTCGTCACACCGCCGACGGACTCGTCGGCGAACGGCCGGAGGAGTTCCTCGAGCGCGCCGGGCGTCCAGACGGTGTCGGAGTCGACCAGCACGGTGATGTCGCCGTTGGACATCTCGGTGCCGACCTTGACGGCGTTCCGCTTGCCCGGGATGGGCGTGTGGGTCCAGCGGACGAGCGGGGCGAACTCGTCGCAGACCTCTTCGAGCGCCTCGTTGCGGGCTCCGTTGATGACGACGATGATCTCGCCGGGCCGCTGTTCGACCATGCGGCCGATGACGTCACGGAACAGGTCGAGCGGTTCGTCCACGACGGGGACGACGACGCTGGTGGTACCGACGAAGGTGCCGGTGAAGGGGCGGTAGCGGGCGGAGATGACGACCTTGAGCAACCAGAGCAACCAGATCACCGCGGAGTACACGGCGAACAGGTAGAACTCGGGGTGGCCTTCGACCATCTGCCTGATCTGCAGAATGAAGGTGAACACTGATCCCTGCTTCAACGTTCGAGGTGGAGATTCCGCTTCATCGGGGAATCAGGGCGGTTCGGGTGATGCCATTGATGCAGAACCTGGGGGCCGCCGCAACGCGACCCCCGTCCGGGGGCGTTACGGGCGTGTTACGGGGTACACACCGGTCCCCCTCTCGGCCGGTCGGAGCAGTCCCCCGTCGTGCTGACAGCACTCCTGCGGACCACTGTTCCGACGACCGTCGTCCGGATGGGCAACAGGTGCGGCCTGGAGGCACGGGCCGAATCCGACGGAAAGCCCAGGTCAGCAGGAGGTCACCGGGCGTGTCGGGGGACGTCGGAAAAGGTCCCCTGGCGGTCCGGTGGGAGTTCGGTCACGGCCCGGTAACGGCTCCGACAGCACTCCGGGCAGGGGTACGAAGGACGGGTCGTCGGGGGACGCAGCGCGACGCGGAGAATTCACCTTCGACGGGTGCTCAGGTCGGGTCCGTCAGAAGACATCCGGGCGTGTCGCGGGCGGGTCAGGCGCCGTAGAACTCGCGCTCGAACACCTGTCGGGCTCGCCGCGTGATGCCGAGGTAGTCGTCCTCGAGACGGCTCGCGGAGCCCGGCGGGTACTCCATCAGACGAGCGACACCCTCGAGCTGGACGCGATCGACGGGCAGGACGTCGGTGGTCTTCCCCGACCACAGCACGAGAGCGCTGCGGGTGCGCGACGCGAAACGCCAGGCGGCTCCGAGCCGCTCGCCGTCCTCGGCTCCGACCAGTCCGGCGTCGACCGCGGCGTCGAGGGCCTCGAGCGTGGACGTCGTCCGGAGCGAGGGGATCTCGAGCGCGTGCTGCAGCTGCAGGAGTTGCACGAACCACTCCACGTCGCTGAGCGACCCGCGCCCGAGCTTGAGGTGCCTGGCCGGGTCCGCGCCGCGGGGCAGCCGCTCGGACTCCACCCGGGCCTTGATGCGGCGGACCTCGCGCACCTGGTGGTCGTCGATCTGTTCCGGGTACCGGGTGCGGTCGGCGAGGTGCTCGAAGTCGCGGAGGAGCTGCGCGTCGCCGACGGCGCCCCGTGCGCGGAGGAGCGCCTGGGCCTCCCACGTGAGCGACCAGCGGGCGTAGTAGGCGCCGTACGACTCGAGGGTCCGTACGACGGGGCCGTTCTTGCCCTCGGGCCGCAGGTCGATGTCCAGGTCGAGCGGGTGGATCGTGTCCTCGGTGAGCCGGTTGAGCTCGCGCACGATCGTCTGGGCGGTCCGGGACGCGACCTCGGGTGCCAGGTCGGGTGCCCGGTACACGTACAGCACGTCGGCGTCGGACCCGAAGCCGAGCTCCCGTCCGCCGTACCGGCCCATCGCGATGATGCCGAACTCGAAGCCCTCGGGGGCGTCGCGGCGGGCGAGTGCGAGGGCTCCGGCGAGGGTGGCCTCGGTGACGTCGGTCAGGGCCGGGCCGAGACCGTCGACGTCGAGCGAGCCGAGGACGGCGGCCATGCCGAGCCGCAGGGTCTCGCGGCGGCGGGCCGACCGCAGCAGGGCCGCGGCGCCGTCGACGTCGTTGCCGTGCCGGGCGGTGGTCGCGGTCATCTCGGCGAGCAGCGAGTCCATCGGTCGTGGACGCAGCAGCGCCTCGGGTTCGTCGAGCCAGGCCACGGCCTCGGGGAACCGCTCGAGCAGCCCGGACAGGAACGCCGACTCGGACAGCACGGTGGTGAGCGAGTGCGCGGCACCGGAGGAGTCCCGCAGCATCCGGAGGAACCAGCTCGACTCCCCCAGGCCGTCGCTCAGCCGCCGGAAGGCGAGCAGGGCGCGGTCCGGTGCCGGCCCCTCGGCCATCCACCGCAGGAGCACCGGGAGCAGGTTCCGCTGGATCGCCGCACGCCGGCTCGTGCCCTGGGTGAGTGCGCGGATGTGACCGACCGCGCCGGTGGGATCGACGAAACCGACGCCTGCCAGGCGGTCGACGACCTGGTCGTTGGTCAGGACGATCTCGTCCTCGGTCGAAGCCACGGCAGACAGCAGCGGACGGTAGAACAGGCGCTCGTGCAGCCCACGGACCTCGAGCTTCACGGCACGCCAGCGGGCCTCGAGCGCCGGCGCCGATGCCGCGACACCGCTCGACCGGGCGAGCACCCGCAGCTCCTCCTCGTCGGAGGGCATCAGGTGCGTCCGCTGCAGGCGGCGGAGCTGGATCCGGTGTTCGAGCACGCGGAGCAGGGCGTAGTCCGGCCCGAACCGCGCGGCCTCGGCACGGCCGACGTACCCGGCGTCGGTCAGGGCGTCCATGGCCTCGAGCGTCGACCGGACCCGGACGGACGGGTCGTCGCGGCCGTGCACGAGCTGCAGGAGCTGCACCGTGAACTCGACGTCACGCAGGCCGCCGGGGCCGAGCTTGAGCTGCCGGTCGACGTCGGCGTCCGGGATGTGCTCCGTCACCCGCTCGCGCATCCGCTGCACCGACTCGACGAACCCCGGCCGGGTCGCGGAGTTCCACACGAACGACGCGACGGCCTCGGCGTAGCGGGCACCCAGGTCGGCGGAGCCAGCGATCGGACGGGCCTTCAGCAGCGCCTGGAACTCCCACCCCTTCGCCCAGCGCTCGTAGTACGCCACGTGCGAGTCGAGGGTGCGGACGAGTGCTCCGTCCTTGCCCTCGGGGCGCAGGTTCGCGTCGACCTCCCACAGGGCGGGTTCGGCGGCGAGGTCGGTGATCGCGTGCATGGCGGCGATCGCGATGCGCGTGGAGACGAGCACGGCGCGGTCGACGGCGATGTCGTCGGTCGACTCGGTGACGAAGATGACGTCGACGTCGCTGACGTAGTTGAGTTCGCGCGCACCGGCCTTGCCCATCGCGATCACCGCGAGCGGGGTCGCCGCGACGTCGGCCGCGGGGAACGGCACCTCGCGCCGGGCGATGTCGACGGCGGCGTCGAGGGTGGCGCCGGCCAGGTCGGCGAGGCCCGCCGCCACGGCGGGGAACGCATCGGTCGGCACGTCGTGCAGCACGTCGAACAGCGCGATCTGGGCCAGGTGCCGGCGGTAGCGCACGCGCAGGCGCATCCGGGCGTCCTCACCCGTGGCGCCGTCGACCGCCTCGGTCAGCGACGCCGTGTACCGCTCCTGCGACCACGGTTCGGCGACCGGCTCGAGCAGCAGGTCGAGTTCGGCGGGCCGTCGGTGCAGGAACTCCCCGAGGCCGATCGACGCGCCGAGCAGGTGGATCAGGCGCTCGGTCGCTGCGTCGTCCGTCAGGACGGTGCGCAGTTCGTCCGGTGCCCGCTCGAGCAGCCGCTCGAGCATCCGCAGGGCGCCGTCGGGATCAGCGGTGCCGCCCCAGAGCGCGGAAGACGCCGCGACCGGCAGGGGCACGTCGGGGCCGAACCGGGCCTCCAGGTCGGCAGCGCGCTCCAGGCTCTCCGACAGCTCGGCGAACCCCAGACGGGCCAGCTCCGAACGTGACGTCGTCGTCCGACCGGTCATGTGGAACGTGCTCCCGAGGGGTCAGGGCGCTCGGTTCTAGAGCGCGCCGAGGTTGGTGTCGAGCTCGAACGGGGTGACCTGGTCGCGGTAGCGCTTCCACTCCTGCCGCTTGTTGAGCAGCACGAAGTTGAACACCTGCTCGCCGAGGGTCTCGGCGACCAGCTCGGAGTCCTCCATGAGGCTCAGGGCGTGGTCGAGGCTCGACGGCAGCTGGCTGTACCCGAGAGCCTTCCGCTCCGAGTCGCTGAGGCTCCAGACGTCGTGCTCGGCCTCGGCGGGGAGCTCGTACTCCTCCTCGATGCCCTTGAGGCCGGCGGCGAGCAGCAGCGAGTACGCCAGGTACGGGTTCGCCGCCGAGTCGATGCCGCGGTACTCGATGCGTGCGGACTGGCCCTTGTTCGGCTTGTAGAGCGGCACGCGCACCAGGGCCGAACGGTTGTTGTGTCCCCAGGTCACGAAGGAGGGGGCCTCGTCGCCGCCCCAGAGCCGCTTGTACGAGTTGACGAACTGGTTCGTCACCGCGGTGATCTCCGGCGCGTGCTTCAGCACACCGGCGATGAAGTGCTTGGCCGTCTGCGACAGCTGGTACTGGCCGCCCGCCTCGTAGAAGGCGTTCTGGTCGCCCTCGAACAGCGAGACGTGGGTGTGCATGCCGGAGCCGGGCTGGCCGGAGATCGGCTTCGGCATGAACGTCGCGTAGACGCCCTGCTCGATCGCCACTTCCTTCACCACGGTGCGGAACGTCATGATGTTGTCCGCCATCGTCAGTGCGTCGGCGTAGCGGAGGTCGATCTCGTTCTGCCCGGGGCCGGCCTCGTGGTGCGAGAACTCGACCGAGATGCCGAGGTCCTCGAGCATGCGGACGGACCGACGGCGGAAGTCGTGCGCGCTGCCACCGGGGACGTTGTCGAAGTAGCCGGCCTGGTCGACGGGCTGCGGGCCGCCGTCCTTCCACTCGCGGCTCTTCAGCAGGTAGAACTCGATCTCGGGGTGCGTGTAGAACGTGAACCCGCGGTCGCTCGCCCGCGCCAGGGTGCGCTTCAGCACGTTGCGGGGGTCGGCCACGGCGGGCTGCCCGTCCGGCGTCGTGATGTCGCAGAACATCCGCGCGGTGGGATCGATCTCGCCGCGCCACGGCAGGATCTGGAACGTCGAGGGGTCCGGGTGTGCCAGGACGTCGGCCTCGTACGAACGGGTGAGGCCCTCGATCGCGGAGCCGTCGAACCCGATGCCCTCGGCGAACGCGCCCTCGACCTCGGCCGGGGCGATCGCCACCGACTTCAGCGTCCCGATGACGTCCGTGAACCAGAGTCGGATGAACTTGATCCCGCGCTCCTCGATGGTGCGGAGCACGAAGTCCGTCTGCTTGTCCATGCACGACCTTTCCGTGTATCGGGTGGCCGCTGGCGGGCCTCGTCCCAGGCTAGTGGTCCGGCGGTGTGCGCGGGGCCGTGCGACGCGCCGTCACCAGGGTGCCGACAGGCCGCCGACCGCGGTGCTCAGCGGTCCTCGGCGTCCCACTTCTCGTTGTTCGCGGCGATGCGGTCGAGCGCGTGCTGCGCCTCCTCGCGCGACTCGAACGGGCCGATCCGGTCGCGCTGCGGCGACTGGGGACCCTGCTCGACCTGGCCGGTCTTGTCGTTGAACCACCACTGGGACTCGATGCGTTCGTCGCTCATGCCGCCCACCGTACCCACCTGACCCCCTGGAGGCCCGGTGCCGGTCCGGCGGACCGGCACCGGGCCTCCAGGAGGTCGCGTCCACCCAGCCAGGCCGCACCGTGCAGCCGTTGCGCTCGGCGCGTCGCGCCGCGGCTAGAGTGGTCGCCATGCCCCGGGACGAACACGGACACCTGACCGCCGGCCGGATCTCCCCGCACCGCGCCGTCCCGAAGGACATCGAGCGTCCGGAGTACGTCGGGAAGGTCGAGCCGCACGAGCACGGCCTCGGTGACACCTACACGCCCGACGAGGTCGAGCGCATCCGGGTCGCCGGACGCATCGCGTCGCAGGCCATCGACGCCGTCGGGCAGGCGATCCGCCCCGGCGTGACCACCGACGAGCTCGACCGCATCGGGCACGAGTTCGTCGTCGCACACGGTGCCTACCCCTCCACGCTCGGGTACCGCGGCTACCCGAAGTCGCTCTGCTCGAGCCTCAACGAGGTCATCTGCCACGGCATCCCCGACGACACCGTCCTGCAGGAGGGCGACCTCGTCAACATCGACATCACCGCCTACAAGGACGGCATGCACGGCGACACGAACCGGACGTTCGTCGTCGGCCAGGCGTCGCAGGAGGTCGAGGACCTCGTGACCCGCACGCGCCTCGCCCTCGAGCGCGGCATCAAGGCCGTCGCCCCCGGTCGCCAGGTCAACGTGATCGGCCGCGCGATCGAGGCGTACGCGAAGCGCTTCGGCTACGGCGTCGTCCGCGACTACACCGGACACGGCGTCGGTCGGGCCTTCCACTCCGGCCTGATCATCCCCCACCACGACGCACCGCAGTACGACACGGTGATCGAACCCGGCATGGTGTTCACCATCGAGCCCATGCTCACACTCGGCGGCATCGAAGCCGACATCTGGTCCGACGGCTGGACCGTGTCGACCCGCGACAAGTCGTGGACCGCGCAGTTCGAGCACACCCTCGTCGTCACCGAACGCGGCGCGGAGCTCCTCACCGTCTCCTGACCGGACACCTCCGGCAGGCAACCGAAAGGCACGACAACCTCATGACCTCCCTCGCAGTCGGCGTCGACATCGGTGGTACGGGCATCAAGGGCGCGATCGTCGACGTCGCGTCCGGCGCCCTCACCACGGACCGCATCAAGAAGGCCACGCCCGAGGGTGGGAAGCCCCAGGACATCACGGCGGTGGTCAAGGAGATCATCGGTGAGCTCGCCCCCGGTGACGACGTCCCCGTCGGGGTCTGCTTCCCGGCGATCGTGCGGGACGGCAAGACGATGTCCGCCGCGAACGTGTCGAAGAAGTGGATCGGCTTCGAGGCCGAGGCGCTGTTCGAGAAGGAACTCGGCCGCTCCATCCACTTCGTCAACGACGCCGACGCCGCCGGGTTCGCCGAGCAGCAGTTCGGTGCGGCCAAGGGCAAGGACGGCCTGGTCATCGTGACGACGCTCGGCACCGGCATCGGCACCGCGCTCATCAACGACGGCGTGCTCATCGTCAACTCCGAGTTCGGCCACCTGGAGATCGAGGGGCACGACGCCGAGTCCCGCGCCTCGTTCGCCGCCAAGGAGCGCGACGACCTGTCGTGGAAGCACTGGGCGAAGCGCCTGCAGAAGTACTACTCGACGCTCGAAGCGCTGCTCTCCCCCGAGCTCTTCGTCGTCGGCGGCGGGGTCTCGAAGCAGTACGAGGAGTTCCTCCCGCTGCTCGACCTGCAGGCGGACATCATCCCCGCGACGCTCCGCAACAACGCCGGCATCATCGGCGCCGCGACCCTGGCCGCGCGGAGTCGGTAGCGCTGGGCCCGTCGCGGGCGTACCTGGTCGAAACGGGCGTACCCGGTCCGAACTTCCGACCAGGGACGCCCGTTCTCATCAGCGACGCGCGCAGGTCGCGCGCACGTCCTGCGTCGGGCGGCGTCGGGCGCCGCGACGGGCGCCGCGGACCCGGGTAGACTCGCACCAGCGAATGGGTCGGTGAGACGGTCGCGTCGCTCCCCCGGGAGCGCCGAGGAACGTCCGGGCTCCACAGAGCAGGGCGGTGGGTAACACCCACCCGGAGCAATCCGCGAGACAGTGCCACAGAAAGCAGACCGCCGGCGGCAACGTCGGTAAGGGTGAAACGGTGGTGTAAGAGACCACCAGGGGTCCGGGTGACCGGATCCGCTCGGTAAACCTCGCCCGGAGCAAGGTCAGACAGAGGACGTTGAGGCTGCTCGCCGAGTCCTCGGGTAGACCGCTGGAGGCCGACGGCAACGTCGGTCCGAGAGAGATGGCCGTCACCGCCGCGCAAGCGGCGGGACAGAACCCGGCGTACGGCCGGCCCATTCGCCCCTTCTCGGTGCCGTGTTGGCCGGCGCGCGCTCGGCGCGCTCGGCGCGCGCGGTCACGACTCCCCGCTCAGGTTCGCCGCGTGGTCACCAACCGTCGGCCGGCACCGCCGCAGCCGACACTTTGTGACCAGTCGGCGCAACGCGAGCGACGCGTTGCGACCAGCCCACGACGGACCGGAGGCGCGGCGCGGCGCAACCACGAGCCTCCCGCCGGGCGGCGCGCGCGGTCACGACTCCCCGCTCAGGTTCGCCGATTGGCCACCTGCCGTCGACCGGCACCGCCGCAGGCGACGCGTTGCGACCGGCCCACGACGGAGCGGAGGCGCGGCACCAGCCGGCACCGCGCCTCCGCTCCGGACGTCGCTCGCGTCTACAGCCCGGACTCGGCCGTCCGCACCAGGATCGCGTCGCTGTCGGGGCACAGCACCACGTCGTCGGGCGCAGCCCGGCGGATGGTCTGCAGGTCGGAGTTGTTGAGCGCCACGCCCGAGGCCGTCGACACGCCACCCTGCAGCAGCGAGGCGCCGAAGCCGTAGCGAGCACGCTGCCGGTCGTACAGGGCGAGCAGCTCGGCCGGCACCTTCGCGGCGACGTCGGCGCGGGCCTGCTCGGCGGACTCGCGGTCGGCGGTCAGCCGGGCGATCTCGGCGTCGCGCTCGGCGACCAGACCGCTGCGAGCGGACTCCACCTCGGCGAGCTTGCCCTCGATGTCGCCGACCCGGGCACGGAGCCCGTCGAGGTTCTCCATGATCTCGAGCTCGGCGGTCTCGAGGCCCCCGATGCGCCGCTGCAGCGAGTCGAGCTCGCTCTGCAGTCCGGCGGCGTCCTTCGCGTTCGCGACGTTCTGCAGCATCGTGGTGTCGCGCTCGACACGGGCCTGCGCGACCGCGGTGTCGGACTCCAGACGGGCGAGGTCGCGCTCGGCGTCCTCGACCTCGCCGGTGGCGGCGACGAGTTCGCTGCGGAGGCCCGCGGCCTGCTTGCTCAGCTCGGTCAGCCGGTCGCCCTTCTGCAGCGATGTGATGCGGTGCGCGATGCGGGTGACGTCGTTGTCGAGACGCTGGACGTCGAGGAGGATGACCTGGTCCTCGGGTGCTGCCTTCATGGTCAGGCTCCTTCTGTGGGGGTGGTGGGTTCGGCGGCCGGCAGGACGGCGAAGTCCCACGGGTCGGTACGGAGGTCGCTCACGGTGACGCGGACCCCGGCGTGGGCGCGGAGCTGCTCTGCCGCGACGTCGAGCCAGAGCCACTCGGTGGCCCAGTGTGAGGTGTCGATGAGCGCGGGTCCGCCGCCGAGCAGTGCCTGTTCGCGGAACTCGGACGCCGGGTGGTGCCGGAGGTCGCTCGTGATGTAGACGTCGGCGTCCAGGACCGCCGGATGCCCGAGCAGGGAGTCGCCGGCACCGGCGCAGAGCGCCACGGTGTGGACGGGCTGGTCGAAGTCGCCGGAGACGCGGACCCCGGTCGCGGTGGGCGGCAGCAGGTCGACGAGCTTCCGGGCGAGCGCGCCGAGGGTGGTTCCCGCGGGCAGGACACCGACGCGACCGATGCCGGTGTCGGGGTCGGCTCCGGCGTCGAGCGGGCGCTGCGCGGTCAGCCCGAGGCGGTCTGCCAGGACGGCCGAGGTGCCGGTCGTCACGACATCGGCGTTGGTGTGCGCCGCGAGCAGGGCGCTGCCGCCGCGCACGAGGGTCGCGAGGACGCTGCCCTTGTAGGTGGACTCGGCGATCGTCGTCACCCCGCGGAGCAGCAGCGGGTGGTGCGTCAGGAGGAGCCCGGCGCCGAGCTCCACGGCTTCAAGGGCGGTGGCGGGGACCGCGTCGACGACGAGGTGCACGTGCTCGACGGTGGCGTCCGGGTCACCCGCGACGAGCCCGACGGCATCCCACGACTCGGCACCGGCGGCGGGCCACAGGTCCTCGATCACGGCCTGGAGTTCGCGGAGCGTCGGCATCCCGTCAGTCTACCGAGGCGACCGCACCGCCACGGGCAGCCGGACCGTGTGAGGTGATCCGGGCCTCCAGGCGGCGCGACCAGAGAGGGTGCAACCGGAGGCAGTACAGCCGGATCCGGTGCGACCGGAGCCGGTGCAACCGGAGCCGGTGCGACCGGACGAGGGCCGGACCGAGGACGGTCAGCGACGACCGAGCAGGCCGAGCAGACGCTCGACGAGTCGCGTCCACCAGCCGGCCGGGCCCGGCGTCGTGGTGACCGCCGCGTCGGCGGCGTCCGCGACCGGAGCCGGAGCCGGAGCCGGGACGACGGGTGCGGCGACGGCGTCCGGTAGGACGACCGGCGTGCTCGCGGTGGTGCCCTGGTGCGCCGTGAGGGCGGCGGCGAAGGCCGCGCGGTCGATGACCGTCGGGCCCGTGGCGGGCAGGACGAGCGGGGTGGGTCGCGTGGACGCGGACACCGGCGACACGGCCGGGAGGCCCAGCACCGGTCGGACGGGTTCGTCGCGTTCCGGGACGACGAGTTCCACGACCGGGGCGGGTCCCCGGGTGGGTGTCGAGTCCTGCGCTGTGGTCGCGTCCTGTGGTGCGGTCGCGTCCTGTGCTGCAGTTGCGTCGTGTGCTGCTGTTGCGTCCTGCGCTGCGCGCGCCGGGAGGCGCGCGGGCCGGGTCACGAGCGCCACCGGCGCGGTCGCTGCGCGACGGGCTGCGGCACGGTCGCGGCGGTCCGCCTCAGCGGCGGCGTCGGCGAGCAGGTCGGAGAAGACGGTGTGGGCGAAGGCGCGGGCGGCCGTCACCTCGGGGTCGTCGGAGCCGGCGACGGTGGCCTCCCACGCGGCGAGGCGCGCGAGGTCCTCGTCACGGCGGCGGACCTCGTCCTCGAGCAGGACGATGCGGTCGATGGTGCTGCGACCCGTGGACCGCGAGACCTCGACGGCCAGGTCCTCGATGCGCAGGGCCAGGCGCTCCGGCGGCTCGGGGAACGACGGGGCGCAGACGGCGGCGTGGCGGGCACGGTCGCGGCGGAAGGCCGGGGCCGCGACGGGAGCCGAGTCGGTCGTCGCGTCGACCGGTGCGGTGACGGCGACGGCAGCCAGCGTCTCGTCGGTGGTGGTCGTGCTGTCCGCGACGAAGCCGGGGCGCTGCACGGGGCCGGTGACCGGCGGGACGACGAGGTCCGGCACGTACGGCGCGCGGGTGGCCGGGGCGTCGCGGAGCCACTCCTCGAGCTCGCGGCCGAACGGGTCCACGAGCGGGGTGCGTGCGCCGGACTGGGTCTCCATGTCCGAAGGATAAATATCGCGCGGGGCGAAATGCGGGACATCCGCGGTGTGTCGCTGCACCGCCTGCCATATCGGCTCGGAAGTGAGCGGCGTGTCGCGGCCCGCCGTCACCGCGTCCGTCGGAGGCCGTCCTCGAAGGCCCGCAGCAGCTCCCGGCCGGCAGGCCAGCCGCCGACACCGCTGGCGACGTTCACGTGCCCCAGGGCACCCACACGAACGACGTCTGCGCGCATCGCGGCGGCGAACTCGAGGGCACGGGACGCACCGCAGTAGGGGTCGTCGTCGCTCACGACCAGGTGCGTCGGAACCTGCTGTTCCGGGGGCACCCGACGCGGCGGCGCGAAGCCCGATGCCTCGGCGGGGAACGCGTCGCCGAGCGGATCGGGCGGTGCGACCAGGAAGGCACCGGCGACCAGGGCGGGTGCGGTCGTCGTGGTGGCGAGCCAGTCGGCCGCGGCCAGGACGCCGAGGCTGTGGGCGACGAGCACCGGGGGTTCGCTGCACGCGGCGACGGCCGTCGAGATCGCGGCGCGCCAGTCGTCCGCGACGGGGGCGCTCCACGAGTCGGGGGCGATGCGGACGGCGCGGCGGGTCTGCTGATCACGCTGGTCGTGCCGCTCGCGCTCGTCGTGCTGCCGGTTGCGCTCCCAGACGGACTGCCAGTGGTCGGGGTCCGAGTTCCAGATGCCCGGGATGACCACCCACGGTCGCGGTCCGCTCATCCGGGCAGCGTAGCGAACCGGCGACGCACCGAGCCGGAGTGTGACGCGGGGCGTCCTGCCCCGGTCAGGCGTGCGGCACCGCTCCCCGCGGCTGCTGCAGCGTGTCACGCGGGTACTGTCCGAAGCGCGCAGCGTACGCCGCCGAGAACCGGCCGAGGTGCGCGAAGCCCCAGCGCAGTGCCACGCTCGCCACCGTCAGGTCACCGGCCGCCCCGCGTCGGAGCTCCTCGTGCACGCGGTCCAGGCGGATGCCCCGGAGCATGGCGTTCGGTGCCGTGCCGACCTGCCGCTGGAAGGCCTGCTGCAACCCCCGGACGCTCAGTCCGACGTGCTCGGCGACGTCGGTCGTCGTGATCGGGGTGTGTGCGAAGGCGTGCATGAACTCGACGGCCTCGCGGACGCGCCCGGTTGCACCCTGCGGCAGTGTGACGTCGGGGGCGATGGACTCGTGCGGGAACGTGTCGAGGAAGGCCAGCGCAGTCTCGCGCACCGTCTCGGCGAGGGCGAGGCCGGTGAGTGGCGCCTGACCGAGCACCACGGCTGCCGCGCGCTGCACCTGGGCGTTCCACGCGCGGAGGTCCTGGGGCCGGGGCGCCGCGGTGTGGTCGAACACCAGGGGGCCTGGCCGGGTGCCGTGCACCTCGGCGGCGAGGCCTTCGAGGTACGTGCGGTCGAACTGAACCAGGCTCTGCCGGACGTCCTGCAGGTCGAACACGAAGGGGCGTCGCGACGGGAACACCCGGGGCGTCCCCGGTGCGAAGTCGACCTCCTGCCGACCGACGTCCACGCGGCCGCCACCGTCCGAGGTCCACATCACGACGTACTCGTCGGGGACCTCGACCTCGCCGCGCATCCGCCCGTCGAACCGGGTGGAGCGGAAGGTCATCGCGTCGTCGCCCACGACCTGGAACCGGTACGCGAACGGACGACCGGTCCGGGACGCCGAGAACCCCGAACTCTCGTAGGCCTCTTCGTACAGTTGCACGGCCGCGTCGAGTCCGGCGCCGGACGTCTCGAACCGGATCCGGGGATCAGGGTCGACAGTCATCGCGCGAATCGTGACACGGTGTCCGGGAAACGCGTCAATCGTCTCCGCGTCATTGCGGTTTGCGGCCCGCGCAGTGCGCTGTGCGGATGAGCGGTCCGGCTGCTGGTGCTGGTCCTGGCCCTGGTCAGTGCCGCGACCGCAGGACCGTCCAGCGGTTCCGGTCCGCGACGCGCTCGTACCGCAGGTCGTCGACGACCATGCGGACGAGGGCCAGCCCGCGGCCACCCTCGGCGAAGTCGTCCGGCAGCACGGCGGCATCGGGGTCCACGGTGGCGGCGACCCCGTCGTCGGAGAGCAGCGCCTGGACACGCTCGTTGCCGACCTGGAGCCGGAGTTCGCACGAGACACCGTCCGCACGCGCGCCGTGCTCGATGACGTTCGAGGTGAGTTCGACGAGTGCGAGCTCGAGGGCCATGCGGTCCTCGGCGGAGACGGTCGGCTCGTGCTGCCACACGCCCGCCAGGAACTCGTGCACGGCGGACACGTCGTCCGGCGGGCACGCCAGTGCGAGCATGTGCTCGGCGACGGGGGCGGTCATCACCAGTCGGTCACCGCGGCGTCCCCGTCGGGGTACGTCCGCAGGATCTTGTCGATGTTGGAGAGCTTGAGCACCATCTGCACCTGTTCCGACGGTGCCGCGATGCGGAGGTCGCCGCCGGCCTGTCGCGCGGTCTTCAGGCTGCCGACCAGTGCGCCGAGGCCGGAGGAGTCCATGAACTCGACCCCGGAGAGCTCGACGACGAGCCGCGACCGCCCGTTGCCGACGATCTGGGCGACGGTCTCGCGGAACGTGGGTGCGGAGACCATGTTGAGCCGGCCACTGCACTCCAGCACGGCGGTGTCGGTCTCCGCCTCGTGTACGACGATGTCCATCTCGGTGGGTCTCCTCAGATCGGTGCGCCTTGCAACCAGCAACCTACCGGCTCAGACCCTCAGGTGTGGGACCGGTTTCGCCGCGTCGCCGTCACCTGCACCACGACGGCCGCAGCCATCAGCGCCGCCATGACCCCGCCCATGGCCAGCGCGGTCCCGCCGAGGGCGCCGGCGAGCGGGGTGCCGAGGCCACCGATGCCGAAGGTCAGCCCACCCTGCAGCGCGGCCGCGGTGCCCGGGTGTGCCGAGCCGACGTGCTGCGTCCGGGTCATCGCAGCCGGCAGGACGAAGCCCCACGCGGCCGTCACGGCCGCGAGTGCGCACCACACCGGCACCGGCCCGAGGTCGAGGAGCGCCGACACCACCACGGCCGTGGCACCGAGGGTCCCGACGACCAGGCCCAGGGTCAGCAGGGCATCCTCGGTGACCCGCCCGACGAGCCGGCCGAACAGCAGCGTGGTGATGATCATCATCGACGCGTTCGTGGCGAAGACGAGCGTGTACAGCCCTTCGGAGAGCCCGTACTCCGACTGGAACACGAACGAGCTCGTCGCGATGTACGCGAAGAACCCGACCGTCGACAGCACGCCGCTCAACACGTACGCCCGGAAGCGCGGGATCGCCAGGAGTTCGCGGATGCGCCGCCCGTTCGCGGCGAACCCGACGCCACCGCGACGCTCGGGCGGCAGGGTCTCGCGGAAGCGCAGCACCACGGCCACGAAGAACACGGCACCGAGCACCGCCAGCACGACGAACATGAGCCGCCACGTGCCGATCGTCAGCACCGCTCCCCCGGCCAGCGGGGCGACCACGGGGCCGATCGCGTTGATGGCCGCGAGGGTGCCGAACACCTTCGCCATCCGGGTACCGCTCGTCACGTCGGACACCATCGCCCGCCCCGCGACAGCACCGGCCGCACCGGCGAGTCCCTGCGCCACGCGGGCCACCACCAGCGTCACGACGTCCGGGGCGAGTGCGCAGCCGACCGACGCCAGGGCGAACAGGGCGGTCCCGGCGACGAGCATCGGCCGACGACCGATCCCGTCGCTCACCGGGCCGACCAGCAGCTGACCCACCGCGAACGCGACGAGGAACGCCGTGAGCGACAGCTGCACGGCGCCGGGGGTCGTCTCGAGGTCCCGCGCGATGGCCGGGAGCGCCGGGATGTACATGTCGGTCGCGAACGGCGAGACCCCGACGATGAGCGCCAGCGGCACGATCGGGGGCAGCACGGTCGTCGTCGGTCTCGGCATGCGCTCCGTCGTCACCTCGGACACGCTACGCGTCCCCGAATCGATTCGACAGGGCACTTCGTGAGCAGCAACTGTCGGGTCGCGGTGCCGGAGGCGACCGTTGCTGCTCACGGATCGCGGGCCCGCGACGTGCGCGCGGACGGACGGGAGGCCCGGTGCCGGCCCGCCACGGGCCTCCCGTCCGCCGCCGCGAGCGGTCACGACACCCCGCTCACGTCCGCCGAGTGGTCGCGTTTCGTCGCCCGGCGACGGCGCAGACGACGTGTCGTGGCCACTCGGCCGGGTCCACCCGACGTGTCGCGACCCCTCGGCGAGGGCAGCGGCGCGAAGCGCGAGCGGTCACGACACCCCGCTCACGTCCGCCGAGTGGTCGCGTTTCGTCGCCCGGCGACGGCGCAGACGACGTGTCGTGGCCACTCGGCCGGGTCCACCCGACGTGTCGCGACCCCTCGGCGAGGGCAGCGGCGCGAAGCTCCAGCGGTCACGACACCCCGCTCACGTCCGCCGAGTGGTCGCGTTTCGTCGCCCGGCGACCGCGCGGCCGACGCTTCGTGACCACTCGGCCGGGTCCACCCGACGTGTCGCGACCCCTCGGCGAGGGCAGCGGCGCGAAGCTCCAGCGGTCACGACACCCCGCTCACGTCCGCCGAGCGGTCGCGCTCCGTCGCTCGGCGACGGCGCAGCCGACGCTTCGTGACCACTCGGCCGGGTCCACCCGACGTGTCGCGACCCCTCGGCGAGGGCAGCGGCGCGAAGCTCCAGCGGTCACGACACCCCGCTCACGTCCGCCGAGCGGTCACGTTCCGTCGCCCGGCGACGGCGCAACCGACGCGTCGTGACCATTCGGCCGGGTCCACCCGACGTGTCGTGACCCCTCGGCGAGGGCAGCCGTGCGAGACGCCGAGCGGTCGGGAGCCGTCGCGCGGCGACCGCGCGGCCGACACTTCGTGGCCGCTCGGGGGCGCGGCTCGGGACGTGCGCGGAGACGGACAGGAGGCCCGGTGCCAGCTGGCACCGGGCCTCCTGTCCGTGGGGTGGGGGCGTCAGCCCGTGTTCTGCAGGCCGGCGGCGATCCCGTTCACGGTGAGCAGCAGGAGCCGGTGGTCGGCGTCCGTCGGGTCCGTGCTGCCGGACGTGCGGATGGCGCGCAGCGCACGGAGCTGCAGGTGCGACAGGGCGTCGACGTACGGGCTGCGCAGGCGCACGGCGCGGGCCAGGACGGGTCGGTCCTCGAGCACGTCGCTGCCGCCGGAGACGCGGAGCACCCAGTCGCGGGTGCGGACCATCTCGTCGAGCACCTTCGCGGCGAGGTCGTCACGGTCGGCGAGCTCGAGGTACCGGCGGGCGATGTGCTCGTCGGTCTTCGCGAGCGACATCTCGACGTTCTTGATCATCGCGGCGAAGAGCGGCCACTCCGCGTAGGCGGCGCGGAGCACGTCGACGTCGCCGACGGCCTCGAGCGCCGATCCGAGCCCGTACCAGCCGGCGAGGTTGATGCGCGCCTGCGTCCACGAGAACACCCACGGGATGGCGCGGAGGTCCTCCAGCGACTCGACCGACAGCCCGCGACGGGCCGGGCGGGAGCCGAGGGGCAGCAGGCCGATCTCCTCCATCGGGGTGACCCGGGCGAACCACGGCGCGAACCCGTCGGCCTTGACCAGGTCGTAGAAGGCGACGCGCGAGACGTCGTCGAGCTGCTGGGCGAGGTCGGCGAAGCGGGCGGCCGCGGCGGCGGTCCGTGCCTCGTTGGACGGCGACGAGGCGAAGAGCGTCGCCGAGGCCATCTGCTCGAGGTGGCGGGCGGCGATGTCCTGGTCGCCGTACTGGGCGAAGATGACCTCGCCCTGCTCGGTGAGCTTCAGCCGACCGTCGATCGATCCCGGCGGCTGCGCCAGGACGGCTTCGTTCGCGGGACCGCCACCGCGGCCGAGCGAGCCGCCGCGGCCGTGGAACAGGGTCAGCTCGATGTCGTTGTCGCGGGCCCAGTCGGCGATGCGGGCCTGGGCGTCGTAGAGCGCCAGGTTCGCGGACACCGGGCCGACGTCCTTCGAGGAGTCCGAGTACCCGAGCATGACCTCGAGCCGACGGCCGGTCGCGGCGAGGCGTCGCTGGAACGCCTCGGTGCGGACGGCCTCGTCGAGGATGTCGACACTGGCGTGCAGGTCGGCGAACGTCTCGAACAGCGGGATCACGTCGAGCACCGGCGCGGCCTCGGCGGACCCGAGCGCGGCGACGGCCAGCTCGTGCACGTTCGCCAGGTCGGCCGGGGACTGCGTGAAGGACACGATGTACCGGTTCGCCGCGCGGACGCCGTAGCGGGACTGCAGCCCGGCGATCGTGCGGAAGACGGCGAGGACCTCTTCCGTGGTCTCGCTCAGTTCACCACCGGCGCGGATCTCGGCGAGGGCCGTGCGGTGCACCTGCGAGTGCTGGCGGACCTCGAGCTCGGCCAGGTGGAACCCGAAGGTCTCGACCTGCCAGAGGAGGTTCTGCAGTTCACCGTTCGCCGGTCGGATCGCACCGGCGGCGATGAGCGAGGCCTGGATGACACGGAGGTCGGCCAGCAGCGCCTCGGGCCCGTCGTAGGCCAGCGGCGTGCTGCCGGTCCGGGTGGCGTCGATGCGCGCGGCGACGAACAGGAGCGCACGTCGGTGCGTCTCGTTCGGTGCGCGGACACCGATGCGCTCCGCGATGCCCGGGTCGAGCGACTCCTGCGCGGCGACGAGGGCGGTGAGCCCGGCGTCGGCGGGGGTGTCGCTCGCGTCGAGGGTCAGGGCGCTGCCGATGCGGGTCGTCGCGCGGGCGAGGCCGAGCAGGATGTGCTCCGCCGCGATCTCGGCGGCCTGACGCGTGACGTCGGCGGTGACGTGCGGGTTGCCGTCGCGGTCGCCGCCGATCCAGGTGCCGAAGCGCACGAACGCGGGGGCGATCACGGGCGCCCGGCCGGCGTCGTCGCCCTGCAGCCGGTCGTCGAGCAGGCGGTACACCTGCGGGACGATCTCGAACAGGGTCTGGTCGAACACGCTCATCGCGGTGCGGACCTCGTCCAGCGGGGTCGGCCGCGTGGTGCGGAGCGGCGAGGTGCGCAGGAGGGTCGTGATCTCCTCGAGCAGGCGGCGCTCGTTCTCGGCGCGGGCCGTGGCGTTGCGGGCACGGTCACGCTCGTCGATGAGGTCCGTGATGCGGCGGACACCCGTCGTGACCGCGCGCCGGCGGGCCTCGGTCGGGTGGGCGGTCAGCACCGGGTGGAACCGCAGGGTGCGGAGCCGCTCGGCCGCCTCGGCCTCGCCCACCTCGGCGACGAGCTCGGCGTACGTGGCGGGAAACGAGTCCCCGGGCACGCCGCCGTCGTCACCGCGCTGCCGGAGGACGCGCACGCGGTGGTGCTCCTCGGCCAGGTTCGTCAGGTGGAAGTAGGTGGTGAACGCCTGCGCCACTGCCTCGGCGCGTTCGGCCGACATGCCCGAGACGATCGCCTGGGCACGTGCGGCGCCCTCGGCGTGGTCGCCCTCGTAGGCGTCGATCACGGCCGCGCGCAGTGACTCCACGTCGTGGAGCAGTTCGTCGCCCCCGTTCTCGCGCAGCACCCGGCCGAGCAGGTTGCCGAGGTACCGGACGTCGGCGCGCAGGTCGCTGTCGACCGCACCGCTGACGTCGTCCCGCGCGCGCTCGTGGCGTGCAGATCCGTCGATCGCCGTCATGGAGTCCTTTCCGGGTCGTCCGGGAGGCTGGTCCCGGGTCCCAGCAGCGTATCGGCACCCGGGGGCGCATGACGTCGACCGTCCGGACGGACGCGGGGCGGGGTCCGGGCCCGGTGCCGGGCTGCCGCTGCCGCGTCAGGCCGGGACGGAGGCCCCGCCCGGCTCCTGCCGGAACGGCGCACGTCGGGCATCGAGGCCGGCGAGCAGCCCGCGGTTCAGCTCGTAGGCCAGCTCGACCTCGGCGATCACCCGTTCCTGCTCGTGGGCCGACCACGGCGCGGCGTCGAGCTGGGCCCGGTAGGTGTGCTCGAAGTCGCTCGGGTCGGCGACCTGGTCGAAGATGTAGAAGAGGATCCCGTTCGTGTCGAACCCGAACCGCTCCGCCAGCACCTGCCCGATCACGTGCCCGCCGGACACGTCGCCGAGGTACCGCGTGTAGTGGTGTGCCACGAAGCCGCCGGGCCACTCGGCCGCGACCTCGTTCAGCCGTCGCACGTACGCGGTCGTCGCGGGCAGCGGGCACACCAGCTCGGACCAGTCCGGGCCGATCAGGTACTCCAGGTCGGCGCGGATCGCCGGCATCCGGGTGAGCTGCGCGGTGACGAACGGCGCCGCCACGGGGTGGTCGGCCATGCGCTCCGCCGCCCGCTCGAGCGCGTCGTACACGAAGGCGTACTGTCCGAGCAGGTCGGCGTAGTCGGCGACGTCGCAGTCGCCGCCGAGCAGGTCCTGCATGAAGCCGCTCGTGGCCGAGGCACCGTGCGAGCGCCGCGTGCGTCGCCGCAGCAGCTCGGAGAACGGGATGACGGTCGAGTCCATGAGGTAAGGCTAACCTTACTGATGCGCGCGTCAAGCAGGGATCACCCAGGTGACGCCGAACCTCCGAGAGGAAGCTCCCCCACGATGACCTCGAAACCCAAACGCCAGCAGCACGTCTTCGTCGTCGACCGCACCGAGCGACTCTCGCCCCACATGGTGCGCGTGCACCTGGGCGGCTCGGCGTTCGAGGACTTCGTCGCCCAGGCCGACCCCGACCGCCTCGCCGCCACCGACAAGTACGTGAAGCTCCTGCTCGCGAAGCCGTCGCTGGGGCTCGTGCCGCCGTACGACCTCGAGGCCCTGCGCGAGACCCTGCCGAAGCACGACCGCCCCGCCCGCCGCACCTACACCGTGCGCGCCGTCGACCACACCACGCGGACGATCGCGATCGACTTCGTCGTGCACGGCGACGCGGGCCTCGCCGGTCCATGGGCAGCCTCCGCGCAGCCCGGCGACCGGATCGCCCTGTCCGGACCCGGCGGCGGCTACGCACCGACCACCGACCCGGCCTTCACGCACGTGCTGCTCGGTGACGACAGCGCCCTGCCCGCGATCGGGGCCGCACTCGAGTCGATGCCCGACACCGCCACCGGGGTCGCCCTGGTCGAGGTAGCCGCGCCCGCGGACGAGCAGGACCTCCGGCACCCGGCCGGGGTCGACCTGCGGTGGCTGCACCGGGACGCCACCGGCGCACAGCCGGGCACGCTCCTGCTGGAGACGGCCCGCGGGCTGCCGCGTGCCTCCCGGCCGGTCCAGGTCTTCGCGCACGGCGAGCGGACCGCGATGAAGGCGATCCGTCGACTGCTGCAGGACGACTGGGGGCTCGAGAAGCGCGAGATGTCGCTGTCGGCGTACTGGGCGCTCGGTCGTGGCGAGGACGAGTTCCAGGAGGAGAAGCGCGAGCCGGTCGGGGTGATCTTCACCGACTGACGGCGGGCCTGCGTGCCCGTTCTTGGTCGGTACGCCCGATTCGACCAGGGACGCCCGGCACGCCCGGCGCGCGCAACGGCCGGGAGGCCCGGGGCGCGTCGGTGGGTCCGGCTAGCGTTCGGCGCATGGTCACCTCGTCGTGCTGCGTCCCGGGTTGCGCAGGCGTCCTCGCGGACGGACTCGCGGGCGTCCCCCTGTGCGGCGCGCACGTCGCGTTGGTCGCCGACCTCGCCGCCGAGCACCCCGGCGTCGAGGACGCCCTGCCCGGCCCGTGTCCGGTGTGCGCGTCCCGGATCGGGGTGCGCTACCCCTCCGGTGCGGTGTGCGCCCGATGCGAGTGGCGGTGGGGCGAGGTACCCGACGGCGATCTGGCTCCCCCACGGGTCGACGTCGTCTACTACCTGCGCATGCGCGACGACTTCGGTGACCGCATCAAGATCGGCACGACGATGAACCCCCGGCAGCGGCTCGCGGCCATCCCGCACCAGGACCTGCTGGCGTTCGAGCTCGGTGACCGGACGCTCGAGCGCCGGCGGCACGCCACGTTCGCGGCCAGCCGGTACCCGGGTACCGAGTGGTTCCGGGTGACGCCGGAGCTGCTCGCCCACGTCGACGCCGTCGCCGCCGGGGCCCACGACCCGTGGGACCTGCACGCGCGGTGGACGAGCGAGGCGCTCGCCTTGCGGGGCTGAGCCGCGACGGGCGGTCTGGGCGCGTGCGCAGCCGGTCGGGACGCCCGCTCAGGCGGCCTGCAGCATGCGATCCGCGGTGCGGAGCGAGAGCGCCATGATCGTCAGCGCCGGGTTCGCGATGACCGCGCTCGGGAACACCGAGTTGTCAGCGATCCACAGGTTCGGGACGTCCCACGAGCGGCCGTCCTGGTCGACGACGGAGGTCTCGCGGTCGGTGCCCATCCGCGCGGTGCCGATGGTGTGCGCCGTGCGTTCGAGCACCCGGACGTCCTGACCGCCAGCAGCCTCGACGATGGTCGTCATCGTGCGGACCGCGTGGCGGCGGATCGCCTCTTCGTTCGAGCCCGGGGTGAACGAGACCCGCGCACGCGGGACACCGTGCTCGTCGAGTTCGTCGGTCAGCTGGAGGCGGTTGTCGTCGTACGGCAGGCACTCGGCGTTGATGCCGACGCCGGCCGAGAACGGGTAGTCGTGCAGCGCCCGGACGAGTTCTGCGCCGCGGAGTCCGCCGCCTCGGACCAGCGACGTGGCGAAGGTCTGCGGCTGCGCGCCCAGGCTCTGGATGAGGTAGCCGCCGGCGAAGTCGGCGTCCGCCGGCCGCACGAAGTCCTCGGTGATGATCGACGACGGGTACCCGCGGTACGAACGCATCGACTCGTCGAACCGCGCCCACACCTGGGTGGCTCCGTGCGCGGTGAAGTTGCGACCGACCTGCCCGCTGCCGTTCGCGACACCGGTGTGCAGCAGCAGCCGCGGGGTCTCGACACCGCCCGCGGCGAGGACCAGGGACCGGCAGCGCTGGCGGTGCTCGCGCCCACCCGCGGTGTACACGACCGCCTCGACGCGACCACTCGAGTCGAGCTCGATGCCGTGCACGAAGGACTCCGGTCGGATCTCGGCACCGAAGGCCACGGCCGCCGGCAGGTAGGTCGTGTCCATCGACACCTTCGCACCGTTGCGGCACCCCTGGTGGCACGACCCGCAGGACACGCAGGCCTGGCGCAGCCCGTGGTGCTCCTGGTGGCGGTCCTCGGTGGTCAGCCCGACCGGGGCATCGGTCGCGGTGATCCCTGCGGCAGCGGTGCCGCGCATCATCATGTCCGAAGAAGCGTTCCGGGCCGGCGGGCGCATCCGGTAGCGGCGGGACGGGTCCCACGGGTAGTGCTCGGGACCGGCGACACCGACGTCGTGCTCGACCTGCTCGATCCATCCGGTGAGCTCGGCGTGGCTGATCGGCCAGTCCTGCCCTTCGCCGCTCTCGGTGCGGAGCCGCAGGTCGTGGGCGCTCGGCCGCGGGGTGAACGCGCCCCAGTGCAGCGTCGAACCGCCGACACCCGTCCCGCTGTTGTTCGGACCGAAGGCCGTCGGGGCTCCGCCACCGCTCAGCCGCTCGTCCATCCAGTTGATGTCACCGGGGGCGGCGACCTCGTCCGGCACGTGGTCGCCCGGCTCGGTGTTACGGCCGGCCTCGAGCGCGACGACCGTCAGGCCACGGCGGGCCAGCGATGCGAGGAGCGGGGCTCCGCCGGCTCCGGTGCCGACCACCACCACGTCGACGACGCCGTCCGTGCCGTACGTGCGTTGTCCGTCGAGTCTCATCGTGCAGCTCCGGTCGTCGGTGCGGTGTCGATCGTGGTGTGGGGTGCGGGGGCTTCGGGCTCCCAGGCCTCGCGCTCCCCCGCCGCGAACAGTCGGAAGCCCTGCTTGCGGACGCCGTCGCCACCGTTCGCGTAGCCGTCGAAGTCGATGGCGGCCATGGTGGCGGGGTGCGCGAGCCAGTGCTTCACCAGGTCGACGCTGGCGTCCTCGAACCACGCACGCAGCTGTTCGGCGTCGAGGCCACCGTCGGCGCGGTACCGACCCACCGCCACGGCCTCGAGCGCCTGGTCGAGCGCACCATCGCGGGCGGGTGCGGCGAGGACGTCGAGCGCGGCACGGTAAGCCTCGGCGTCCACCGGCAGCCCGTCGGGTCGCCAGCCGTCGCCGAGCCCGGCGGCGAGCTGCGCGTCGACCCGCAGCGCCAGGTCGACCTGGTCGGAACCGGGCTGCGGGACGACGATCCTGGCGACCGCGCGGAGGGTGTCCAGCTGCGTCGGGGTGAGGGCCTGCGGTGCGGCCGCCGGGTCATCGGGCAGGGCACGAGCGGCGAGCAGGCCCCGGGTGCGGGCGCTGACCCGCGGCGAGGCGATCACGCGGGCGTGCTCCACGGGGACGACCGGTGACCCAGCGACCCGGCGTTGCCAGAAGTCGCGGATGCGCGCGGCCACGGCCTCGGGCTGCTCCCACGGCAGCAGGTGGGCGGCGCCGTCGACGACGTGGAGCTCGTTGTTCGGCCAGTGCGGCACGGTCAGGCGGCGCTGGGCGTCGGCATCGAGGTCGCCGTCCTCGGCACCGGCGAGCACGAGGGCGGGCACCGGGTTCGGCGCCGCGTCGGACCAGTCTTCACGGCTGCCGCGGGTCAGCCAGTCCCGCCAGGCCTCGGGGTCGGTCCGCTCGACGTCTCGCACCGCCGCTGTGTGCCGCGAGGGCGCGAGGGTCGACGCCGTGTTCGCGGCGACGAACTCCTCGGCGTCGTCGGCGCTGATCGGGCCGTCGACCGCCCACGACAGCATGGACCGGCGGCGGTCCTCGTCCATCGGCTCCGGGGCGAGCGGGGACGCGGCGAGGAGCACCACGGCACGCAGGCCGAACAGACCGTTCGCACCGGAGATCGTCCGGTCGGCGACCACCGTGGCGACCTTGCCGCCCATCGAGTGCCCGAGGAGTACCCATTCGGTCGAGCCGCTCGCCCCGATCGCGCGCTCCACCAGGACGGCCATCTCCTCGACGGTGGTGCCGGACGACGCCGGGCTGCGGCCGAAGCCGGGCAGGTCGATGCCGATCAGGTCGAGGTCGCCGACGAGTTCGGCGCGCAGCAGCGCGAACTCCTCGGAACTCGCGCCGAGGGCGTGGAGACAGAAGACGGTGGTCACCATGTATGCCTACCCGTCCCTTGCGGCCGCTCCCAGCCGGGCCGTACCCCGCCGGGTCGTGCGTGTACCCCGATCGACGGCGTCACCGGGCGTACGCGTCGACGAACAGGGCGCCCCGGAGATCACGCAGGGTGTCCGCCAGGCGATCGACGGTGCGGCCGGAGATGCCCGACACCTGCAGGTCGTGCGGGCCGAGCGCCGGCAGCCGTCCGGTGCGGATGCGGACGACCTCCCACCCCACGGCGCGGACGGCGCGGTCCTTCTTCCGGTCGGTCTCCTGCCGCGGGCCGACGTGCTCGAGCCCGTGCCGCCCGGTGGAGTCGTACTCGATGGCGACGCGGAGCTCGGGCAGGATGATGTCGGGCCAGGCCTCGACGTGGTCGAAGAACGGGCGGTCGAGCCGGATCGCGGAGTGGTCGTAGGTGAACGCGAACCGCTCGGACAGCATGCCCCGGAGCTCGGCCTCGACCGCCGAGGCCGTCGCCGGGGCGCAGACGCTCGTGAACGACTCACCCGACGGCAGCCGCGGGGTCTTCGGGCAGATCGTGCGGGGAACGGACTGGGCGCTCCGCCGTGGCGCCCCACCGGCCGCCCCGGCGACGGACCGACGGGACCGGGAACGGCTCGACGCGACGGCGCCGGCCGGGACCCCGCGCACCGGAGCCGCGGGCAGCGTCTGTCGTCCCGCGCTCCGGACGACCCGCTGCGGCACGGGGACCGCCTGGGGCCAGTCCGACGGCAGCACCGGCCACCGCTGCGGCTGCGCCTGCACCGCGCACTCGGGGCACCACACGGAGCGGCGCCGCTCACGGCCCGGACGGGACCGCTGTTCGGACGGGGTCGCGACGAACACGTGCCCGACGTCGCACTCCCAGGTGAGCAGGACCTCGGCCGCCGGGGGGACCTGGGTCAGGACGACGCCGTGGTTCCAGTCGGGGTGGTACTGCCGGATGAGCACCGGGTACGGCGCCCAGTCGGCGCGGAACTGACCGACGGCGTACGGCACCGCTTCGCCGCGCGACCACTGTCGGCGGCGCCACCACGCATCGACGGGTTCGGCCACGCCCCCACGCTAGGAACGACCACCGACACCCGCAGCGCCACGCGGCAAGCAGCGCGACCGACACCACCGACACCCGCTGAACCACGAGCGAGCGCGCAACCGCTCAGGAGGCCAGCGCCTGCTTCACGAAGGCGACCAGGGCGTTCGCATGCCCGTGCCCGAGGCCGTGCTCGGCCTTGAGCCACCCGACGACCTCCATGTGCTGGTGGCCGTCGAGCCGGTCGGCGACCAGGTCGAGCCACTCCTGCACCGGGCGCCCGTACGTCGCCTCGATGCTCGGGAAGTACGACGCCGGACCCTTCACCTTGGTGCCGTCCGCCGGGGGCACCGGGGCGGTCACACGATGCGCTGTCATGGCGCAACGGTAGCGCTCCGTCGGCCGTCACGGAACGTCACGCAGGACACCGTTCTGTGACGCCGCGTTGCGCCGGATGGCCGGGTGTTGCGCCGCGTGGCGGGGTGTTGCGCGAGGCGTTGTCGGCGGCGTCCGGCCCTCCTACGGTCGCGACATGACCGACACCACCAGGGCCCCGCAGTGGGAGGCGACCAGCGTCGACGACGCGGGCCGGACGACCGGGGCGAGCCGCGCCTCCAGGCAGGAGCACGCGACCATCGACGCGGCCGGACGCGCCGCACTCGACCGGCGCGTCGTGCCGTTGCGGCACCCCGCGCGGTGGATCGCCGCCGCCCTTGTGCTCGTCGTGCTGCTGAACTTCGGCGAGACGTTGTTCACGAACGAGCAGTGGGGCTGGCCCGCCGTCGGGAAGTGGCTGTTCAGTCCGGCGGTGCTGACGGGCCTGCAGCTGACGCTCACCGCGACGGCGCTGAGTGCCGTGATCAGCTTCGCGGGCGGCATCGTCGTCGCCGTCGCCCGGCTGTCGCGCAACCCGGTGCTGTCCGGGCTGGCGTGGGGCTACGTGTGGCTGTTCCGGTCGGTGCCGCTCATCCTGGTGCTCGTCTTCCTGTACAACCTCGGGTCGCTCTACCCGACGATCGGCATCGGGATCCCCTTCGGGCCGCAGCTCCAGGTGCCGACCGCCAACGTGCTCGGGGACCTGGCGATCGGGGTCATCGGGCTGAGCCTCAGTGAGATCGCCTACGCGTCCGAGATCGTCCGCGCCGGGGTGCTCGCCGTCGACCACGGGCAGCACGAGGCCGCACAGGCACTCGGGCTCCCCCGTCGCCGGCAGTTCGTGCGGGTGATCCTGCCGCAGGCGCTGCGGTCGATCGTCCCGGCGTTCGTGAACCAGGTCGTCGGACTGCTGAAGGCCTCGTCACTGCTGTTCTACGTCTCGCTGCTCGACCTGTTCGGCGTGGTGCAGAACCTGTCGAGCACCTACCCGACGGACATCATCCCGCTGCTCGTCGTCGCCACGATCTGGTACCTCGTGCTCACCAGCGCGGTCTCGATCGTCCAGTACTACGTCGAGCGGTGGACCGCCCGAGGTTCGGTCCGGACGTTGCCGCCCACGCCGTTCCAGCGGGTGCGGGCCGCCGTGCGTCGCGGTTCCGGACGCGGGTCGGGACGGCCTGGAGGCCCGGATCGCCCCCGGCAGTCCGCCTCCGCCGCGCGCGTGGTCGCGTCCGGCCCCGCTTCCACCTTCGACGACAGGACCATCTGATGAGCGCAGCGATCAGCATCCACGGAGCCGTCAAGGCGTTCGGCGACACGGTCGTCGTCGACGGCGTCGACCTGTCGCTGCCGTCCGGCAGCGTGACCGTCGTCCTCGGCCCCTCCGGTTCGGGCAAGTCCACGCTGCTCCGGGCGATCAACCACCTCGAACCGCTCGACCGCGGGGTCGTCATCGTCGGCGACGAACCCATCGGCGTCCGCCTGCGCACCGGCCGCGACGGGGTCCCCCGCTGGAAGGAGTTGCCCGAGCGGCACATCCTGCGGCAGCGTGCCCGCATCGGGTTCGTGTTCCAGCACTTCAACCTGTTCCCGCACCTGACCGCGCTCGAGAACGTGGCCGAGGGGCCGATCGCCGCCGGGGTCCCCCGTGCCGTGGCGCGCGACCGCGCGGCGGCCCTGCTCGAGCGCGTCGGACTCGGCGACCGTGGCGACACCCGGCCGCGGCAGCTCTCCGGCGGGCAGCAGCAGCGTGTGGCCATCGCGCGGGCGCTGGCGCTCGAGCCGTCGGTCGTCCTGCTCGACGAACCGACCTCGGCACTCGACCCGGAGCTCGTCGGGGAGGTGCTCGGGGTCATCCGGGGGTTGGCGGACACGGGCACCACGCTCGTCATCGTCACGCACGAGATCGCCTTCGCCCGCGAGGTCGCCGACCACGTCGTGTTCCTCGACCACGGGCGGGTCGTCGAGGAGGGGCCGCCGGCCCAGGTGCTCGACCACCCGCAGCACACCCGCACGCGCGACTTCCTGTCCCGCGTCCGCTGACCCCTGATCCCCGCACGCCCCCCAAGGAGAACCATGTCCACGATCACCCCGTCCCGCTGGCGCAACCGCGCCGGCTTCCTCGTCCTCGCTGCCGGCGTCGTCGTCGCCCTCGCCGGGTGCTCCGCGGGCGCTCCCGCCGACACGAGCGGCGCACCCGACGGCTCCGTCACCATCGGCGCCGCCTCGAACGGTGCCGCGAAGGAGACGACCCTCGAGGTCACCGAGGACACGACGCTGCACGACGCGCTCCCTGCCGCCGTCCGGAAGTCCGGCAAGCTGACGATCGGTGTGGGTGCCCTGCCCGCCGGGTTCCCACCGCTCGCCTTCACCGGTGACGACCAGAAGACGATCACCGGCTCGGAGCCCGACCTCGGACGGCTCGTCGCCGCGAAGCTCGGGCTGCGCGCGGACGTGCAGAACGCCACGTGGGACAACCTGTTCGTCGGCATCGACAGCGGCAAGTACGACGCCGGCTTCTCGAACGTCACGGTCACCGAGCAGCGCAAGGAGAAGTACGACTTCGCCTCGTACCGGCAGGACAACCTGGCGTTCCAGGTGCTGGCCTCGAGCTCGCTGCGGTTCGACGGCGACCCGTCCGTGCTCGCCGGGAAGACCCTGTCCGTCAGTTCCGGCACCAACCAGGAGAACATCCTGCTCGAGTGGCAGAAGGAGCTCCGGTCCGAGGGCAAGGACTTCACGATCAAGTACTACCCGGACGGCAACGCGGTGAGGCTCGCGCTCGACTCGGGCAAGATCGACGCGTACTTCGGTCCGAACCCGACGATCGCCTACCAGAACACGCAGAGCAAGAGCACCGCGAAGCCGACGAAGACCGCGGGCACGTACTCCGGCGCCGGCTCGTCACTGCAGGGGCTCATCGCCGCGACGACGAAGCAGGGCAGCGGCATCGCGAAGCCCGTCGCGGCAGCGATCGACGAACTCATCGAGGACGGTACCTACGCGAAGTGGCTCGCGGCCTACAACCTGTCGAACGAGGCCGTGAAGACGTCCGAGGTGAACCCCGAGGGTCTGCCGCTCGACAACAGCTGACGAGCAAGCGTCGCGTGCGAAGGCTGCACCGTGCCCGGTTCCGCATCCCGTGCCCGGTTGGCCGCACCGTGCGAGCTTGCACGCCCGCACCCAGCGGCCAACACCGCGCCGGCCCGCGAAGGCGGCACGGTGCGGACGGGAGGCACGCGGCGGCCCGGCACCGCGCCTCCAGGCCGCACCGTGCCCGACTACGCATCCCGTGCCCGGTTCCGCACCGTGCGCTGCGCACGAGAACGACTCCGTCGCTGTCGGACGACAGCGACGGAGTCGTTCCGCGTCGGTCAGCGCGCGGCGGCCGCCGGCTCAGGCAGGGCGGCGCGCGCCGCCCACTCCGCGGCGAGCAGCTCGTACGAGCGCACCCGGGCGTCGTGGTCGTGCGTGATCGTGGTGACGAGCAGTTCGTCGGCACCGGTGGCGCGACGGAGCACCTCGAGGCGGTCGGCGACGCGCGCGGCATCGCCCACGAACCGCGTCGCGAGCCGATCGGCAACGGTGGCTGCAGCGTCGGCTGCGAGCGGGCGCTGCCGGGCCTCGGACGGCGTCGGGTACTCGATCGCCCCGACGCCGGAACGGATCGAGTGCACCCACTGGGCGTACCCGAGCCCGAGTTCGTCCGCTTCGGCCGAGGTCGGCGCCACGAGGACGTCGGCCGACACGATGACGTGCGGGGCGTCCAGCACGCCGGGACGGAAGGCATCGCGGTACGCCTGCACGGACGCCAGGACCGTGCCCGGCGACGTGTGGTAGTTCGCGCCGTAGGGCAGGCCGAGCGCGCCGGCGGTCCGGGCGCTCTCGCCGCCGGTGGACCCGTGGATCCACAGCTCGACCTCGGCGCCCGCGGCAGGGGGCGCCTCGACCACCCCGCCGTCCCGCGACCACGTGCCGGCGAACAACCCGCGGATCAGGTCGAGTTCGCCCGCGAACCGGTCGACGTCGCCCGGCACCCGTCCGAGCAGCTCCCCCTGCAGCGCGAACCGGCTGCCGGGCGCGATGCGGAACTCGAACGGGGCCGGGACGAGCAGGCCGTCGACGACCTGGTCGGTCCTCGGGACGAGCGAGGGTGGCTTCGGCGTGCCCGGTGCTGGTGCTCCTGAGCGGCCGAGCCCGAGGTCGATGCGCGGCCCGTACAGCGCGGCGAGCGTGCCGAAGGTCTCGGCGATCTGCAGCCCGCGGACGTTGCCGACCAGGGTCGCGGCGCTGCCGACCCGCATGGTCGAGGTGGCTGCGGCGACCGCACCGATGACGACGGTCGGCGCACTGCCGGCGACACCGGGGTTGAGGTGGTGCTCGGCGAGCCAGTAGCGGGCGTACCCGGCACGTTCCGCGGCGACGGCCAGGTCGACCGTGTTCGCCAGGGCCTCGGCGGGGGTCGACCCGCTGCTCACCGGCACGAGGTCGAGGACGGAGAGCGGGACCCGGCTCATGCGAGCACCCGCTGCCGGTCGAGGACCCGTCCGGGCAGGCCCAGGGTCTGGCGGAGCGTCGCGCCCTCGTCGTACGACTGCCGGTAGACGCCGCGCTCCTGCAGCAGCGGGACGACCCGGTCGACGAACTCGTCGAGGCCGTACGGGTTGGTGTGCGGCACGACCACGAAGCCGTCGGTGGCGCGCTCCTGCACGTACCGGTCGATCTCGGCGGCGATGTGTGCGGGCGTCCCGACGAACCCGCCGCGGGTCGAGACCCGGATGACCAGGTCACGGATCGACAGGTGTTCGGCCGCGGCGAGGTCGCGCCACGACTGCACCAGCGCGGGCACATCGCGGCTGTGACGGACACGGCCACGGGTGATGTCGGCCCCCTCCAGGTCCGGCTCGACCGAGGGCAGCGGGCCGTCGACGTCGTACGACGACAGGTCGCGGTTCCACACCTGTTCGAGGAACGCGATCGCGGTCGCCGGGCTGACCTGGGCGCGGCGGATCGCCCGGGAACGCTCCTCGGCCTCGTCCGCCGTGTCGCCGAGCACGAAGGTCGCGCCGGGCAGGATCAGCAGCTCGTCCTTCGACCGGCCGACCCGTTCGAGTCGCTCGGTCACGTCGCGGTGGAACGCCTGCGCGTCGTCGAACTCGGTGTGCAGCGAGAAGACCACCTCGGCGTGCCCGGCGGCGAGGTCGCGGCCCTCGTCGGAGTCGCCGGCCTGCACGATCACCGGGTGTCGCTGGGGGCTGCGCGGGACCGGGAACGTGCCGGTCACGTCGAACTGCGGGCCGTGGTGGTCGACGTCGTGGATGCGGGAGCGGTCGGCGAAGACGCCGGCGGCCCGCGCCCCGGCGGCGCCCGACCCGTTTGCCACGATCGCGTCCGACTCCCACGAGTCCCAGAGCTCGCGCGACAGCTCCACGAACTCCGCGGCCCGCGTGTACCGGTCGGCGTGGTCGAGGAACCCGCCCCGGCGGAAGTTCGCGCCGTGGAACGCGTCCGAGCTCGTCACGACGTTCCAGCCCGCACGGCCGTCCGTCAGGTGGTCGAGCGTGGCGAGCTGCTTCGCGAGTTCGACGGGCTCGTTGAAGGTGGTCTGCAGCGTGCCGACGAGCCCGAGCTGGTCGGTGACCCCGGCCAGCGCGGCGAGGATCGCGAGCGTGTTCGGTCGGCCGACGACGTCGAGGTCGTGGATGCGTCCCTTTTGTTCGCGCAGCCGCAGCCCCTCAGCGAGGAACAGGAAGTCGAAGCACCCCCGCTCGGCGTTCCGGGCGAAGTGCTCGAACGACGAGAACGCGATCTGGCTCTCGGCGCGGTCGTCGCTCCAGACCGTGGTGTTGTTGACGCCCGGGAAGTGGGCGGCGAGGTGGACCTGACGCTTGGTGCTCATGCTGAGACCCCCGAGGAGACGGAACCGGCACCGGCACCGGTGACGGCAGGACGCGCGTACCGGCTGACGGACGGCGCGATGCCGAGCCGCGTGCGCAGGTCGGCGGTGGGACGGGACGCCACGTCGGCGCGCAGCCCCGCGGTGACGAGCGCCGGGACGAGCTGCCGCGCGATGGCGGTGCTGTCGACCGGGATGCGCAGTGGCCGGAGCCGCACGCCGGCGTAGCCGAGATCCCGCAGGTCCCCGATGCGTCTCACCAGGTCCGGCACCGTCGTCGCGAGCACGGACGTGTCCGACCCGGAGCCGACGGCGTAGGGGGCGTCCGCTGCCGCGTCGAGCGCGGCGAGGTCGTCGGCGGCGGCTGCCGGGGACGAACCGATCAGCACCGCGAGGTCCGCGAGGACCGGACGACGGAGGTCGGACCCGGCCACCTGCTCGGCGGCACGGACGAGTGCCAGCGCAGCACCTTCCTCCAGACCGTCGAAGCCGGGCGTGACCAGCACGACGTCAGCGGCGTCCACGGCGAACGTGGCCGCGTCGGCCCGGTGCGCGAGCGCGAACACCGGCGGCCGCCCCTGCGGCGACCGCGGCACGATCGACGCGCCGTGCACCGACACGAACGAGCCGGAGAACCCCGCGTTGTGGATGCGGTCGCGGTCGATGAAGCGACCGGTCGTGACGTCGCGGATGATCGCGTCGTCGTCCCAGCTGTCCCAGAGGCGGGAGACGACCTCGGCAGCCTCGCGTGCCTCGTCGAACAACGTGGCCGCGTCGTCGCCGCCGGGGCGGCGGCCGAACAGCGCGGCCTCACGGGTCGACGGACTCACCTGGATCCACCACCCGGCCCGCCCGAGCGAGACGTGGTCGAGGGTCTGGAGGCCCGTGGCGACGTGGAACGGTTCGGTGTGCGTCACCGAGACGGTCGGCACCAGACCGATCGCGCGGGTCGCGGGGGCGACCGCGTTCGCCACCAGGAGCGCGTCGAGGCGGCCGACGACGGTCGACGTGTCGAGGTCGCCGCCGGGGTCGGTGGGGCCGGCGGTGAAGGAGTCCTCGAGGGTGACGGCATCGATGCCGAGCCGGTCCTGCTCGACGACGACGTCGCGCCAGTGGCGGAGGCTCGTGAGGCGCTGTGCTGCCGAGCCGGCGGCGCGCCAGGCGGCGGGGTGCCACCCGGCGCCCTGCAGCGCGGTGACGAGGGTGATGCGGTCGGGCACGGTCATGGGGCGACGCTAGGACGGTTCGGCCGGGCCGCGAAGCGGTGTTGCGGAACGTGACCGACGGTGTCGCCGTGTGACGTGCGGCGGCGCTCGGTGCGGCGCGGCGCGGCGGCGCGGCGGCATCGTTCGGTGCGAGGTTGCCCTCTCGGTGCGGCGGAACAGGGCGGCACGGAGCGGGCAACCTCGCACCAGACTGGGCCAGGGGCGGGCGCGCACCGTGCGAGGATCGCCGGATGGTCTCGTCGTTCCTGACCCACGCTGAAGTGGTCGTCGACCCCGCGGTCCCGATCGAGTCGTGGGGGCTGTCGCACGAGGGCCGCGCACGGGCCACGGCTGCGCACCGGTTCGCGTGGACGCCAGGCTCCCGCCGCATCGTCTCGAGCACCGAGCGCAAGGCCGTCGAGACCGCCGACCTGCTCGCCCTCGCCGTCGAGCTGCCCGTCGAGCAGGACCCCCTGCTCGGCGAGATCGACCGGAGCGCGACCGGCTACCTGCCGCCGTCCGAGTTCGAGGCCGTCGTCGACGCGTTCTTCGCCGAGCCCGAGCAGTCGGTCCGCGGCTGGGAACGGGCGGTCGACGCGCAGGAGCGCATCGTCGCGGCCGTCCGCCGGCACTGCGCCACCGGCGACGTCACGATCGTGTCGCACGGTGCGGTCGGCGCGCTGCTCCTGGCCCACCTGCGCGGCGTCCCGATCACGCGCGCCCTCGACCAGCCCGGCATGGGCAGCGTCTTCCGCTTCGACGCGCCCGCCTGGCAGGCGACCAGCGGCTGGAGACGCGTCCCCGCGACCTGACGGGAGGCGCGGGGCGGGGCCGCCACGGGCCTCCCGTCCGCCGCCTTCGCGGCCCGACCGCCCCGCTTCGTCAGACCACGCGCGTCGCGCCCGTCACGGGGCCGGGAGCGGCGTCCTCGTCGTCGGCGTCGTGCAGGGTCCGCTCGGCCTGTCCGAGCAGGTGGTGCACGGCGAGGCCGATGGAGCGGGCACCGACGACCGCGACGAGCACGCTCAGCAGCGCCAGCAACGCGGCGGTGGGGATCCAGGCGGACGGCAGTGCGAGTGCCCGGAACCACTCGACCGATGCGGTGGCGACCGCGGCGGCCGGGAACACGAACGACCAGAACCCGAGCGAGAACCCCAGTCGGACGTACCGCGGCAGCAGGGCCAGCTGCACGAGCACCATCAGGACACCGAGCCCGGCGACTGCCTGCACGGGCAGGGTGACCGCACCGTCGGTGAGCGCGAACAGCGACAGGGTGGCGACCGCCGGTGGTGCGACGAGGATCGCCATCGTCGGCACGAGCGGCCCGGGCAGCGCCGGTCGGAACGCGAGCCGGATGAGCAGCAGGCCGGTCATCACGCCCCAGAAGAACACGCCGACGCCGAGGGCCGGCCAGGACAGCCAGCCGACGCCGACCTCGTGCGTGGCGACCGAGGCGACCAGGGCCGCGGCGACGGTCGGCAGCAGGTAGCCGCCGTGCACGGACTCCAGGGCGAGCCGGCCCTCGAACCAGGTGCTCAGCAGCCAGGCGGCGAACCCGGCAGCGGTGGCCACGGCGGCGAGCACGACGACCTGCCCGGCGACGGGGGCGAACCGCGCCAGGTCGACGCCGAGCAGCATCGCGGTCGCGGGGACGAGCGCGGCGATCGGCCCCTGGGCCGGGTGGCGGAGCTGGTCGACGAGCCGTTCGCCGACGCGTGCGCCCCGGACGGCGTGCGCCCCGAGCAGCCACACCCACGCGACGGCCGCGATCGCCCAGAACACCTGCGGCGCCACGGTGGGCAGGTGCAGCACGGGGGCGGCGTACGACCACGTCTCGGCGAAGCCGGCGAGGCCGAACGGGACGGCGAGGGTGTTGAGCGGGATGCGGGAAGTGGGTCGTGGCATGGCTCCCCCATTCTCCCGGACGGGTCGGCTGCGCCGGTGCGGGCCGTGCGTGCTCGTCGGGCCGTGCCTGCTCCGCGGTCAGGCTGCGGGGCGTTGTTCGCCTGCCTCGATCGCGACGTCGAGCCGGTTCTCGGCGGGCGGCAGCGGGCAGGTCGCGTGCGGGGTGTACGCGCACGGCAGGTTCGTCGACCGGTTGAAGTCGATGCGGGTGGCACCGTCGGCATCCGGTGCGGCGATGTCGAGACTCCGGTTCGCCGCGTACGTCGTGACCCCGCTCGTGCGGTCGGTGAACAGCACGTGCAGGCCGCCGGCGTGCCCGTTGAACGCCAGGAGCGACCGCGGCCCGTCGAGGTCGAACGTCAGGACGCCGGGGGCCTCGTAGACGTGCAGCAGGCCGTCGACGACGCTGCCGACGGTGACCTCGCGCGGGGTGTCGAACGGCTCGAAGTGCGCGTCCACGACGAAGCGTTCGGTGGGTGCGTACGCGGGGGTGCCGTGGTAGCCGACGCGGGTCGGGTTCGACGGGTGCCGCGGGCGCAGCAGGTCGCTGCCGCCGCGCCGGGCGACCTCGATCACCACGGTCTCGTCGCCGTCGCGCCACACCACGTTCGTACTCGAGCGCTCCGGCAGCGGGCCGAACCGGTGCGTCCCGCTGACGTGCTGCCCGTCGACCTCGATCGTCTCGCCGTCGGCCAGTGCGACCACCGGGCCGTCCTCGTCCGTCGACCAGCTGCCGGGTGCGTCCTCGAAGCGTTCCGGCGTGGCGGTGAGCCAGCGGATGCTGGTGATCGCGAGGAACCCGTGTTCGCTCGCCCGGGCCTGTTCGTGGTCGTCGTGCCAGGCGGTCCACGCTCCGGCGAAGGTCGGAGCGGCCGGGGTGGTCGGGTTCGTCGTGCTCATGGGTCGACCGTACGACGGGCGGCCCGGCGGCGCGACGATCGTGTCCCCGTGCGTCGGCGGGCGTGCGCGGGGCGGGGCGGGCGGCGGGCTGGGCGGCGCGATGCGCGGCGGCGCGGGCGGCGCGATGCGGAACGACAGCGTCGACGTCGCACGACATCGACCCTGTCGTTCGCACGCGCCTGTAACCGTCCGCGCGCGCAACGAGCGACCGAGTCGGTGTCGGACGACGTCGGCCATGTCGTTCGACGTCCGCACGCATCCACAGTCGCGGAACGTAACGGGCCCGATCCCTCGTGGCAGAGTGGCACTGCAGCGCACCGCGAAGCCTCGCGCGCGGCCCCCGACTCCCGACAGTCCGTCCCCATCGAGAGGAAGGCAGCGCATGCCCTTCGAGAACACCGACCGCATCCAGGCCACCACCGCCGGATCGCTCCCCCGGACCCCCGAGCTCATCGCCGCGAACGCCGCGCGGCCCGTCGCCGCCGACGGCTTCACGCTCGAGACCACCGACGAGGTCCGGGCCCTGACGAGCGCGGCCGTCGACGACGTCGTCGCACGGCAGACCGCGCTCGGCATCACGCAGCCCGGCGACGGCGAGTTCGGCAAGGCGATGTCGAACAGCGTCGACTACGGCGCCTGGTGGGGCTACTCGTTCCAGCGCGTCAGCGGCCTGAGCCTGACCGACGAGAACATCTTCTCGCAGCAGCCGGTCCGGTCCACCCCGGGGAACATCCGGCTGACGAGCTTCCCGGACCGCCGCGACTGGACGATCTTCCACGACGCCTACACGGACCCCGAGTCGGGCATCGGCACCGGCAAGAACGCCACCGCGTTCCCGACCACCACCGGCCCGATCACCTACACCGGACACGAGGCCGCGGCCACCGACGCCGCGAACCTCAAGCACGCGGTCGAGGCCGCCGGCGCGGACAACGGCTTCATCACAGCACTCTCCCCCGGTTCGGCCGCCCGCATCGCGAACGAGTACTACGCGACCGAGGAAGAACACATCTGGGCCTGGGCCGATGCTCTGCGCGAGGAGTACACGACGGTCCTCGACGCCGGCCTCGTGCTGCAGATCGACGACCCCTCGATCGCCGAGAACTGGGACCAGATCAACCCCGAGCCGAGCATCGAGGACTACCGGGCCTTCACCCGCATCCGCGTCGAGGCGCTCAACCACGCGCTCCGCGGCCTCGACACGAGCCGGGTGCGCTTCCACCTGTGCTGGGGGTCCTGGCACGGCCCGCACACCACCGACATCGAGCTCCGGCACATCGTCGACCTGATGCTCGAGATCGACGCCGGCGCGTACTCGTTCGAGGCGGCGAACGCCCGCCACGAGCACGAGTGGGCGCTCTGGCAGGACGTCACGCTGCCCGACGGCAAGGTCATCGTCCCAGGGGTCGTCAGCCACGCCACGAACGTCGTCGAGCACCCCGACCTGGTTGCGCAGCGCATCGAGCGGTTCGCCTCGGTCGTCGGACGCGAGCGTGTCATCGCCAGCACCGACTGTGGCCTGGGCGGACGGGTGCACCCGCAGATCGCCGCGGCGAAGCTCGAGTCGCTGGGCGAGGGTGCCCGGCGCGCGAGCGCGAAGCTCTTCTAGCCGCCCGTTCCTTCCCAGAACGGCTGCGGTACCTGGCGAGACCGGGCGCACGCACGAGCGGACTGGAGGCCCGGTGCCAGCTGGCACCGGGCCTCCAGTCCGTCAGCGGCGTCGGCCCAGGGCGACGGCCGCGATCGCCACGAGCGCTCCGGCCCACAGCACCGGGCGCGTGACGCGCCGTCGCTTCGCGACCCAGCCGCCGTCCGTCGCGTTCGCGGCGTCGGCGGGGGCGTAGAGGTTGCCGTCGGTCGGGGCGCCCTTGCCGCGGAGCGCGAACGTCTCCACCATCGGCTTCGTGATCTTGTGGAACAGGCCCGGGAACACGTACTGCAGCGGCACGAGCGATGCCTGCAGTCGCCCGACGAAGCGGTAGCGCTTGGGGTGCGTGGCGGCGTGCACCACGGCACGGCCGGCACGCTCGACCGAGACGGTGGGCGGCAGCGGGTGCGAGTTCTTGCCGGTGTAGTTGGCGCCGTTCTGGTAGATCGGGGTGTCGATCGTGGACGGCAGCAGGGCGGTGAACCTGATGCCGGTGCCCGCGAACTCGTCGCCGAGCACGTCGACCAGGCCGAGCGCCGCGTGCTTGCTCGTCACGTACGCCGACTGGTACGGGGCGGACAGCAGCGACTGGATCGAGCCGACCAGCACGTAGGTGCCCTTCCCGCGCTGCTTCCAGTGCGGCAGCAGGTGCGTGATGGCGTTGAGGTGCCCGTAGAGGTTCGTGTCGACGACGCGCTTGAACGCCTCGGTGGGGGTCTGCTCGAACAGGCCGTAGACGAACAGCGCCGCGTTGCCGACGAAGACGTCGATGCGACCGAAGCGCGTCGTGACGGTGCCGATGAGATCCTTGACCTGGCGCTCGTCGGCGACGTCCGTCGGGATCGCGATCGCCTCGGCGCCCAGCTTCCGGCACTCGGCGGCAGCGGCCTCGAGCGAGTCGTGCCCGCGCGCGGCGAGCACGAGTGTGGCGCCCTGCCGGGCGAACTCGTGTGCGGCGGCCCTCCCGATGCCGCTCGATGCTCCGGTGATGACGACGATCTTCCCGCGGTACCGATGTCCCATGCGTCCTTGGTACCCGTCGTCGGTCCGTTCCCGCACAGCCGGGCCGTACCCCTGAGCACGGTGCGAAGATGGAGCATGCGCAAGGACGACCTGACCGTCGACGAAGCCGCGGTCATCGCCGAACACGCCCGCTCCGGTGCCCTCGACGTCGACGACCCCGAGGTGCGGAAGGTCGTCGAGCAGGCGAACCGGGTGCTCGTGCGTGCGCAGATGTGGGGCGAGGAGCGGAGCCCGAAGCTGCGGCGCCGCCGACGGTTCATCGCGATCGGCGCCCTCGTGATGGTGCTCGTCTGGGTCGCCGGGTTGCTCGTGCCGCTGGCACTGCGCTTCGGCTGACGGGTCCGTCAGCGCCGGCCGCGGTGTGCGCGGTGTGGACCGAACACGGTCAGACCCTGGTCAGACGCGCCCCGATGGTGCATGATCCGACGACCACACCACCGCCGCGCTGCAGGGAGCACGACTTGGACCAGCACATCGATCGACGGCGCTTCGTGTCGCTCGGACTCGCAGGCGCTGCCGCCACCGCGCTCGGCGTCACGGCGATCGGCGCGGACGGGTCGGCGCAGGCGGCGACCGGGGCTGCGGCCCCGACTGCCGAACCCGTCCTGCTCGCCGCCGACGAGTTCGACGGCCCGGCCGGCAGTGCACCGAACCCGGCGGTCTGGCGGTACGACCTGGGTGCCGGCGGCTGGGGCAACGCCGAACTGGAGACCTACACGGACTCGCGGCGGAACGCGGCGCTCGACGGCGCGGGCAACCTCGTCATCACCGCACAGCGCGAAGCCGACGGCTCGTACACCTCGGCCCGGCTGAAGTCCGAGGGCACCTCCACCGCGCAGTACGGCCGCATCGAGGCGCGGATCCGGATCCCTCGGGGGCAGGGCATCTGGCCGGCGTTCTGGATGCTCGGCGCGGACATCGGGCAGGTCGGCTGGCCCGCGTGCGGGGAGATCGACGTCATGGAGAACGTCGGGTACGAGCCGGGGATCGTGCACGGCACGGTGCACGGGCCCGGGTACTCCGGTGCCCAGGGCATCTCGGCGTCGTGCACGGCTCCGTCCGGCGCAGCGTTCGCCGACGACTTCCACGTGTACGGGGTCGACTGGCGCCCCGGTTCGATCACCTGGACGGTCGACGGTGTCGCGTACCGGACCCTCACCCGCGACGACGTGGGCTCGAACCCGTGGGTCTTCGACAAGCCGTTCTTCGTCATCCTCAACGTCGCGGTCGGCGGCACGTGGCCCGGGTCGCCCGACGACTCGACGCAGTTCCCGCAGCAGATGACCGTCGACTGGCTGCGGGTCCACCAGAACGCCTAGTCGGGGTCGCGCCGGAGCAGGAGCGTGTCAGGGACGACGGTTCGCCCGGGCGACGAGCCACAGGTAGGTGCTGTGCCCGACCAGGGCGAGTCCGAAGAACACCGCGGCGACCGCGTACACCCGGTCGAGCTTGCCCTGCCCGATCACGAGCATCACGACGCAGAACACGACGGCGATCGCGAGGACACCGACCTGCACGGTCGACCAGATCCGTCGGAAGCGCGGCATGCCCGTCTCGTTCACGTCACCCATTCTGCCCGATGCCGTCAGTGCTTCTCCGGGTCGTGTCCCCAGTTCATGAGCGAGTACCGCCACGGGGTGTCGTGCACGTCGCCGTCGGGGCGCTGCTCCGCGTGCCGGGCGACGTAGCCGACGACCTTCCGCATGTGCGCCAGGTCGTCCTCGGTCCGGTCGGCCTTGCGCTTCTGGAGGATGCGGATGATGTGCCGACCGCTCTCGTGCCCGGTCGACTCGCCGCCGCCGGAGGGCTTCTGCCCGACGGACTTCGACTCGTCGGTGTCGAGCCACTTCCGCAACTCGGTGGCGGTCATGTTCACCGCGTCGTCGAAGTCGGCCCGGGTCTGCTCGTCGTCGTGCTCGCTCATGCGGTCGAGACAACCCGTCGGTCCTGGACGACTGCGCAGTGCGGGCCGGGTCAGATGGGAATGGAACGACCCCGCGCGGTGTCGAACTCTCCACTGACCACGAAGGAGCCCACCATGAGCGTCGACCTCCACGAGAGCACCGGCACCCGGATCGTCACCGACGAGCGGACGTGCCTGCAGACGACCGTCCTGCCGAAGCTGCACGACGAGCGCACCCCGTCCTTCGGCCGCTGGCTCGGACAGATCAACCACACCGGCTGAGCCGGCGCCCGGTGACGGCACGCACGGACCGGCCCAGACACTCGGCCCGCCAGGCACGGCCTGTCGCCGCCGCAGTCGCCGTCGCCGGCACTGCTACCGTGCACCCATGTCCTGGGGCCGGCGGTACTACGCGCTGCAAGCCGTCGGCGGAGCGGCCTGGTGGATCGCCGTCGCCACGCTGCCGTGGGTCCGGACCACCACGCTCGGTTCGCTCGACCCGGTGCTCGTCGCCGTCCTCGACGTCCCGTTGTTCGTCGTGGCCTCGGCCCTCGCCGCCGCCGGTGTCCGGGCCGCCGCGGTCGTCACGACGGGATGGACCGCCGTGGTGCTCGGTGCGCTCGCCGTCTGGGCCACGGCAACCGGCGAGGCCGGCTGGGGCGTGCTGATCATGCTCGCGGCCACGATCGGCTCGGTGCTCGCGCTCGGCCTCGTGCTGCTCGGACGGATCCCGACCGAGTGGGTGACGAGCGGCCCGCTGCGGATCCGCACCGCCGACGCCGACGCCCCGCGGTCCCGGCACGTCGCCGCGACCGTGCTGCAGATCGTCGTGTTCTGGGGTCTGTTCCTCGGGGTGTTCCCCCTGGTCATCGCGTTCGCGGAGCACCGATGGGGCCTGCACCCGGACCTGCCCGCTCCCCTGGTGAGCGCCTCGACCGTCCTCGGGGTGGTCGTGCTCCTGCTGGCGAGCGCACTCGGCATCGCGTCGGCGGCGGCCATGTCGACGAAGGGCGGCGGCACCCCGCTGCCCTCGGCGACGGCGAACCGCCTGGTCGTCGCGGGGCCGTACCGTTCGGTGCGGAACCCGATGGCCCTGGCCGGCATCACCCAGGGCGTCGCCGTCGGCCTGCTGCTGTCGTCGTGGCTGGTCGTCGTCTACGCGGTCGCGGGTTCCGTCGTGTGGAACTGCATCGTCCGACCGCTCGAGGAAGCCGACCTCGACGAGCGGTTCGGCGACGACTTCCGCCGGTACGCCGAGCAGGTGCGCTGCTGGGTGCCTCGGTGGCCGATCCCCGCTCGGGTGGGCTCGGTGCCGCTCACCTCGTCGCGCCGCTGAGCGGTTTAACGACGCCGGCGTCGTCGTTCGGCGCCGCCGGGTCGTCGAGACGCCTCCGTTTCCGGCGGCGTCTCGACGACGGGGCGGCGTCTCGACGACACGCCGGCGTCTCGGCGTGACGCCGGCGTGTCCGGACCGGCACCGACACCGGCCTGGAGGCGCCAGGCGGCGCCGCCACGGGCCTCCTGTCCGTCAGTCGGCCGGGTCCACCACCGGCGGCCGCGCGGACGGGGCGAGCGCACGGATCCGCTTGGCGGGGACGCCGGCGTAGACGCCGTGCGCCGCCAGGCGGCCGACCACCACGGCGCCGGCTGCGACCACCACGTCGTGCTCGATGTGGGCCCCCGGCAGGATCGTTGCCCGACCGCCGATCCAGACGTGCTCCTCGATGAGGACCGGGCGGCCCGTCGGGACGTCGTTCCACCGGCCGTCGGCGTCGATGTCGTGGTGGCTCGTCATGATGAGCACCTGCATGCCGATCGCGGTGTTCGCACCGATCGTCACGGGTGCCACGGCCTCGACGGTGACGTTCCGGTTGCAGAACACGCCCCGGCCGATCGTCAGGTGCCTGGGATCGCCCGTCAGCGAGAACCCGGCGCCCACACCGGACTCCGCGCGGGCCCCGGCGACGAGCAGCAGGAGCCGCCGCACGATCCGCGGCAGCAGCGCCGACCCGAGCACGGCGGTGAAGAGCAGGTGTTCCCTGGCGTGTGCGGCGTCCTCGACGAGCCGCCGACCGAACGTCGACGGGGCAGCAACCGCCGGAGCGGGTGCCGAGGTCGGGACGGGTGGTGCTGCTGAGCCGGCCATGGGGTCTCCAGTCGTCGTGGCTGCGTGTCCGTGCAGCGCCACCGTAGGACGACGACCGTCGGCGACCGGCCGGACGACGGGCGGTTGCGGGATTCTTGCGGGGCCGCGCCGCTCGGCGGCCACGCGCCGGCTCGGCCACGCGCCGGCTCGGCTACGCGCGTGCGCCGTCGCGGGCGGTGGACGCCGTCTGCCGGGGCAGCTCGCCGAACTCCTCGCGGTAGCTCCCCGCGAACCGGCCCAGGTGGGCGAACCCGGTGGCACGGGCGATCTCGGCGACGCTCCGGCCGTCTCCGGACTCGAGCTGTTCGCGCGCGAGCAGCAGCCGGATCCGACGCAGGTACATCGTCGGGGTGATGCCGTGGTGGCGCTGGAACGCCGCCTGCACGCCGCGCACGCTCAGGCCGGCGGCCTCGGCGACGTCGTCGACGCTGATCGGTTCGGTGGCGTGCTCGAGCAGGAACGTCTCGGCTCGGGCGAACCGGGCCGTGGCGGCCACGACCGGTTCGTGCTGGCCCACGGGCCAGTGCGGGATGGCGGTGAGCAGGCCACCGGCGGCGAAGCGGGCGAGTTCTCGCTCACGCTCGACCGGCACGGTCTCCGGTCCGGCCAGGACCTCCTGGGCGACGGACCGGACCATCAGCCACCAGGCCGCCAGCGGTGCGCCCTCGGGGACGTGCCGCGGACGGAACTCGAGCGGACCCGGGGCCCAGTCCCCACGCTCCGCTGCGACCTGCTCGACGATCGCGCGGTCGATGCGCAGGACGTCCTTGTTGCAGTCGATCCACCGGAAGCGCTGCGGGCCCTGCCGGAACAGCATCGGGCGGCCGATCTGCACCGGCTCGCCGTCGAGCTGCGCGACGCCCGACTTCATCCAGACGATCATCATCTCGCTGCCCGGCTCGATCGCTCCGCGCAGGTCGCCCGTGCAGCGGGTGGACTCGAGCGACAGCAGCGACGTCCCGCGGATCCGTTCCTCGAAGACGAACTCGGCGTCCGTCGGCTCGACCGACAGGTCGTGCGTGGTGTGCGTCCGAGCCAGGGCCTCGGCCGCGACCGACGGCTCGACGGTCTGGATCTCCCGCAGCAGGCGGTGCATCGTCTCGGGCACGTGACGATCCTCCCGAGATCTCGGCGTCCGCGCAACGAGCGACGCGCCGGGTTCCTGTACGGCGACCAGCGAGGGCACTGTTTGCTGTGCTCCAGGAGGTCGCCACATGAAGCAGATCCAGTACGACCGCTCGACGATCCTGACGAGCGACGACGTGGCCGATGCCGTGATCGAGTACGCCGCGGCCCTGGCCGGCGGCAACCGGGCGGACACCGTCGCGATCCCCTCGGTGGCGGCGGACGGCACCATGACGACCACCAAGGTGCTCATCGGCCCGTCGAGCCAGCTCGTCGTCGCCGATGCCGACGAGGACGAGCTCGAGCGCGAGGACGCGGACTTCGTCGAGCGGTTGCGTGCCGCCGCACTGACGTTCGAGCACGACGAGGTGATCCACGCGGACACCCGGTCGGACCTGACCGAGGGGCCCGTGACCTAGGAGGGCCTGCGGACGCGGGGACGCGGACCGCTGGCTAGCGCCCGAAGTCCGGCGGCGCGGCGCTCGTGTCCACGGCGAGCACCGCTTCGGTGCGGCGCGCGACCTCGAGCAGGAACGCCTCGCCCTCGGGTTCGAGGTCGTCGTCCGGTGCCGGCTCCACCGCCACCGGGACACCCGGGGCCAGCAGCACCTCGACGGTGCTCGCCACCCCGAAGTCATCGGCGGTGGGGATCGACACGACGTCGCTCAGTCGGCTCTGGTGCAGCGCGGCCGCGTAGCGGATCACCGCTTCGGCGATCGAGTCGCTCGTCAGGACACGGACGGTGCCCGCGTAGTTCACATACTTCAACGTTGCTCCCTGGTGAAGAGGAGCATCCGCCGCGGTGACGGTTCCCTGATCCGGTGCCACGGTAGGCCGCCGTCGGGCCACGCACACATCTTCGCGGACAGAACGGGGTACGCGGCGCCCGGCCGGCCGGCCGGTGCCGGGTGACCGGTGTCGGGTGACCGGTGTCGGGGGACGCTCCCCCTGAACCGTCGCCCACCGCGAGCGGCCTACGTTCTGGCCCATGTCCACGCGAGCGAAGACCGTCACGGCGCTGTTCGGCGCCGCCACCGTAGCCCTGCTGCTCACCGCCTGCGACCCCGGCGGAGCGCAGAACATCGACCCCGTCGGCAAGGTGCCCGGCTCCGAGCAGAAGTCCCAGTCGGCGCAGTGCGATGTTGCCGCGAGTGCCACCGTCGACATGATCGACGAGGCGGTCGGGTCGCACGACACCACCGAGTTCGCGAACGTCCAGGAGGGCGACGGCGGCTGGTACCTCGGTGCGGCGATCGTCCCGGCGGACAGCAACGACTCGAACGACGACGAGATCACCGTCTGGGCGACCACCGCCGACCCCACGGCCGACGGCTTCGACGGTCCGCTGTACGCCGTGAACGACGTCGCGAAGCAGGCCGTCGCCGACGAGTCGACCACCACCTCGGACGCGCCGACGCCGTTCGCCGACGACTCCGAGGCCGCCCAGCAGGTCGAGAGCTGCGTCGTCGAGGCGTCCGACCGCTAGTCGCCGGACACCCTGCCGTGGCCGGTCAGCCCTTGGGCTGGTCGGCCACTTCCACGTCCACGTGGTATTCGTCGCCCCCGTCGGTGCTGATGGTGGACACCGAGTCGTAGACCACGTCGTAGCCCGCGGTGTTCACGTCGCAGTGCACCTCGGCGCCGTCCTCGATCGCGATGTCGTCCTCGCCGCAGTCGACCTCGGGCGTCGCGTCCGAGATGTCCGCCAGCGCGTCGACGACGACCTGTTCGAAGGCCTCCGGCGTGACGGTCCGCGAGGACGAAGCGGTCGAAGTCGACGTCGTCACCGTGCACCCGCTGAGCGTCACCGCCAGCGCGATCGTCGCGGTGAGCGTCGCGAGCGTGGTGGTGGTGCGCTGCTGCATGGTGTCCCCCGTCGTCCCCTGGCCGGTGGCTGCCCCGCGATCGGGGCCGGCCGTTCCCGACGGTAGTCGCCGCGACGGTGCGAGGACGCCGTCTGGTCCGAATCCGGTGGCGCACCGGCGGCTGGACGTCCGCCCGGGGTGTCGTGAAGGGGCGCTCAGCCGGTGGGCGAGTTCACTAGACGATCGTCTTCTGAACCCCTACGGTTCCGAACACCCCGTCCTGCCACGAACCGTGAGAGACCGCATGCGCACCCCTCGTCAGACCACACCCCTGATCGGGCCCGGCAGCTGACGTGGCAGCTGCGAAGGTCACCGTCCTGCTCGTGAGCGACTTCCCGCTGTCGGCGATGCGCGGCGAACGAGCCGCCCTGGTCCAGCAGGCGAAGGCGTTCGCCGCGTCCGGACACGTCGTCTGGGTGGCGACTCCCCCGACGAGCGACACCGCCGACCTGCGGAAGTCCGGTGTGCGCCTGCTCGAGGTCGAGCCGTCGATCAGCGTCCCGGGGGCGGACCTGCCGGTGGTCCGCAACTCGGTGCGGGTGCGTCGGCACCTCGGCACGGTGATGCTCGAGGAACGGATCGGTCTCGTCGTCACCCACTCGGACTTCGGTCTCGCCGCCGCAGCCCTGACCACGGCGCGCTCGCTCGGGCTGCCGACGATCCACACCGTGCACGGTTCCGCTCCGATCCGCGGGCGGACCGCCGCGGCGTTCGCGCCCCTGGCACGTCGTGCCCACCGCGTCGTGACCGGGCTCCGGACCGGCCGGCACCGCGTCGGCGGCCACCCCATGGAGGACGCGCGCCGCAGGATGGCCGTCGCTGTCTCCGCGGCCGCCGACGTCGTCGTCACCTCGACCACCCGACAGGCGGGAGTCCTGCGTGCCGCCGGCCTGGACGAGGTGCACGTCGTGCCCAACGCCATCGGGAACCGCACGGTGACACCGCCGCCACCGCCGGAGCTCGGCCCGCTCCGGCTCGTCTGGGCGTCGCGGTTCACGCCGGACAAGCGCCTCGACGTGCTGTTCAACGCGATCCGGCTGGTCGAGATCCGGTTGGGGGCGCACGCGGTCCGGGTCGACGTCGCCGGCGGGACCGTCCCTCCGACGCGCACGCCGGTGTCGGTGCGCGTGCACGGCCGCCTGTCCCTGCAGGGCGTCCACGACCTGCTGCTCTGCGGGCACGCAGCGGTCATCTGCTCGCTCGAGCACGACGGCCAGCCGATGACCGCGCTCGAGGCGTTCCGCGACCACCGTCCGGTCATCGTCTCCGACATCCGTCTGGCGAGCGAGTTCGGATCCGCCGCCGTCCTGACGGACGACGAGACCGCGTTCGGGCTCGCCACGACGATCATCGAACTCGCCTCGGACCGGGACCTGCTGCGACCGCACACCGACGCCGCGATCGAGCACGCCCGACTCGCGACGGCGGAACGCCACACCGAGCAGGTCCTCGGGCTCGTCGCGGATCACTGCGGTCCCTGAACGCACCGTCCCGGAGCGCGCGGTCCCCGCGGCGACGCGCTCGGCCGTGGGGCCGCCACGGGACGGACGGGAGGCACGGTGCGGGCCCGCCCCGAGCCTCCCGCCCGGCGGTGCGTGCCGACCACGGCACAGGGAGAACGCCCCGATGAGGAGGGGGGATCTCATCGGGGCGTTCCGTTCGTGGGGCCGCGTCAGGCGGCGAGGCGCGCAGCGAAGGCCGTGGCGCGGGACCGCAGGTCCGCGTAGGTGGCCTCGTACGCCTCCGGCGTGCCGGTGCGCGAGGGGTTCGGCAGTGACCAGTGCAGGCTGTCACCGTCGTCGATCGACTCGTGCGCACGGTCGCAGACCGTGACGACCAGGTCGCCGTCGGCGACGACGTCGTGGAAGGACCGCGGGACGTGGTCGCCGAGGTCGAGGCCGTGGCGCGCACCGACGGCGACCGCGCCGGGGGCGATGGCGGGGGCGGGACGCGTCCCGCCGGACAGGGAACCGATCTCGCTGACCTGCGCCCAGACGCCCGCGGCCAGCGGGGAGCGGGCGGAGTTGCCGGTGCAGACGAACAGCACGCGCGACACCGGACCCGGCACCGCCGCCGCCCCGTGCGGGACACCGCTCGGTTCGAGGTGCAGGTAGCTGCGACGGCCGTCGCCGTCGGAGCGGCGCCGCGTGACCAGGCCGGCCTGCTCGAGGACGCGCAGGTGGTGCGCGAGGAGCGGGCCGGACAGGCCGAGGGCGGCCCGGACCTCGCTCGGGCTGGCGTCGGAGGCCGCGAGCAGGTCGACGACCGCCAGGCGTGCGACGTCGCCGAGGGCCGCGTGCTGCGCCGCGCGCTGCTCGAGGTCCTGCTGCCGCATGTTCATCAGTTCAATGTTGACTGAACCATCTGCCGTCGTCAAGATGAGCGGGTGACGACGAGCCCCGAGCCCCTGCGGTCGTCCGCGGCCACGGTGTTCCTGGTGTTCCTGCGGCTCGGGCTGACCTCGTTCGGCGGGCCGGTCGCGCACCTCGGGTACTTCCGCGAAGCCTTCGTGGTGCGTCGGCGGTGGCTGGGCGACGACGCCTACGCCGACCTCGTCGCGCTCTGCCAGTTCCTGCCCGGGCCGGCGTCGAGCCAGGTCGGGATGGCACTCGGCCTGCAGCGCGCCGGGATGCTCGGACTCCTCGCCGCCTGGTGCGGGTTCACGCTGCCGTCCGCGGTGCTGCTCGTCGCGTTCGCCCTGCTCGTGTCCGGCACGCCCGACCTGGCCGGCGCCGGGTGGCTGCTCGGGCTGCAGGCCGCCGCAGCCGCGGTGGTGGCGCAGGCGGTGCTCGGCATGGCGCGCTCGCTCACGCCGGACCGCCGACGGGCGACCGTCGCTGCCGCAGCCGCGATCGTGGTGCTGCTCGTCCCCGGCCCGGGGCCGCAGGTCGCGGTGATCGCGGTGTGCGGTGTGGTCGGCGCCGTGTGGCTCCGCGGCGTCGTCGCCGTGGGCGTGGATGCAGGCGCCACCGACACGGGCGGCGCCGTCCGGCTCCCCCGCTGGGTCGCGGTGTCGGCGCTCGTCGCGTTCGCCGCCCTGCTCGTCGCGGCCCCGATCGCCGCGCACGGCACCGGTGCCGTGCGCCTGTTCGGGGTCTTCGCGCAGGCGGGCTCGCTCGTCTTCGGCGGCGGCCACGTCGTCCTGCCGCTGCTCGAGTCGCAGACAGTGGCCACACACCTGGTGGGGCACGCCGACTTCCTGGCCGGGTACGGCGCCGCACAGGCCGTACCCGGGCCGCTGTTCACCTTCGCCGCGTACCTCGGCGCCGTCGCCCACGGCAGCCCCGGCGGGGTCCTCGGCGCAACCGTCGCACTCGTCGCGATCTTCCTGCCCGCCGCGCTCCTGGTCATCGGCGCACTGCCGTTCTGGCACGTGCTCCGCGCCCTGCCGTGGGCCCGACGCGTGCTCGCCGGCGTGAACGCGGGGGTCGTCGGGCTCCTCGCCGCAGCGCTCTGGGACCCGGTCATCACCGAGGGGGTCCGCTCGGCCCCCGCACTGGCGCTCGCCGTGGCTGCCTTCACCGCCCTCACCCGCTGGTCCGCTCCCCCGTGGGCCGTCGTCATCGGAGCCGGCCTGCTCGGCGCCGTCGTCCTCTGATCGGAGCACCCCGCATGCCCACCGTCCTGTTCGTCTGCGTCCACAACGCCGGCCGTTCCCAGATGGCCGCCGGCTTCCTGCAGCACCTGGCCGGTGACCGCGTCGACGTCCGGAGCGCCGGCTCCGAACCGGCCGACCAGCTCAACCCCGTGGTCGTCGAGGCGATGCTCGAGGAGGGCATCGACATCCGGGGCGAGCAGCCCGCCCTGCTCCGCACCGACGCCGTCCGTGCCGCCGACGTCGTCATCACGATGGGCTGCGGGGACGCCTGCCCGGTGTTCCCCGGCAAACGCTACGAGGACTGGGAGCTCCCGGACCCCGCAGGGCTCGACCTCGACGCCGTCCGGCCGATCCGCGACGACGTGCGTGCGCGGGTGCAGGACCTCATCGCCCGGACCGCTCCCTGACGCGCTCGAGCAGGCGGTCGACGAGCTGCTCGCGCCACGGGACCGACGACCAGACGTGGTCCGCACCCTCGACCGCGGTGAACGTCGCCCCGCTGAGCAGTTCGCCGTAGCGCCGGCCGTACTCGACCGGGACGATCTCGTCGGCGGTACCGTGCAGCACGTCGACCGGCCCGTCGTACCCGCGCGCCTGGGCGTAGACGTCGAGTCCGTCCCGGACCTCGTCGACGAACCCGCGCCCGAGGGCGGTCCCAGCGAAGTCGAACCAGCCGCGGTCGCGGACGGGCGCGAGCGGCTGCCCCTGGATGGTGTCGTGCACGGCGATGTCGTCGACCACGACCCCGGCCGGCGACCACAGGGTCAGGCTCCGCACCAGGTCGGGCACCCTCGCCGCCGCCATCGCCGACTCGACGGCGCCCAGGCTGTGGGCGACGACGTGGATCGGTGCCCCCTGGTCGGCCGAGAACGCCCGGATCATCGTGACGACCTGCTCGACCTCGTCGCCGATCGAGATGTCCGCGAAGCGTCCGTCGCTCGTGCCGTGCCCGAGACGGTCGTAGGAGCGGACCGTCAGACCGCTGTCGGTCAAGGCGGTCGCGGCCTGCACGAAGAGCTGGCGCGGACCGATCGACGAGTCACCGAACCCGTGCACGAACAGCACCGAGCCGCCGGCAGCCGCGGGCGCCGGGTGGTACTCCCACCCCCGGAGCGCCCCGCCCCGGTGCTCGAGCCGGATGCTCGTCAGGGCACGCTCCAGCGGACGTTCCGCAGTCACGCTCAGTTGCTCCGGTCGGCGAACCCGGCCGGCAGGTCGGCGGGCGCGGTGTCGACGACGGTCTCGTCGTCCTGGCCGACGAACTCGAACAGGGTGATGTGGGCGAACTCGGGGACGACGTAGATCGGGTAGGTGGGGCCGGCGTCGCGGTACTCGCGCATCCGGTCCAGGTGGTCGTTCTGGAACAGCACGGTCTTGCTGCCGTCCTCCTCGACCCAGTGCGGGAAGAAGATCGTGCCGTGCAGCACGCGCTCCCCCGGCACCACGGTCACGACGACGCTCGTGCCGGTGGGCTCGTTCCACGACACCTTGTAGACGCCGGCGGTGAGCACCACGAGGTCGACCTGCTGGTCCTTGACCCAGCGCCCGCCGACCATGCCGGAGTGGATGCGGTAGTCGATGGTGGTGGCGTTCTTGACGTACATCTCGTACTGCCAGCCGTTGGCGTACGTGTAGATGAACCGGTGTCCGACGATGCCGGAGAGGTCCTGCGACGGGACGGGCTGTGCGACTGAGGTGGTGATCGTCATGCCCCCATCCTGCGCCAAACATAGTTTTGTTGCAAACCTTTTTCGAGGACCTAAGCTGAGGACATGGGCAGCGAGCACGACACCGCAGGACTCCGGGACATCGCTCGGCGGCTCAGCGACCAGGTCGGCCCGTTCCGCCGCACCCTGCTGAACGCGTCACGCCGTGACGGTGCGCTGCCGGAACTGCCCGACGCCCAGATCGAGGTGCTGCGACGCCTCGACGAGGCCGGGTGGCTCACGCCGACGGCGCTCGGCCGGTCCCTCGGCCTCGCCCGCTCCACGGTCAGCAACCTCGTCACCGCGATGGAGCGCGGCGGGCTCGTCCGCCGGCGGCTCGCCACCGGCGACGGCCGCAGCACCGAGATCGCCCTGACCGAGCTCGCGTCCGAGCGGCTCCGGGTCTACGACGCCTCGGCCGAGCACGTCCTGGTCGGCGCGCTCGAACGCCTGGGCCCGGACGGGGTCGACGCGCTGCGCGCCGCGCTGCCCGTCCTCGCCGAGCTCCGTCTGACCATCGAGGAGCCCGGAGCGTAGGGATCGGCTGACAGTGCGCGTGAGCCGTCGCACAGGTCCGGCTCGTCGATCACCAGCGGGAGCGGGTCACCCTGGCAGGGTGTTCGCAGACCACCCGGGAGGCCCGCACCGCGCCTGAGAAGTCGGTCACGGTCGCAGCACGCGACGGCTCCAGGGCGCGCGGCGGCCCCCAGGGACCGGTTCCATCGTTCTGCCGTGCAGACGACATCACTTCTCCCCATCATCGCCAAGGCGTGTGCGGTGGCAGCTCCGGTCGCCATCGCCGTGTCGCTCGTGGCCGGCCCGGCCGTGGCGGCACCCCTCCACACCTCCACCACCACGACCTCCGCGCACCACACGGTGTCCCGCGCGGCGCGGACCACCGAGGGCGGCACGGCCGTCTCGCGGCTCGACCGTCGCGCCGAGCAGCGCAACGAGGCCACCGTCCGGCACCTGTTCCGGTGCGCCTTCCGCTCCCCCGCCTCGGCGACGGCACGCGCTGCAGCCCGGACCGCCGTGGCATCGGGTGCCGTCGCCCACGGCGCGAAGAGCACCTCGGGTCCAGCTGCACTGCTCGCCGAGTTCACCGCCGACCGCGCCCGGGTCCCCGGCGCCCACGCCGTGATCAAGCACATCGCCGGTGACGCCGACCTGGTGGCCGTGCACTGGCAGATCACCGCGAAGCCGAAGGACGAACGCACCGGTGACGCCGCCGTCGACCTGTTCCGCATGCGCAACGGCCGCATCAGCGAGTGGTGGGCGCTCCGGCAGACGGTCCCGACGGGCACGCCGGCCAGCGGCAACACGAACAGCATGTTCAGCGACCTGTACCCGGCCGCCAAGCGTGACCACCACCTGACCGAGCGACAGGAGGAGCACAACCGGGTGCTCGCGGTGACCGCGTACAACCGGCTGTTCCGCGACCACGACGTGTCCGTGCTGGACGAGAAGTTCGACCCGGCGTACCTGCAGCACAACTCGGTCGCCGCGAACGGCACCGCCGCGCTCAAGCAGTTCTTCGCCGGCAGTGCCGCGCAGGGTCTGCCGAAGCAGGAGTCCGTCATCTCGCTGGCCGACGGCGACCTGGTGTGGACGTTCTCGAAGCAGGTCGGGGCGAAGGCCGACGCACCGTTCGGCGCAGCCGACCTGTTCCGGGTGGACGGCAACCTGATCCGCGAGCACTGGGACGTCGTCCCGACGAGCTGAGACCGGGCAGCGGGAACCGGAGCCGCGCGTCTCAGGACGCGCGGCTCCGGCGCGCCCGCTCCTTGATCGCCGTGATGACGGCCGTCTTCGCGTCGGCGTAGGCGTTCATGTCGTCCCAGCTCCGGCCGAGCAGCTCCCGCTTGGTGCGCTCGTACAGCGCGCGGTCGTCGGCGTCGACGCGCAGGTGGTCGCGGAGGAGCAGGTACTCCTCGACCGCCGTCGCGCCCTGCTCGTAGACGTGCACGTGCACGTCGCGAGCCGGTGTCCGGACCAGGCGGTGGCCGGGTTCGCGCACGCGGAGCTCGTACCCGGCCGCGAGGAGCTGGTCGAGGTAGGTCGCCTCGGCGGTGATGTCGGCGACGACGACCACGATGTCGACGATGGGTTTCGCTGCCAGGCCGGGGACGGCCGTGGAACCGATGTGCTCGACGACCGCAGCGTCCGCGCCGGAGCCGGGCAGGGCCTCCAGGATGCGTCGCCGGTGGTCCGCGAAGACCGCAGCCCACCCGCTGTCGGCGGGGTGCAGGGTCACGGTGACCGGTTCTGGGCCGCCGATGATCTCGACGGTCGTGACGTCCGGTCGGGGGTGGTCCTCGTCATGGTGCACCCGGCCATGATGGCAGCACCCGGAGCGCGGACCAGAGTAGTCCTTGACTTCCCGGCTACGAGTATTAGCCTTTGAGTTACTACCCGTAGCCGAAGGAGCCACGTCATGCTCGAACACCTGGACACCGAGGGCGGCACGATCGCCTACGACCTCTCCGGCTCAGGGCCGCTCGTGGTCCTCGCCCACGGGATGGGCGACAGCCGCCACTCCTACCGCTTCGTCGTGCCGGAGCTCGTCGCGGCCGGCTACCGGGTCGCGAACGTCGACCTGCGGGGTTGCGGCGACTCGAGCACCGGGTGGTCCGGGTACGAGCGCTCCGACATCGCACGCGACCTGGTCGCCGTCGCCCGGCACCTCGGCGGCCCGGCCGTGGTCGTCGGGCAGTCGATCAGCGGCGGCGCAGCGACGATCGCCGCGGCCACCGCACCCGACCTGGTCGCCGGCATCGTCGAGCTGGCACCGTTCACGCGCAAGCAGTCCGTCGACCTCGGTGGGCTCCTGCGCAACCGCCGACACCGCGCCGGCACCGTCCAGCTCGCACGCGTGATGACGAGCGGCAGCCTGCCCGGCTGGCTCGCGTACCTGGACATCGCGATCCCCGCCAAGCCCGCCGACTGGGCGACCGAGCGCGGCCGCATCGAGACGACCCTGCGGCGACCGGAGCGGCTGGCGGTCCTCCGCGCCATGACCCGCACGTCGCCCGCCGACGCCGGCGAGCAGCTGGGTGCCATCCGGTGCCCCGTGCTCGTCGTCGAGGGCAGCGCCGATCCGGACTGGGCCGACCCCCGCGCCGAGGGCGAGCGCGTCCTCGCCGACCTGCCCGACGGCCTCGGGGAGCTCGCCGTCATCGACGGCGCCGGCCACTACCCCCACACCGAGACGCCGACTGCACTCCTCGCCCTGCTGCTGCCGTTCCTCGCCCGCACCTTGCCCGTCGCAGGCCCCGTTGCCTAGGGCGGGGCTCGACCCGGCGACCGTCACCGAGACCGCGGCGACGCTGGCCGACGAGATCGGTCTGGCCCGACTGAGCATGAGCGTCGTCGCCGACCGCCTCGGGGTGAAGGCACCGTCGCTGTACAAGCACGTCGACGGACTCGGTGACCTCACGCGCAGGATCGCGATCCTCGGCGCGAACGAGCTCGGGGACGCACTCCGCGACGCCATGCAGGGGCGCAGCGGCCGGAGTGCGCTCGAGGCGGCGGTGCAGACCGTGCGCCGGAGCGTCCGGGAGCACCCGGCGCGGTACCAGGCAGCCGTCAGCGTCCGGCCGACCGACGCCCAGGACCCGCTGGCCGTCGCGCTCGGCCGCACCCTGGCGTCCTTCGCCGCGGCGCTCCGCGACTACCCGCTCGACCCCGCCGACGAGGTCCACGCACTCCGGGTGCTCCGCAGCGTCCTGCACGGGTTCGCCACGATCGAGGCGTCCGGCGGGTTCCAGATGGACACGGACGTCGATGCGAGTGCTGCGTGGATGGTCGACTTCCTGGATCGCGGGTTCCGTGCCGCGACAACACGGTGACCGTCACCACGGCGGCGCGCGCGTCGAGGCCCGTCGGTCACGACCCGCTCCGTGGCGGCCTGCGGTTCACGGCGGAGCTCGTCGCATGGGTGGCCGTGCCCTGGGCGCTCTGGCCCCGTTCGCCGGTGCTCGCGATCGCCGCCGTCCTGCTCCTCGTCGTGCCGCCGGCGGTCTTCGGGACGCCGGGTGACCGCCCCGGCGGCGACCCACCCGTCGCGGCACCGGGAGTGGTGACGATCGCGTCGGTCCTCGCGCACCTGGTCGGAGCCATCGCCGCGTCCTGGGTCGTCTGGCCGGCTGCGGTCGCGGTCGCCGTCACGGTCCTGTGCGTCGCCGTCGTCATCTCGGAACAGCGGCGGTGGCGCGTCCTGGTGGGGCGCGGGCGCGGGCGCGGACGCGGGCGAACAGACGATCGTCTGGCCAAGCGGTAGCGTGTGGCGTGGCGACTTCCGCCACACGCCGTCCACGAAGGGGCCGACCATGTCGCGCAGCACCGACCGGGTCCGGGTGTCACCGATCGTCCTCGCCGCGGGGATCGCCGCGCTCGCCGTCGCGCTCGCCCTGCCGGCGCCGCCACCGACCACGACGGGTACCGAGACACTCGGCCTCGGGGCATCGGGAGCGCTCGGTGCCGCACTCGGCGCACCGCCCTCGACGAGCGGCGCGCACCGGTTCGCGATCCGCCCACCACGGACGGTCGGTACCGGCGGAGTCGTGAGCGTGCGCTTCGCCGGGAGGGGCACCCCCGGCGCCGTCGTGGTCATCCACTACGGCGAACCGCGGGACGGCACCGGGGACGATCGCGTCGCGGAGATCGCGCCGGGCAGCAGCGCGGTGGGTCGGACCGGCCGGTTCGCCTTCACCGCGGTCCTGCCGGAGTTGCCCCGCGACGCCGATCAGGCGTCCTGGAGCGCCCGACTGATCGACCCGGAGTCGCTGGACGTCATCGGGCGTGTCGACGGCGTCCACGTGGTCGAGCACACGGACCGCCGCTCCCACGATCCGCGGCCCACCGGATGAGAGGCCGCGCAGGGTGCTGGCCGCCGCTCGGTACTGCGGTTACGTTCGCTAGACGAACGTCTGGCCAGCAGTCAGCGGCGAGACCTGACCACGAGGAGCCCCCGTGTCGACACCCCACCGCACACCGTCATCCCGATCCGTCTCCGTCCTCCTCGGTGCCGCACTGGCCCTGAGCCTCGGACTCGCCGGCTGCTCCACGGCCGGCTCCGCGGCACCGTCGCCCTCGCCGTCCCCCGCCGCACAGGGCGACGCGCCCGCGACGACCGACTCGTCCCCCTCGGTCGACGCGACCGTCGCTTCGACGACACTCGGCAAGGTCGTCGTCGACGGCAAGGGCATGACCGCCTACTACTTCGACGCCGACGTCAAGGACTCCGGCACGAGCACGTGCACCGGTGCGTGCGCGGCGGCGTGGCCGGCGATCGAAGCGTCGACCACGAAGCCGAAGGTGTCGGGCATCACCGGGACGGTCGGCACCATCAAGGGCGTGGACGGCGGGCGGCAGATCACGATCGACGGGCGCCCGATCTACACCTTCGTCGGGGACAAGAAGGCCGGCGACGTGACGGGACAGGGCGACAAGGGCGTCTGGTACGTCGTCAACCCGGACGGCAGCGAGCAGAAGAAGTAGGCCCGGCGCCCCGGTGGACCAGCAGTCCGCCGGGGCCCCTCGGGAGGGGCGAGCCCTGCGGGGTCAGTCCCCCGGGGTGGCCGGGTGTCCGCCGACCCGCACGGGCTCCACCTGTTCGAGCAAGCCGTGCACGCCGGGCAGTCCGAGCCCGGTGAACAGTGCCGCCCACAGGTCCCGGAGCTGCCCCTCGGTGTCACGGGTCAGTCGTGCACTCGTCCGGGCCCACATCACCCCGAAGGTCGACGTCAGCACGAGGTCCGCCGCACGAGCCCACTCGGGATCGGTGGCGGGGCCGACACCCCCGCTCGAAGCCGACAGGTGCCGACGGACGTAGTCGTCCCACGTGAAGACCCGCGGGATCACCTCTCCCGCACCGCGGAGTTCGTGACTCAGACGGATGGCCCCGGCAGCCACCGGACACCGGATGGCATCGGAACAGGCGGACGTCAGCATGACGAGCAGGTGCTCGAGGCCCTCGGGTTGCGTGATCAGCGAGTCGATCACCGCCCAGCGGGCCTGCTGCCGCTCGATGACCGCGAAGGCGAGCTCGTGCTTGGACGAGAAGACGTGGTAGCCGATCGCCGACTTCGGGCGGTCCATGGCGGCGGCCACCCGGGCGAACGACGTCCCCGCGTAGCCGTGGCTCGCGAACACCGCCGCCGCGGCCTCGATGATCTGCTCGCGGGTCCGGGTCTTCGCCTGCTGCCGCTGGTTCATCGCACTCCTCGTTCGGGTCTCGGGTCATCATACGAACGTCTGACAGCACGAGGGGAGCACGCCGTCCGGACGGTTTGCCTCTGATCCACTCAGCTTCCGGCATTCGCTAGACGATCGTCTGGCCCGTTGTTAGCGTTCACGCACACCGAGTCGACCCGAGCCGAACCGAGGAGTCCCCATGCGTCCCACCCCGTCCACCGCCCGCAAGCCGGCGTCCCGGCGGCTGACCGCGCTCATCGCCGGCGTCGCCCTCGGCGGAGCACTCGCCGCCGGCGCCCTGGTCCCCGCGCAGGCCGGGGCCGCCACGATCCCGCACACCGCCCACGCCCCGACCCGGTCTGCAGCCGTGGCGTTCACCGCGAAGACCCACGGCGGACCAGACCGGACGAGCTTCACCGGCACCACCTTCGCCGGCGCCGGCAAGCCCGGCACCCTGGTCATCGTCTACTACGACGCACCGGGCAAGCCCCGCGGCCTGTTCAGCAAGCACATCGCCGAGGTCACGGGCGGGGACGACATGGTCAGCGCCAGCGGGCACTACCGCTTCACCGCGGCGTTCCCCGACCTGCCGCGCGGCACGACGACGCTGCACTGGCACGCCCGCCTCGCCGACCCGGACACCCTGTCCGTGATCGGACGCATCAACGGCACCCGCCGGCTCGGCTGAACCGTGTTCCGTCACACGCAAGCGGTGCGCGTCCGCACCCTGGCCGTCGCCCTGTCCGTCGCGGCCGCCGTCGGCATCGCCCTCGCCGGCACCGCACCGGCCTCGGCTGCCACGAGCGACCCGGACCGCACCGCGGCACCGATCATCGCCGGCACCCAGGTCGGGGTCCCCGGCAGCACCTGCACGGTCGGGGCGGTCCTGACCGCCAAGGGCTTCCGGAGCCAGGTCACCGCGTACCAGCGGGCGACCAGGTGGGTCGTGCTGGCGAAGCGCTGCGCGCCGCTGCAGGCGCCGGTGCGGCTCGACGGCGCGGCCGTCGGCAGCGTGGTCTGGCAGTCCGCGGACTCCGACGTCGAGCTCGCGGTCATCCCACCCCTGGCGTGCACGCGCGTCCGGGCGGCCGCCGGGTCCTGCGACCCGTCGGTCTCGACGTACACGCCGCGAGCATCCGGTCGTGTCTTCACCCGTGTCGACGGCGACCCGGCACGTGCCGCCGTCACCGGGACCGGCCAGCCCGACGCCGATCCCTTCTGCACCAGCGGGGCGGCGAGCGGGGTGCTCTGCTCCTGGACGGCCACACGGGTGCCGACAGCGAGCCGCGCCGGCGCGCAGCACCTCGCCGCCGCACGCACCGATGCCGGCGTGGGCATCGAGCCGGGTGACGCCGGCGGACCGGTGATCAGCGCCACGAACCGGCTGTACGGGATCATCTCGGGCAGTTCGACGACGGGCACGACGAGCACGACGAGCACGACGGTGCTGCTCTACACGCCCGTGCAGCAGGTGCTCACCGAGCTGTTCCGGTACCGGCTGGCCCCGGCGTCCTGAGCCGGCTGTGACCGGGTGGTGCACCCGGCCGCGGCCGTCTCGGCGACTGAGCGCTGCCTCATGACCCGGACACACCCCGGTCACCTCGCAGCCACTCGGCCGACCACCCACCTCGCGATCCTGCGGGGATCCGGACGTCACCGCGTCCGGATCCCCGCGACCCCCGGGTCCTGATCAGATCGAGGATGCCCCGTGCCCCCGCTCCACCGCTCCCCCCTCACCCACTCCCAGCGCACCGCCCGTGTGGCCGCGACCGCACTCGCCGGCCTTGCCGTCGTCGCCTCCGCCGCGTTCTCCGTCACGGCCGCCCACGCCGACACCGCACTCCAGCCCGCGTTCACCGCCGCGGACCACCCGATCACCGACGTCCCCGGACTGGTCAACGGTCGCGAGCTCGCCGCGGTGCACGGCCGGTCCGGCCAGACCGTGAACGCTCCGCGGCTGATCCGTTCCGAGTCGCTCGACAAGATCACCGCAGCCGGGGCCACGACCCTGGCCGACGAGTACCACGTCGACCTCGTCGTCGACCTGCGGACACCCTCCCAGATCGCCGCGAAGCCCGACGTCGCGATCCCCGGCGCGCGGCACGTCGACATCTCGATGTTCGGCGCGGACGGCGACTACAGCGACGACACGGCGATGTACCACGACCTGGTCGACAAGGGCCACGTCGACCCGGCGACCCCCGGGTCGATGATCACCGCCTACCGCCGCGTGCTCCGGATCCTCGCCTCGCACACCAGCGGCACGGTGCTCATCCACTGCTCGCACGGCATGGACCGAACCGGCACCGTGGTGGACCTGCTCGACCGGGTCCTCGGCGTGGACAGCGCCGACATCCTGCACGACTACCTGCTCTCGAACACGCAGCTCGGGGTCACCTGGGCCACCCCGCAGCTGCTGCAGGGCACCTTCGAGCAGGACATCGCCACCGACTTCGGTGGGATGGACGCGTACCTGCGCGACACCATCGGCGTGACGGGGCACGAGGCCGCCGCACTGCGCCAGCGGTTCCTCGTGTCGAGCGACGCCACCGTCTCCTCGATCGCGGTCGCGGGCGTGCGCGTCCACCTGCCCGCCGCCGCCTCGTCGCAGGGTGCGACGGTGACGGCGCCGGTCCGGACGCTCCGGGCCGCCGACGTCCACGTGCACACGACGAACCCGAACGCGGTCGCCACCGTGCACGTCTCCGGCCGGACCGCACGCATCACGGTCACCGCGCAGGACGGCACCACGAAGAAGGAGTACCGCCTGACGGTCCGTCGACCGGCGACGCACCGCTGACCCGACACCGCCACCGGCCGCCACCACCGGCCACCCACGCCGACCGCTCGGACTCCCCCGGGCGGTCGGCGTGACCAACTGTTCACCACCACCGTCGCCCGCTCCGGGCGTCCGTCCGGCTACCGTGACACTCGTGCAGTCATCTGAACGACGGTGCCCGCGGTGACCGGACACCCGGCAGTCCCGACCATCCACGACGTCGCAGCACTGGCCGGAGTGTCGAAGTCGGTCGTCTCCCGTGCCCTCGCGGGCTCGTACGGGGTGGCGCCGTCGACGACCGAACGCGTCAAGCGGGCGGCACTCGACCTGGGCTACGTGGCGAACGCGAACGCCCGCGGCATGTCGGCACACCGCACGCACACGCTCGGGGCGTTCGTCCGTGATGCCTCGACCCCGTTCTACGGGCACCTGCTCACCGCGTTCCAGCTGCAGGCCGCCGCGCGCGGGTACCGCGTCGTCACCGCCACCGGCGCGGGGTCGTTCCCGGTCAGCGAGGAACGCCGGGCGCTCGAGACCCTGGTGTCCCTGCGCGTCGAGGGGCTCATCGTCTGCAGCGGCGCGTTGCCCATCGACGACGTCCTGCCGTTCGCCCGACGCATCCCGACGGTGGTCTCCGGACGCCCCGAGACGGACCCGGCGGTGAGCAGCGCCTACTGCGACGAGCGCGGCGGCGGTCGCGGCCTCGCCGACCACGTCGCCGACCTGGGGCACCGTCGCGTCGCCGTGCTGACGGTCACACCGTCCGGGTCCCTGACGCAGTCGGCCCGCACCGACGCGATGGTGCGCCGGCTCCGTGCGCGCGGCGCCGAGGTGCTCCGGATCCGCTCCGAGGACCACGGCGCGGACCCCGAGGACCTCGACTCGTTCCTCGAGCAGGTCCTCGGCGCCGGCGGCGTGACGGCGGTCATGGCACCGAGCGACCGCTGGGCCGTCGGTGTGCTCGAGTCGATGCGCCGCCGTGGTCTCCGTGCACCAGACGACCTGTCGGTCACGGGCTACGACGGGGTCGCGCCGCTCGCCACCGAGCTGCTCGGCATCACCTCGTGGCGACAGCCGCTCGGCTTGATCGGCCGCCTGTCCGTCGACGACGTGGTCGACCAGATCGACGGCCGTTCGACGGGTGTCGCCCACAACGCCGTCGACGGCACCCTGGTGCCGGGCCGGACCGCCGCACGCGTCTGACCCGGCGTCGCCGACACCGATCGTTCACCGTCCCGTCACGGGCCGACGGGTGAGATCCGGGCCGCTCCGGTCGATCATGGGGAACGTTCCCGACGATCGGGAACGTTCCCCATCGACCGACCCCGGACGGACCCATGCCCCAGAATGTCACCGCCAAACTGCCGCGCGACCCGAGCGACCCCTACCGCCACGGCATCTACCTGCGCCCGGACGCCCGCACCTGCCGCGCCGTCACGGTCGTCACCGACCAGCTCCGCGCGCAGTACGGCTTGGTGTCCGCCGGCGCCTTCCCGCCGCACGCCACGCTCGTCGGCAGCCAGCCGTTCGGCAGCAACGAGGACCAGGTCATCGCGGCCGTCACGGCGCTGCTCGACTCACGCCCGGCGTTCGACGTCCACAACGCCGGCGTCCGCGAGCAGGGCATCGGGTTCGTCTACGACGTCGCGACCCGGCCCGACGGCTCGCACAACGACGACTTCGTCCGACTCGCCGCCGACATCGATGCCGTGGTCGCCCCCTTCCGGCAGCCGATGCAGGTCCCGCCGTCGAACGACTACGACCCGGAGCAGTACCGCGCGCACCTCTCGCTCGCCTCGCACGACCTGTACGTCCGCCCGGACCTGCACGACGAGGTGGGCGCGTACATCCACGAACTCGACGTCGACGTGCCGACCGGGTTCCGCGGCGACACCGTCGTGCTCTACCGCACCGCGAGCCCGGACTGGTCCGGCCGCTGGTGGCAGACGATGACCTGGGAGCACGTCCACACCTGGAAGCTCGCCTGACCGTGGCCGCCACCCTCCGCGACGTCGCCGAGCGCTGCGCTGTCTCGCGATCGCTCGTGTCACTCGCCCTGCGGGGCGACGACGGTGTGTCGCGACCACGTCGGGAACTCGCGGTGCGGACGGCGGACGAGCTGGGCCTCCCGGTCGGCACGCTCGCCCGGCGACGCGCGCAGGGCGCGCCGCTCGTGCTCGGCGTGCTGGTCACCGAAGCCGCGAACCCGTTCCACGACGAAGCGCTCCGGAGCGCACGCGCGACCGCCGAGACCCTGGGGTTCGCGCTCCGCGTCGTGGACGGGTTCCGTGACCCCGCCCGGCTGGCCGACGGCCTGGAGGCCCTGCACGCCTCCCGCCGGTCGGCCGACGGCGTCCTCGGGGTCGCGGTCCTGAGCAGCCGGGTCGCCCCGGCACGGCTCGCTGCGGTCGCGCGCGACCTGCCGGTCGCGGTCCTCGGCTCGAGCGGGTCGGGTCTCGCCGGACTCGGACTCGACACCGTGCGCGCCGACGAGGAATCGGGCATGCGCCACCTGGTGCTCCACCTCGCCGCACTCGGGCACCGGCGCACGTGTTTCGTGGCGGAGTCGGACCACCCCTCGACGACCCGTCGTGCCGTCGCGCACGCCACGGTCTCGGCGCAGCTCGGCCGGCCCGGTGACCACCGTGTCGACGACGTCGATGCCCTGGCGGCGGACCCGGCGCGGATCGCCCGGCACCTGGGCGACGGGGTGACGGCGTTCGTCGCGACGAACGACGCGACCGCGGCGCGGCTCGTGGCGATCGCCGACGGCGCGGGACTCGCGCTCCCCCGGATGGTGGCGGTGACCGGGTTCGACGGCACCGGTCTCGGCGACCGGCTCGACCTGACGAGCGTCGACCAGCCGCGGGTCCGGATGGGCGCGCGGGCGGTGGAGCTCGTCGTCGAACGGCTGCGCGGGCGACGCGGTGACCGCCACGAGGTCCTGCCGACGCGCCTGCTGCAGCGGGGGTCGACGGCACGGGCGGTCGCCGGGCACCAGGTCGGCTGAGCACCGCGACGCCGTCGACGGCGCGGCTGGCGGAGGATCGGTCCAGTGGGCGGTGCGGTTCAGTGGGCGGTGCCGCTCGGTCGGCGGTGCGGCTCAGCCAGCGGTCGGGTCGGCGGCGGTTCGATCGGCGGCGGCTGCAGCGTCCGTGGAGGTCATCGCCGACAGGTCCTGCACCCGACGGACCAGCTCGGCGTGCGATCCCCCGGCGCCGGCAGCGACGTAGTCGTCGGCCAGGTGCGCACGGTCGACGGGCTCGCCACCGCGGAAGCCCCGGAACCACCCACCGGCCCGCTCGAGCACCAGTGCCCCGGCGGCGACGTCCCAGGGGTGCGTGGCGAAGCCCATCGTGGCGTCCGACCACCCCGCGGCGACGTGCACCAGGTTGAGTGCGCCGCTGCCGAGGCTGTGGTGGTGGCGGTACCGCACCGTCAGGTCACGCAGCAGGTCGAACGCCGCGGCCTCGCCGAGCAGGTCGAGGTCCTGCTGCACCGGGAAGCTCGTCAGCACCGTCGCGGCGTCGTCGGGGCCGGACGACGAGTGCATCGGCGCACCGTCGAGCCAGGCTCCGTCGTCGTCCGCCGCGAACACGTGGTCGGCGACCGGGTCGAAGACCACCCCCGCGACGACCTCGCCGTCGACCTCGGCCGCGATCGAGATGCACCAGTACGCGAGTCCGCGGGCGAAGTTCGCCGTGCCGTCGATCGGGTCGACGATCCACCGCACCACGGCGTCCCCGGTGGTGTCGGCGCTGCCGGGGCCGCCGGTGGTGCCGCCTTCTTCGCCGAGCACGACGGAACCCGGCACCGCCGCGGTGAGCACCGCGGTGATCGTCTCTTCGGCCGCGCGGTCGTGCAGGGTCACCACGTCGTGCGCATCGCGCTTCGTGCTGATCGTCATCGGGGCGCGGAACACGGCGAGGAGGTCGGGCGCGACGGCACGCGCGGCATCCTCGGCGATCACCCGGAGCGTCTGGGGAGCAGGAACGGTTCGCATGGTCCCCGGTTGTACGACGTCGAGGCCCCTGGACGGCGAACCACGCCGGTCGTCGGCCCGAACCGCAGGTGAACGGGTGGGTGCGAACGGTGAACGGCGGCTCTCCGCCGACGGAGGGGTTGAACGCCGCGTGAACGGGTGACGGCGGGTGATCGACGCGCCTTGACCCGTCTCCGGCACCCGCCGCAGAGTGGAGTCGTTCCCGGATAGGGAACGTTCCCTACTCGGAGGTGTCCGCCCCATGACGGTCCCCGTCACGTCCGGCCTGCTCGCCGGTCCCCCGCGTACCGCGGGATCGCCCCGGCCGCCGCAGTCGCGGCGTCCAGCACGGGCGGCCCGGTCGGCCCGGTCGTCGTTGCGCTCCGACCGACGGCTCGGTCTGGTGCTCCTCGCACCGGCGCTGCTCGCGTTCGCGGTCTTCGTCTTCTACCCGCTCGGCCGGGTCCTGGTCCTCAGCACCCAGGGCACCGACATCTTCGGCCAGCCGGCCGGCTCGGTCGGGCTGCAGAACTACGTCCGCACGTTCACCGACCCCGCGTTCGGACGGACGATGCTGACCACGGCCGTCTTCTGTGTCGGCGTGGTCGCCGGGCGGATCGTGTTCGGGCTGCTCGTCGTCGTGCCGCTCACCGTGAAGCTCCGCGGTCTGCCGGTGTTCCGAGCACTCCTGACCGCGCCGATGGTCGTCTCCGTGTCGGCCGGGTCCGTCGCGTTCGCGGCGATGCTCGCCCCCGGCAACGGGCTGTTGAACACGGTGATCACGCAGTTCGGCGGGGCACCCGTCCCGTTCCTGACGAGCACGCAGTGGGCCCTGGCGAGCGTCATCGTCGTCACGATCTGGGGGTCGCTCGGGTTCACCGTGCTGCTCCTGCTCGGAGCGTTCGGCGCCATCGACCAGGACGTCATCGAGGCCGCGCACCTCGACGGGGCCGGCCCCATCCGGACACTGTGGTCGATCTCGTTGCCACTCGTCACCCCGACGCTCTTCTTCGTGGTCGTGACCGGCACCGTCGAGGCGTTGACGACCTTCGGACAGATCCAGATCCTGACCGGTGGCGGTCCAGCCGACTCGTCGAAGACCCTCGTCTACGCCATCTACCAGCAGGCGTTCGGCTCGGGCAGCGCGAACTTCGGCCTCGCCGCCGCGCTCGGGGTCGTGCTGTTCCTGCTGGTCCTGGGGCTGTCGATCGTGCAGTTCGGCGTGCTCGAGAAGCGGGTGAACTACTGATGCGCCCCGTCACCGTCCGCCGGCTCCGGAGCGCCTTCGTCTACGCCTGGCTCGTCATCGCGGTCGTCGTCGTCTGCTTCCCCCTGTACTACGTGTTCGAGGGCGCACTCACCCCGACCCGGTACCTGGACCAGGGCCTCGCCGGTCTCGTCCCGATCCACCTGACGCTCGACAACATCGTCCGCGCCACGCAGGTCGTCCCGCTCGGAGCGCAGTTCCTGAACAGCGTCGTCGTCACCCTCGCCCAGACGGTGCTGCAGGTCGTCATCGGCATCATGACCGCCTACGCGCTCGTGTTCTGCCGGCTCCGCGGCACCCGTGCCCTGTTCCTCGTCCTGCTCGCCAGCCTGATGATCCCCGGCGAGACGACCCTGATCGCGAACTACCTGACCGTGGCGTCCTGGCACCTCATCGACACGCTCCTGGTCGTCTTCCTGCCGTTCGTGGCCTCGGCGCTGACGATCTTCCTGTTCCGCCAGGCGTTCCTGAGCTTCCCCGACGAGCTGCGGGAAGCCGCGGTCCTCGACGGCGCCGGGCACTTCCGGTTCATCCGGTCCATGCTGCTGCCGCTCACCCGCCCGACGCTCGTCTCGGTCACGCTCGTGAGCGCGACGGCCGCGTGGAACGGGTTCTTCTGGCCGCTCCTCGTCACCAACTCGCCCGAGCACCGCACCGTGCAGGTCGGCATCGCCCAGCTGTCCGACGCCGAGGCCGCCGACATCGGCGTGGTCCTGGCCGGCGCCGCCATGGTGACCCTCCCTGTCCTCGTCCTGGTCCTCGTCGCCCAGCGGTTCCTCGCCGGTGGCCTCACCGCCGGCGCACTCAAGTGACGACGCACACGTTCCCCTCCCCGATCCCCGCCCGCCCCGCACCCGAAGGACGCACCATGCCCACTCGTCGTTCCACCGCCCTCACCGCACTCGCCACCGGCGCCGTCGCGGTCCTCGCCCTGACCGGATGCTCCACGTCGAGCTCGGCGTCGGAGCGCTCCGGCCCCGTCACCGTCGACTTCTGGCACGCCATGTCCGGTCCGGCGGCGACCGAACTCGACGCCCTCGTCGCACGCTTCAACAAGCAGAACGACCAGCACATCACCGTCAAGTCGTCGTTCCAGGGCGACTACGCGGCCGTCCAGACGAAGTACACGGCGGCGGTGCAGTCCGGCTCCACGCCCGACCTGCTCATGATGAACGACGTGTCGACCGGCTTCATGATCGACTCCGGCCAGACGGTGTCCCCCGCGACGGTGAGCGGCTCGACGTCGAGGACCGACACGATGGCACCGGCCGTCTCGACCTACTACAGCGACGGCAAGTCGCTCGCGGCGATGCCGTTCTCGGTCTCGATGCCCGTGCTCTACCTGAACAAGGCACTCGTCGCGAAGGCCGGCCTCGACGCTGCGAAGCCGCCGAAGACGCTGGCCCAGGTCGCGACCTGGGCCGAGAAGATCCACGCTGCGACCGGTGGCTACGGCATGAGCATGAACATGGGCGACTCGTGGATGCTCGAGGAACTGAGTGCCTCGGGCGGCCAGCCGTTCTGCACGCCGGACAACGGCCGGAAGGGCAAGCCCGTCACCGGCGTCTCGCTCACCTCGGACACCCAGGTGCAGTTCATGAGCACGCTGCAGAAGCTGTACCAGGACGGCGCCGCCCTGAACCCCGGCACCGACTCGACCGTGCAGAACTCGGCGTTCTCGAGCGACAAGGTCGGGATGCTGCTGACCTCGTCCGGCGCGTACACGACCGTCGACCCGGACGGCTCCAAGTCGGTCGTCGCCCGGTTCCCCACCACGTCGGACTCCGACGACGCCGGCCAGGTCATCGGCGGCAACGCCCTGTGGATCTCCGGCAAGGGCCACTCGACCGCCGAGCAGAAGGCGTCGTACACGTTCGCCAAGTGGCTCCAGAGTCCCGACGTGCAGGCCGAGTGGGCGAAGGCGACCGGCTACGTCGCGATGAACACCGACTCCGCGAAGACCACCGTCGGCAAGCGCTCCCTGTCCGACCCGAACATCGCCACCATGTACCAGCAGCTCACCGACGACCCCACGAGCGTCGCAGCGGCCGGCTGCATCACCGGCGCGTTCCCGACGGTCCGTGCCACCGTCATCGGAGCCTTCAACCGCATCGTCGAGGGTGCCGACGTCGAGTCGACGATGCAGGACGCGGAACAGCAGGCCGGCAAGCAGATCGCGTCCTACAACGAGGCCGCCGGCAAGTGAGCACGGTCGACGCGTGAGCGCCCCGCGAGGCTGACCAAGGGTTCATGGAGCACGGCCGCCGTTCGCCATACGGTTGTCTGACGAAGCGGGCAGGCAGCCCGCACGACGATCGGAGCCCTGTGGTGTCTGCTGCGAACGGCCGGCCCGGCTACGGTGCTCCGGAACCCCTGCGCATCGTGTTCTCGTTCCCACGGGGACGCGGACACCTCGCACCGATGCTGCCGCTCGCCCGCGCGGCCAGCACTGCCGGACACCGGACGGCCCTGAGCGGCGCACGCGAGGCAGTCCTCGAACAGACCGGCTTCTCGCACCGGCAACCGCGGGACGTGGAGCTGCCGGCGAGCAGGCCGGGCACCGGCACCCTGACCCCGATCGACCCGAGCACGGTGCTCACCCGCGTCCCCCAGGTGTTCCTGGGGGACGCGGCCGCCGGTGCCGTCGTCGACGTCGGACGACTGGTCACACGGTGGACCGCTGACCTCGTGGTCTGCGGGGAGTTCGACTTCGGCGCGATGACCGCCGCCGAACGAGCCGGGGTGCCGTGCGTGGTGGTCCTGGCCTTCGCCTCGGCCGGCGGGACCTGGCGCGAAGCGGTGCGAGAGCCGCTCGAGGCGCTCCGTCGACGCGCGGGACTCGGGCCCGACCCGGAGCAGCACATGCTCGGCGGCGCGCTCACCGTCGTCCCGTTCCCGGCGTCGATGCGATCCGGGCGCGAGCTGCGTGGCCCGGTGATCCGGATGCGACCGGACACCTGGTCGTCACCCCCGTCGGACGCCGCGGCGTGGTTGGCCGCCGGCGACGGACCCCGCGTCTACGTCACGCTCGGCACCGAGTTCAACACGAAGTCCGGCGACCTGTTCGCTCGGCTGATCGACGCGCTCGCCACCCTGCCTGCGCGGATCCTCGTGACGACCGGACCCTGGGTCGACCCGACGACCTTCCCGGTGCCGGCGGGTCCGGGGACGATCCGGGTCGAGCAGTACGTGCCGCAGGACTCGGTGCTCGGGCTCGTGGACCTGGTCGTGAACCACGGCGGATCCGGATCGGTGACCGGGGCGCTCGCGCACGGGGTGCCCCTGCTGGTCCTGCCGCTCGGTGCGGACCAGTTGCCGAACGGCGGCTGCGTCGAGGCCCTGGGCGCCGGACTCGTCCTCGACGCCGCGACGGCGACCGCGGAGGACATCCGCACCACCGCGTCGCGGCTCCTGACCGACCCGGCGTTCCGCGTCGCCGCCGGACGGATCCGGACCGAGATCGCTGCCGGCGAGACCCCGGCCGTCGTGCTGGACGCCGTCGAGCGCCTGGTCGGTGGGTGAGCGCGCACCGCGGTGACGAGCGCCGATCAGCCCGATGCTCGGCGCACCAGGCACGTGTGAGGACGGCGTCTCGCCCGTCCTTCGGAAGGATGCACTCCCCTTCCGCTCGGCCCGCTCGTTGCACCGGGCCAACAGGTTGGGTCCGAGAGTCCCCGATTCGACCCTCACACGGCGCGAGGGCAGAACGTGGAGCCCGTCAGCAACCACTACGACGCCTTTGCGATGAGCCCGGTCCCCGCTCCCAGCCCTGACGCCGTCGCTGCCAGCGAGGTCGCCGCTGTGGTGCGTTTGGCGCCCCTTCACCGGGCATTTTTGCGGGACAGGCATGCGGCAACACCCCCGGTCAGGCGGCAGTACACAACAGAGGCTGTCGAAGGCGGCAACTGTCATGGAGCGGTGAACCACCGCCTTACGGGCACGTTCTGCCGCCCGCCAGACACACCACTATTTGTCGTAGACCGGTACGGAAGGAAGACCTCGGTCAGCTCGGGCACGATCAACGATGGACTGGATGACTGCCGTCTTGGCTGCGTTATACGAAGCTCCGCGCTGCTGAGCTCCCTCTGCGGCAGCAACTTTCGCCGCCTCGTAACGCCTCATGTCCTCGGGGTGGTTGAGGAGCCAATCCCGCAAGATGCGCTGGTTGTTGTGCTCCCATTCGTCTGCCGTGAAGAAGTGCGCGATACGAAGTCTTCGCCCGTCGCGCTCGAAGACCATCACGGGATGGGAACGCACGCTGCTTCCAAGTTCCCATCCGCCAGCTTCCAAGCGCTGGCGGTGGGCCTCGAAGTCCGCGCCGTCGCAGACCCGGACTGCAAGATCGATGATTGGCTTCGCGGCCAGACCAGGAACAGAGGTCGAGCCGATGTGCTCGACGAGCCAAACACTGTTCCCCAGCTTCTGGATCTCCTCAGCGGCAGCCTCGAATTGGTGTGGCCAGGACGGATCGTACGGAACGAGCACAGTTCGCACTCTAGATCCCGCTGCCGTCGAGCCGCTGCCCGGCCACCGATCGGTCTGCGGGACGATCAGCGACCGAACTTGCCGGTGGTTCGCTTGGACTCCCATCGATCGAGCTGGTGCAGCTCATTCCGAGAGTGCCCGACCGCGGCCATGGCCTCCTTGATGCGCGCGAGCGACAGGTCTGCGGCGGCCGCTTGTTCCAACAGCCGCGGCATCATCTCGTCGCTCTGGCCGTTGCGATCCCACCCGTTGTTGCCGATGAAGTGCAGCGTCTCGAGAAGGTCGCGCTGCTGGTTGGTGAAACCGATCCAAGAGAGATCAGCAGGAGGGGTCGTCATGACTCGATTCTGCTGGTCCACTCCGGTGTTCGATGACCGATCGTCCACCGGACACTCCGAGATCTGCGCCAGCCCCCCCCCCC
>NZ_MJGM01000013.1:0-155 GCF_001864905.1 Curtobacterium sp. MCBA15_007
CAGGTCGTCCCAGTCGACGAACGTGACCGCGATGCCGGTCTTGCCGGCGCGGCCGGTGCGGCCAGCGCGGTGCAGGTACGTGTCCGGGTCGTCCGGGATCGTGTGGTTGATCACGTGCGTGACGTCGTCGACGTCGATGCCGCGGGCGGCGACGT
>NZ_MJGM01000013.1:851-84514 GCF_001864905.1 Curtobacterium sp. MCBA15_007
GATGCCGCGGGCGGCGACGTCGGTGGCGATGAGCACGTCGCGCTTGCCGGCCTTGAACGCCGCCATGGCGCGCTCGCGCTGCTCCTGGTTGAGGTCACCGTGCACCGCTGCCGCGTTGAACCCGCGGTCCTTGAGCTCCTCGACCAGCTTCGCCGCGGCACGCTTCGTGCGCGTGAAGATCACGGTCTTGCCGCGACCCTCGGCCTGCAGGATGCGGGCGATGACCTCGTCCTTGTCCAGCGAGTGCGCACGGTAGATGAGGTGCTTGATGTTGGCCTGCATGAGGCCCTCGTCCGGGTCGGTCGCCCGGATGTGCACCGGACGGCTCATGAAGCGGCGGGCGAGCGCGACGATCGGCGCGGGCATCGTCGCCGAGAACAGCATCGTGTGCCGCACCTCGGGGACCGCCTGGAAGATCCGCTCGATGTCCGACAGGAACCCGAGGTCGAGCATGCGGTCGGCCTCGTCGAGCACGACCTCTTGCACGTGGGAGAGGTCGAGCAGACGCTGCCGCTGCAGGTCGATGAGTCGCCCGGGCGTGCCGACGACGATCTGGGCGCCGGCCTTGAGCTGTTCGACCTGGCCTTCGTAGGCCTTGCCGCCGTAGATCGAGACGACCGTGGTCGGGCGGTTGGACGCCGCGAGCTCGAGGTCCTCGGTGACCTGGACCGCGAGTTCACGGGTCGGGACGACGACGAGCGCCTTCACACCGTGGGCCGGGTCGGCACCGAGTCGCTGGATCAGCGGCAGGCCGAACCCGAGGGTCTTGCCGGTACCCGTCTTGGCCTGGCCGATGATGTCCTGGCCGGTCAGGCCGAGCGGGATGGTCTGTTCCTGGATCGGGAAGGGCTCGATGATGCCCTTGCCGGCCAGTGCATCGACGATGTCCTGGTCGATGTTGAGGTCTGAGAAAGTCAAAGAATCACCTTAGTTCTGGTGGAAGTCCGGGCCAGTCTACCGACGGGCGCGTGGTCCGGGGCACTCCGGGGTGCCGCTGGGCGTCGGGCCGGGCGCCCGGCGGGTGCCGCTGGACGTCGGGGCGGGCGCCCTGCGGGCGCCGCTGGGCGTCGGGCGGGTGACCGGCGGGTGCCCTCTATGCTGGTCGGGTGGTGTCGTGGTGGAACCGGAAGCGCGCGGCGCAGCTCGCTGCCGCATGGCTCGCGTCGCGGAACCCGCGCGGAGCAGCACAGGTCAAGCGGCTCGCGCTCGACGACGTCACCCCGGAGCTCGATGTCTACCTGGGGCAGGCCGCCTACCTGCAGCTCTCCGTCTACGAGACGATGGGACGAGCCGGTGCTTCGGCACCGACGCTCTCCGGCCGTCTGGTCACCGGGGTGCTCGCGACCACGGCGCTCGAGCGGCACCGCACAATCGTGGCCGAGATCGAGCGCACCGGCGGGGACCCGGCGGCGCTGATGGCACCGCACCGCGAGGCGATCGACCTGTTCCTCGAACGGACGAGCGGTGCCGACTGGTACGAGTCGATGCTCACCGGCTACGTGACGGCAGGCATCCTGAACGACCTGTTCGGCAACCTGCTCCGCTCGCTGCCGATCGACGTGCGGCAGCGGCTGCGTTCGGTGTTCGACGCGCGCGAGGAAGCGGCGGTCGTCGAGGAGCTCACTGCCCACATCGAGGACGACCCGCGGATCGGATCGCGCCTGGCGATGTGGGGACGGCGTCTGGTGGGCGACACCCTGCTCGTCGCCCGGTCCGCCCTGGCGTCGCACGCCCGTGAGGACCAGGAGCGACTGGAGCCGGTCTGGACCGAGCTCATCGCCGCGCACACCCGACGGATGGACGCGCTCGGCCTGACGGCTTGAGCGGCAGGCCCGCTCGAGCTTCACGCTTGCTCGAGCGTCACGCTTGCTCGATCGTTGGCTTGCTCGGGTGTCGGGCTTGCCCGAGTGTCAGGCGCCGCGCGTCTTGAGCTGCTCGTAGTACGCGGCGTCGCCCTTGTCGCGCCGGGCTCCGAGGAGCCACTCGACCACGACTGCGACCACGCCGGCCCCCACGAGGGCCACGACCCAGATCCAGGTGCCGTCGTACCGCCACCCGGCCCAGGTCAGCGCTTCCCACAGGACGGCTGCGGCGATGCCGCCGGCAGCGGGGCCGACGAGCACGCCGCGGTTCGACCGCCACGGCAGGATCACATGCGCGACCGCGCCGATGATGATGCCGCCGAGGACGGCGAAGAGCAGTTCCACGTCGTCAGGCGACGAAGCCGATGCGCCGTGCCTCTTCCGCGCCGACCTCGACGTACGCCAGGGCCGAGACGGGGACGATGAAGCGACGGCCCTTGTCGTCCTGCAGCGACAGGTGCGTCGACTTCGCGGTGAGCGCCTCGGACACGGCCTTCTCGACCTCGTCCGCGGTCTGGGCGGTCTCGAACGCGATCTCGCGCGGGCTGTTGATGATGCCGATCTTGATGTCCACGAGCACAGCGTATCCGAGCGGTCCCGTGCGGCATCGGCCGTTCGCCGCGGGCGCACTCGGGCGGTCGGACGACCGGTGCCCCGCGCGTCCGGGGCGGTGCTGTCGGCGGTCCTCGGTACCGTACGAGCGTGCCGCAGACCACGCTGATGCCCGCTCCCGAAGACACCGGGTTCGCGCGCGCACTGGTCGACGACCCCTCGCAGGCTGCGGTGCTCGCCTTGCCGGACGGCCGCCACGGTGCGGTGATCGGCGCCCCGGGCAGCGGCAAGACGACCACGCTCGCTCGCCTGGTCGCCGACCGCCTGAACCGCCCCGATGCGATCACCCCGGACGGGCACGCGACGGTCCTGGCACTGACCTCTGCACGCACAGCGGCGACGGCGCTGCGCGACCGACTGGCGCGGACGGTCGACCGGGTCGTTCCCGGGGCCCTCGCACGCACCGTGAACTCCCTGGCGTTCCAGATCGTCACGCACGCGGCGGCGGTGCAGGGGCAGGAACCCCCGACGCTGCTGACCGGTGGCGAGCAGGACCGGATCATCGCCGACCTGCTCGCCGGGCACGAACTCGACGCAGCCGGTCCGGCCTGGCCCGACCCGATCACCGCGGTCGTCCGTGAACGCGCCGGGTTCCGCACCGCACTCCGCGACGTGATGATGCGCGCTGTCGCCGCTGGTGTCGAGCCCGACGACATGCGCGAACTCGGCGACGAGCTCGGTCGACCCGAGTGGCACGCCGTGGGTGACTTCGTCGACGACTACCGCGCCTCGGTCACCGCGTTCCGGCCGACCGGACTCGACTCCGGCGAGCTCGTGGCGTACGCCACCGCCGCGGTGCTGCGGCACGAGCTCCCCGCGAGCATCGCCGCCCTGCGGCTGGTCGTCGTCGACGACACGCAAGAACTGGTGGAGGGCGAGATCGCCCTGCTCGGAGCCCTCGCGCGTTCCGGGGTGCAGATCGTCGCGTTCGGCGACCCGGACATCGCTGCCTCGGCGTTCCGCGGCGCCGAACCGGACGTGCTCGGACGGCTCGCCGTGCGACTCGGGGTGGACCGCGTCGACGAGCTGTTCCTCGGTGCCGTCCACCGGCACCCCGCGCCGATCCGCGCCCTGGTCTCCGGCGTCACGGGCCGCATCGGCACCGCGGCGGCCGGGCGACAGAGAAGCGCCGCGGCGAGCCACCAGGACGCGCGGTCCGACGCCGTCGTCCACCTCGAAGCTGCCAGCCGGTCCGCCCTCGTGGTCGCGATCGCTCGTCGACTCCGCGAACACCGCCTGCTGGACGGCGTGCCGTGGCACCGGATGGCCGTGGTCACCCGGAGCGGCGCTGCCATCCCGGAACTCGTTCGGGCGCTCTCCGTGGCCGAGGTCCCGGCGACCGCCGGCGCGGCGCCCGTCCGTCCGCGCGACGACTCCGCGGCGCGGGCGCTGCTCGACGCGGCTGCGGTGGCGCTCGACGTCCTGCCGCTCGACGCCGCCCTGGCCACCGCGTTCGCCACGGGTCCCCTCGGCGGCCTCGACACCCTGGCGATGCGCAGACTCCGGCTCGCACTGCGGCGCGAGGAGCTCGCGGGCGACGGCAGCCGCACCGCCGACGAACTGCTGGTCGAGGCGCTGGGCGCACCGGAGCGACTGGCGACGGTCGACGCCGGGTTCGCGCGGCGTGCGACCCGACTTGCCCGGAGCCTGGTACAGGCGCGTGCCGACGCCGATGCGGGGTCGAGCATCGAGGAGATCCTCTGGGGGCTCTGGGAACGCAGTGGCCTCGCGAAGTCGTGGGGTGCCCAGTCCGCCGCCGGTGGTGTGGGTGCGGGGGAGGCCGACCGCCACCTGGACGCCGTCGTCGGCCTGTTCACCGCCGCCAAGCGCTTCGTCGAGCGCACGCCGGACGCCCCCGCGCGGGTCTTCGTCGACGACCTGCTCGGTGCCGACCTGCCCGAGGACTCGATCGGCCCCGACCGGACCGCCGGCCGTGTGCGGGTGCTGACCCCCTCGGCGACGATCGGACTCGAGTGCGACGTGGTCGTGGTGCTCGGCCTGCAGGACGGTGTCTGGCCGAACACCCGGGTGCGCGGCAGCCTGCTCGACCCGGACGGCCTGGTGCGCGCGGCCGCCGGTGTCGAGCGTTCGCCCATCGACGACCGCGCCGCCGTCGTCGCCGACGAACTCCGACTCTTCGCCCGGGCGGTGTCCCGCGCGACCACGCAGGTCGTCATCGGCACCGTCGCGAACGACGACGAGTCACCGTCGCCCTTCGTCCGTCTCGTCCCGGTCCCGCCGGACCGCCAGCCGACCGTTCATCCACTGTCGCTGCGCGGGCTCGCCGGGTCGCTGCGCCGACGGGTGGTGGGCTCCGGCGACCACGAGGCCGCGTCCGCGTTGGCCCGCCTGGCCGAGGCAGAGGTACCCGGGGCGGCTCCGGACGAGTGGTACGGACTCGCCGAGCCGACCACCGACGAACCCCTGGTCGACCTCGACGCCGAGCCCGTGCCCGAGGTCGAGGGCGGGGAGCCCGTCGCGCCGGCCGTGTCGGTGTCGCCGTCACGGATCGGCACCTTCGAGGAGTGCCCGGTGCACTGGTTCGCGCAGACCTTCGGTGGCGGTGCCCCGAGCCCGGCGATGGGCATCGGCACCATCGTGCACGAAGCGATGGAGCACGCCACCGAGATCGACGTCGAGTCGCTGTGGGAGCGGGTCGAGTCACGGTGGGATGAGCTCACGTTCGAGTCGCCCTGGGTCGCCGACCGCGAGCGCGCGCGGACGCGGCGGATGATCGAGGGACTGAGCGACTACCTCCGCACCTTCGCCAGCGCCGGGCGCCAGTTGCTCGGCGCCGAGACCTCGTTCGCGCTCGTGACCGGTCCAGCACGCATCCGGGGGAGCATCGACCGCATCGAGGTCGACCCCGACGGCCGTGTCAGCGTCGTCGACCTGAAGACCGGCCGCTCGATGCCCAGCGAGAAGAACGACATGCCGGAACACCCGCAGCTCGGTGCCTACCAACTCGCGGTCGAGGACGGCGCGGTCGACGGTGTACCCGCCGGCTCCCCGATGACCGATGCGCGGCTGGTCTTCGTCCAGAACCCCCGCGGTGGCCACGCCTTCTCGGAGCGGACGCAGCACGCGTTCGACGCCGAGGCGCGCGAGGCGTACCGCGAGCGCCTGCACGGTGTGGCGCGGGGCATGGCCGGCCGGACGTTCGTGGCGAACGTGGACGACCACTGCGAGAAGGCCCGGACCGGGGCCGAGTGCCGGATCCACGTGGTGGCGGAGGTGACCTGGTGAGCGACCCGACCGAGACGACCGACACGGCTGCTGCTGCTGCTGCGCCGCCCGTCATCCGGCACGGTGCCGACGCCATCGCCGACGCGCTGGGCCGCCCCCGTCCCACCGCCCAGCAGCGCGCCGTCATCGAGTCGCCGCTCGTGCCTGCGCTGGTCGTCGCCGGAGCGGGCAGCGGGAAGACCGAGACGATGGCCTCGCGCGTGGTCTGGCTGCTGGCCAACGGGCTCGTCCGCCCCGACGAGGTCCTCGGCCTGACCTTCACCCGCAAGGCCGCCGGCGAACTGTCGGTCCGCATCAACGACCGCATCCGCGCGCTCGAGGACGTCGGGCTGATCACCCCGGGGGACGCCTTCGAAGCGCCCACCGTCTCGACGTACAACGCCTTCGCGAACGCGGTCTTCCGCGAGAACGCCCTGCTCGTCGGCCGCGACGGCGAGTCCCAGGTGCTGACCGAACCCTCGGCCTGGCAGCTCGCCCGTCGGGTCGTGGTGGCCGCCCGCGACGACCGGCTCGCCGGACTCGACCGCGACGTCGACACCCTGACCGCCGCCGTGGTCGCGCTCGCCGGCGCCACCTCCGAACACCTCGTCGAACCAGAAGACCTGCGCCGGTTCGCCATCGAGTTCTCCGAGCTGCTCGAACTCCCCGGCAACCGGGGCAAGCCGTACAAGGCGATCACCGACGCGGTCGCCGCCATCGGCGCCCTCGAACCCCTCGCCGACCTGGTCGCCGAGTTCCGTCGACAGAAGGTCGACCGCGGGTTCGTGGAGTTCTCCGACCAGATCGCCCTGGCGCTCGCTGCGGCCGAGTCGGCACCGCGCGTCGTCGACGACCTGCGGAGCCGGTACGGCGTGGTGCTCCTCGACGAGTACCAGGACACCTCGGTGGTGCAGACCCGGTTCCTCGCCCGGCTGTTCCGCGGGCACTCGGTGATGGCGGTCGGCGACCCACACCAGTCGATCTACGGGTTCCGTGGGGCGAGTGCGGCGAACCTCGCCCGGTTCCCGCACGACTTCGGGGGCGACGAACCCGGCGTGGCCGAGCCGGTGACCTTCGCGCTGTCGACGAGCTGGCGGAACCCGGTCGACGTGCTCGCGGGGGCGAACGCGATCGTGGCGCCGCTGTCCGAGGCGTCCGAGGTCGACGTCGAACGGCTCTCGCCACGACCGGGCGCCGACGCCGGCACCGTGCGGGTGGTGTTCCCCGAGACCCTGCCGGAAGAGGCCGACGAGGTCGCGGCGTGGTTCCAGGACCACCGCCGGCGGGCCCCGGCGGGCTCGATGGCGCTGCTGCTGCGGGCCCGGAAGGACCTCGCGGCGTTCACAGCGGCGCTCGGTGCCCGCGGGGTGCCGTACCACGTGCTCGGGACCGGAGGACTGCTCCAGCGCCCGGAGATCGTCGACCTGGTGGCATGCCTGCGCGTGCTGCACGACCCGGCGGCCGGCAACGACCTGATCCGGCTGCTCGCGGGCTCGCGGTGGCGGGTCGGGGCGGCGGACATCGTCGCCCTGCACCAGCTCGCCCGGTGGCTGTTCCAGCGCGACCACACCCAGCAGCGTCTCGACGACGACCTGACCGCGGCGTTCCGGGCCTCGGTCGCCGCAGGGGAGCACGGGTCGATCGTCGACGCGCTCGACTTCGTCGCGACCGCGCCCGACGAGCACGGTGCGCTCGAGGGCATCACCGCCGCCGGTCGCAGCCGGATGCGCGCGCTCGGCGGGCAGCTCGCGATGCTCCGCTCACGCGCGGGGAGTGACCTGGTCGACTTCGTGACGCTCGTCGTGCAGGAGATGCGACTCGACATCGAGGTCGCCGCGCACGAACAGGGCAGCGGCGCGTACCTCGACGCCTTCATCGACGAGCTCGCCGGCTTCGTGTCGACCGACGACCGCGCCGACCTCGGCTCGTTCCTCGGCTGGATCGACGCCGCAGCCCGGCGTGACGACATGGGCCCGCGTTCCGAGGAGCCCGAGGCCGGCACCGTGCAGATCCTGACGATCCACGGGTCCAAGGGGCTCGAGTGGGACGCCGTCGCGGTGCCCCGGATGGTGGAGGGCGGTCTGCCCGCGCGTCCGCAGGAGGGCTCGTCCGGCTGGCTCGGGTTCGGCCGTTTGCCGTACGAGTTCCGCGGGGACGCCGCGGAGCTGCCCCGGCTCGCCTGGCGCGGACAGGAGACCCAGAAGGACGTCACCACGGCGATCGACGCCTTCAAGGAACAGGTGAAGGCCCGCAACGAGGACGAGGAACGCCGGCTCACCTACGTCGCCCTGACCCGCGCCAAGCACGACCTGCTGGTGTCCGGCTCGTTCTGGGCCGGCGGGGTCCGACCCACCGAACCGAGCCGCTACCTGCGCGACCTGGTGGACGCCGACGTCGTCGACGGCGCGGCGATCCCGGAGACGACGGTGCACGACGAGAACCCGATGGGGGAGAGCGGCGCGACCCAGACCTGGCCGCACGTGCCGTTCGGGCAGCGGGCGCCGCGGGTCCTGGCTGCGGCCGAGCGGGTGCGGAACGCGAACCCCGGAGCCGCCGGGCGCTTCGCCGCCGACATCGACCTGCTGCTCGCCGAACGGCACGCCACCCGGAACGCGAAGCACGCGGTCGCCGTCCCGCACCGCGTCCCGGCGTCGGGCTTCAAGGACTACCTGACCGAACCCGACTCCGTGGCCGAGCGGCTCCGCCGGCCGATGCCCGAGCGACCGTACCGTGCCACCCGTCTCGGCACGCTCTTCCACCAGTGGGTGGAGCAGCGGGCGCGGAGCGGTGGCGGGCTCGAGACCCTCGACGTCTGGGACGGCGAGCTCGACCTCGACGCCGACGACCTCGTCGACGCATCGCCGGACGCCGTGGTCACCGCCGACGACGCCCGCCGACTCGCGGACTTCCAGGCGACGTTCGCCCGCTCACGGTGGGCCGGGCTGACACCGATCGAGGTCGAACGCGAGATCCACATCCCGTTCCTCGGGCACAGCGTCGTGTGCAAGCTCGACGCCGTCTACGAGATCGACGGGCGTGCCGAGGTCGTCGACTGGAAGACGGGCAAGGCTCCCTCGGGGGCAGACGACCTGGCTCGTCGCACCCTGCAGCTCGCGTTGTACCGCGTCGCGTACGCCGAGTTCACCGGACGGCCGCTCGACAAGGTCGACGCGGTGTTCTACTTCGTCGCCGACGACCTCGAGGTCCGTCCGTCCGAGCTGCTGGACCGCGCCGGCCTGGAGCGCGCGTGGTCCGAGGCCATCGGCAGCTGACGTCCCGCGGCGGGCGGAAGGCGCGCGCGACCGCCCGCGGTGCGTCCGGCGCGGGCCGCGCCGGACCTGCCGAGCCTGCCGTGTCGCGCGCGGCGCCCGCCGCGGGACGCGCCTGACGGGACGTGCCGGAAGAACCGCACCTGCCGTGTCGCCGCCCTGCGCCTGCAGCGCGCTGTGCCGGTCGTGCTCCGCCCGGTCGTGCTCCGCCGGTCGTGCTCCGCCGGTCGTACTCCGCCCTGGAGGCCCGGTGCCGGTCCGCCGGACCGGCACCGGGCCTCCAGACGGTCGCGTCCCGGACGCGAGCCGACGACCGGAACCGGTCACGACACCCCGCCTTCGGCGCAGCGAGCGGTCACAGACCGTCGGATGGACGCGACGCAGCCGACGATCTGTGACCGCCCCGCGGAACCGAGCGGGGAGTCGTGACCGACGTGCGGCGGCGCGATCCGGGGTCAGCCGTGGCGACGCTCGGTGGAGGACAACAGCTGCTCCACCTCGCCGATCTCCATCGTCTCCGGCGACACGGACTGCAGCGGCTCCGCACTCGGGGCGTGCACAGCGTCGACCAGGCGGTGCATCATCGCGACGGCGTCGTCGACGACCTCGGTGCTCTTCGCCTGGACGCCGTGCAGCAGCCAGTGCGCTGTCTCGAGCTCGTGGTGCACACGTGCACGCTGTGCGAGCTGGCGGTCGCGACCGCCGCCGTTCGCTTCGTAGGCACTGAGGACGGTGTCGAACGCGTCGCGACGGCCGGCGAGCACCCAGGCGAGGTCCTTGGCCGGGTCGCCGAGCCGCAGCTCGCCCCAGTCGAGGATCCCCGTGACCGCGTCACCGTCGACGAGCAGGGCGCCGGTGCCGAGCGAGCCGTGCACGACGGTCGGCGTGAACTGCCAGAGCTGTTGGTCGCGTGCGGCGCCCTCCCAACGCTCGACGAGCGCGGCGGGGACGAGCTTGGTCGCGACGGCACGGTCCATCACCGAGACGGCGGACCGGAGCACCTCGAACGGCGTGAGCGAGGGCAGGCCCGCGTCGGAGACGAAGCTCGTCGGCAGCTGGTGGATCGCGGCGACGGCACGGCCGACGCTGGTGGCGAGGTCGGGGCGCTCGACGAGTGACGCGAGCGTCGGGTGGGTCCCGCTCAACCGTGTCGTGACGATGGCGCGCGTCGATCCGATCGGTGCCTGGCCGCGGTACTCGACGACGCCGAACGGCAGGCGGGTCCGGATCCCGGCGCTCAGCGCCCGGATGGCGACGAGGTCGGCCGACTGGCGGGCCTCGGCGCGCTGGTTCCGGGGGCGGCGGATGACGATCTCGGTGCCGTCGGCGTCGCGGAGGAGCGCCGACTCGTAGTCGCCGGCCGCGGCCGAGCCGAGCGTGCGCGTGCCCGTGACGAGGAGACCTGGAACGGCCGTCGTCGCCAACGCGGCTAGAGTGAACTGGGATCCCGCCATGCCCCTCAGGGTAGGCGCGTGACGCGTGCACGGCTGCACGCCACGCTGTTCGGCGGCCCGCACGCCCACCGCACGTCTCCTGCACGTCCGCACCCGATCCGAGGAGCTCCCCCGCCGTGACCGTCGAGTTCGCCGCCCGGCTCCCGCTCTCCCGCAACGAACTCGACCGCGACGCCGAGTTCCGCACGACCGACGACATCGAGCGCGTCCTGCGCCAGGACGAGCGCACCCGGTACCTGCCGGTCCGCGGCGCCGAGATGCTCCGGAACACGGACGGGACCCTGCGCTTCGTGACCGCGGCCCAGATCCCGGTCGAGACCGTCACCCTGTACCTCGGCCGAGCTGTCTCGGACGCCCCGGACGCCGCGGCGGGGACCCGTTTCGTCGCTGCGCTGATCGACAGCGCGACGGCAACCGCCATCGAACCCGACGACGACGCCTGGCAGAGCCTCCGGATGTTCGGCACCGAGCTCTCGCCGCGCGACCAGGGACTGGCGGTCGAAGCCGTCGCGATGGCCAACTGGCACGCAGTGCACGGCTTCTCCCCGCGCACCGGATCGCCCACCGCCGTCGTGAGCGGTGGATGGGTCCGTCGCGACCCGGAGGGGCACGACCTGTTCCCACGAACCGACGCGGCGATCATCGTCGGGGTGGTCGACGCCGACGACCGGATCCTGCTCGGTTCGAACGCCGCGTGGGACGCCGACCGGTACTCGCTCCTCGCCGGGTTCGTCGAGCCGGGGGAGTCGCTCGAGGACGCCGTCCGCCGCGAGGTCTGGGAGGAATCCGGCGTCCGCGTCGAGGAGCCCGAGTACCTCGGCTCGCAGCCGTGGCCGTTCCCCGCGTCGCTGATGGTGGGCTTCCGTGCGCGTGCAGCGGGCGGTGACCCGACGACCGCCCGCCCCGACGGTGTGGAGATCCTGGACGTGCGGTGGTTCTCGCGCGACGAGATCCGCGAGCGCGCCGGGGACACCCTGCTGCTGCCCGGACGCACCTCGATCGCCCGCGCCATCATCGAGGAGTGGTACGGCGGGCCGCTGGACCTGCCGTGAGCGTCGCCGGTCCGCGCGGCACAGCCGGCGCAGGGGCTGTCGAACCCCGGCCGCCGTCGCCCGACGAACTGCTCGCCGCGCTCGACACCGAGCAGCGGACGGTCGCCCGGACACTGCTCGGACCGGTCGCGGTGCTGGCCGGTGCCGGGACGGGCAAGACGCGTGCGATCACGCACCGCATCGCCTACGGGGTCGCCACGGGGACCTACGCCCCGAACCACGTCCTCGCGCTGACGTTCACGAGCCGTGCCGCTGGTGAGCTGCGGTCGCGACTGCGCGCGCTCGGTGCCGGGACGGTGCAGGCACGCACCTTCCACGCCGCAGCGATGGCGCAGCTCAGCTACTTCTGGCCGGACACCGTCGGCGGGCACGCCCCCAAGATCGTCGAGTCCAAGGGGCGGATGATCGCGCACGCCGCCGACACGGTCGGCATGCACGTCGACACCCCGGTGCTCCGCGACCTGGCCGCCGAGGTCGAGTGGCGCAAGGTGCAGATGCTCTCGCTCGACGAGTATGAGGCCGCCGCCGCTGACCGGGTGATGCCGCGCGACACCACGCCGCGCCGGGTCATCGACCTGATGAAGGCGTACGAGCGGCTGAAGGACGACCGGCGGCAGCTCGACTTCGAGGACGTCCTGCTGGCGACCCTCGGCATGGTCGAGTCCGAGCCCCGTGTGGCGTCGTACGTGCGGCAGCAGTACCGGTTCTTCGTCGTCGACGAGTACCAGGACGTCTCGCCGGTGCAGCACGACCTGCTGCGCGCCTGGCTCGGCGGGCGCGACGACCTGTGCGTCGTCGGCGACGCCAGTCAGACCATCTACTCGTTCGCCGGGGCGTCGAGCGACTACCTGCTCGGGTTCGGGTCGGAGTTCCCGCGCGGATCGGTCCTGCGCCTCGAACGCAACTACCGCTCCACGCGCGAGGTGGTGTCCGCTGCGAACACGCTGATGCGCGGTCAGCCCGGGGCGCTCGACCTGGTGGCCCAGAGCCAGGAACCGGGCCCGGACCCGGTCGTGCTGGCCTGCGTCCACGACGGTGACGAGGCGCAGACCATCGCCCGCCGGATCGCGGAGCTCGTCGGGGCCGGCGCGTCCTTCGGGGACTGCGCCGTGCTCTTCCGCGTCGGGGCGCAGTCGGCCGCGCTCGAGTCCGCCCTCGGCCGGAACGGGATCCCGTACCGGGTGCAGGGCGGCACGCGGTTCTTCAACCGCCCGGAGGTCAAGCTCGCCGTCCACCACATGCGCGGCGAGGCGATCCGGCAGACCGACGACGAGCTGACCCGACGGGTCCGGCTCGTGCTGCAGGTCAGCGGGTGGACGGAGACGCCGCCCGAGGGCACGGGCGCAGTGCGTGAGCAGTGGGAGGCGCTGCAGGCCATCATGGGCCTGGCCGAGGACGCCCCCGCGGGCACGACGATGCAGCAGTTCACCCAGGACCTGGTCGATCGCGCGGCGACGCACCACGAACCCGAGGTCGACGCCGTCACGCTCGCGACGCTGCACTCGTCGAAGGGTCTGGAGTGGCCGCACGTGGTCATCGCCGGCGCCGCCGAGGGGCTGCTGCCCATCTCGCACGCGTCGACCGACACCGAGGTGGACGAGGAACGACGGCTGTTCTACGTCGGGCTGACCCGCGCCCGCCGATCCGTCACGATCACGTGGTCGCAACAGGGGTCCACGCGTGGGGGAGCCCGGGCTCCGAGTCGGTTCCTGGCAGCGCTCGGCACGCACATCGCGGATGGGGCCGGACCGGGGAACGGCTGACGGACAGGTCGTCCCGCTCGAAGACGACCTGGTCGGGCTCGGCACGTTGCGTCCGGAGCGGGAGCCGTTCCAGCAGCATCCGTGCCGTGGCTGCGGCCACCGCCGCCGACCGCCACGGCGACAGCGGCGCCGGGTGCCGACCCCAGACCTGGGCCGCGATGGCCGGCCAGGCCGGGTCGTCGTCGACGCGTGCGTACTCCGCGCACTGCAGGCAGGGTCCGGCTCCCGGCACGACGAACGGCCCGAGGCGGACCCGGCCGTCCCCCACCACGACCGCCAGGTGCGGCACGCCACGACGGGTCCACGCGGCACGGAGCGCCGGGTCGACCACGTGGTCGGCCACCACCACCGCGAGCCGGGGTTCCGGGTCAGGCAGCGTGATGGGACCCCCGGCCGGGGCGGTGGTTCGGCTGACCGTCACGCCCTCGCCGGTCAGGAACGTCGCCACGGTGTCGGCGAGCGTGCCGGGGCCGTGCACCTCGATGCGTTCGAGCGGCTCGGGCAGGACCTCGACCACTGCGGGCGACGCTGCGCCGAGCACCCCGGCCGCACGTTCCGGGGAGCAGCCCGACGCCACCGCGAGGCCGGACAGCACGTCGTGCCCGGTCTCGCGCCGGAGGCCGTTGAGGAACCGCTCTTCCCCGGTGGTGGGCACGGCGACGACGGCACGCGGGGGATCGACCCCGAGCTGGACCGTGGCGGGGTCACGCCAGACGAACTCGAGTGTCGGATCGATGCGGATGCCCATGACCCCACGGTGCCGGAGTGGGCGGCACGCGTGGGGTCACGGAGCGGATCTGTGGAGAACTCAGCGGGGCTGGTCGCCCGTGTGGTCCCCTGGACCGTCGCCCGATCCGCCCTCGGGGTCGTCGGCCACGTGGCCGGACTCGTCCTCGTGCGGGCGTGCCCCGGTCGAGTCGTTCAGCAGGTCTTCGAGTGCCTTGTCGAACGCGTCGTCCTCGTCGGTCTGTGACGGGTTCCGCAGCCGTGCGACGAGGGCGTCGGGCGCGTCGACGTCGTCCGAGGTCGGCACGAGGTCGAAGTGTGCCCACAGGGCATCGCGCTGTTCGGCACCGAGCTCGTCGGTCACCCGCTGCCACATCGCCGCGGCCTCGCGCAGACGGCGCGGACGCAGCTCCAGGCCGACCAGCGTGGCGAACGCCGACTCGGCCGGGCCACCGGCGGCCCGACGACGTCGCACCATCTCCGCAATCGCTCCGGCCTTGGGGAGACGGACGGTCGCCGCGGCGGTCACCGTGTCCACCCAGCCCTCGACCAGCGCGAGCATCGTCTCGAGCCGCGCGAGTGCGGCGTCCTGCTCGGCAGTGCGCGGCGGGATGAGGGCACCCGAGGCGAGTGCGTCGCGCAGCTGCTCCTGGTTGGTCGGGTCGATGTCGGCCGCGAGCTCCTCGACGCGGTCGAACGGGATGTGGATGCCCCGCGCGTAGTCCGTGATCGACGAGATGATGTGCAGCCGGAGCCACCGTGCCGACCGGAAGAGCCGGGCGTGCGCGAGTTCGCGGACGGCGAGGTAGATGCGGACCTCGTCCTCGGAGACGTCGAGGCCCTCGGCGAACTCGGCGACGTTCTGCGGCAGGAGCGCGGCGACCTGCTCGTCGAGGAGCGGCACGCCGACGTCGCCGCCGGACACGACCTCCTTTGAGAGCTGCCCGACGACCTGGCCGAGCTGGATCGCGAAGAGTGCTCCGCCGATGCCGCGCATCGCCTTCGAGACGTCCCCGAGCATCGCCTTGAGCTGCTCGGGCGCACGCTGGTCGATCGCCTCGGTCAGGGCGTCGGCGATGCTGAAGGCGACGGGCTCGGCGATCTGCGTCCACACCGGGGTGGTGGCCTTCGCCCACTGCTCACGCGTGTAGAGGCTCGGGGCTGCGGTCAGTTCGGCGACCGTCGTCACCTCGTCGAGCCACAGTGCGGCGACCTGGAACGCCTGGTCGGCCGCCTGCGAGGTGGCCGGGTCGACTGCGTGGCCGCCGTCGCGGGCGATGGCGGTTGCACGTTCGGCGGTGGCCGAGAAGTCGATGCCGTCGCCGCCGGACTGCGCGGCGCGCTGGAGCTGGCTCATCAGGTTCGCCACGGAGGCCGGGTCGTTCGGCAGACCGGCGGCACCGGCGAGCTGCGACGGGTCGATCTGCCCCTCGCCCGAGAGCAGCTTGCGCAGCATCTCCTGGAAGTCGTCGTCCGGCCCCGGCTGTGGTTCATCAGGCATGCCGACTACGCTAATCGCTGCTCACGGGGCCGCACCTGGGATGCCCCCGTGGGAACGCCCGAAGTGCTGCGCCCAGGGCGAACAGCCCCGCTGCCAGGCGTGGGCGACCACCCTGCCGCCAGGCGCGGGTGCCCATCTGGAAGGACCCCGCGTGACCCTCTTCGCCCCCGCGCCCCGTCGTCGCTCGCGTGCCCGGAGGGTCGGGTGGGCGTTCCTGATCGGCGCCGTCGTGCTGGGCCTGCTGGCGAGCCTGCTGCCCAGTCCGTACCTCATCGAGGTGCCCGGACCGGTCTACAACACCATCGGCACGCAGCAGCAGGGCACCGGCAAGGACGCGAAGGACGTCAAGCTCATCCAGGTCTCCGGGCACGAGACGTACCCGACGGCGGGTGCCCTCGACATGCTCACCGTCGGCATCCAGGGCGACGCGACGAACCGCCCGTCGTGGACCAGCGTCATCCGCGCGATCTTCACCCGGTCGCAGGCGGTGATCCCGGTCGAGGCGATCTACCCGAGCGGCACCACCACCGAGCAGGTCAACGAGCGTGACTCCGCGGACATGCAGGCGTCGCAGCAGTCGGCCGTCGCAGCCGCGCTCATCCAGCAGGGGAACGACCTGCCGACCGAGCTCGAGGTCAGCGCCGTGCAGGAGGGCTCGGCAGCGGACGGTGCGATCGAGAAGGGTGACGTGATCACGGCGTTCGACGGCAAGTCGCTCACGACCAACGCCGACGCCACGAGCCTGCGCGAAGCCGTCGCGCAGCACGGCACCTCGCGACCCGCGACCGTCACCGTCGAGCGGGGCGGCGCGACGAAGGAGCTCCGGGTCACGCCCCGCAGCGAGCAGGGCACGGCGTTGCTCGGCGTCGGCGTCACCGAGCGCTACGACTTCCCGTTCAAGGTGTCTATCCGGCTGCAGGACGTGGGCGGGCCGTCCGCCGGCATGATGTTCGCGCTCGGGATCATCGACGAGATCACGCCGGGCAAGCTCAACGGCGGCAAGCACGTCGCGGGTACCGGAACGATCACCGCCGACGGCGAGGTCGGTCCCATCGGCGGCATCCGCCAGAAGCTCTACGGGGCGGCCGACGCGGGTGCGACGGTCTTCCTGGCCCCCGCGGACAACTGCGACGAGGTCGTCGGGCACGTGCCGGACGGGCTCGACGTCTACAGCGTGGCAACCCTCGACCAGGCGGTCACCGACCTGCAGACGATCGCCGACGGCAAGAGCACCGCCAAGCTCGCCCGCTGTGGTTCCTGACCCGTCCCTGAGCCCCCGTACAGCTTCACGCCCGGTCCGGTCCCATAGGATCAGTGTCACTGACGGCCCGCCGCGAGCCGGGCCCGCCGGTCCGACACGTCTGGAGCACATCAAGTGACGACAACCTCGTCCACCTCGGGGCGGCGCTCGCCGCGGGTCCCGATCGTGGTCACGATCATCGTGCTGGCCGCACTGGTGATCGCCTTCTTCATCTTCGCCAGCCTGTACACCGACTACGCGTGGTTCGCGCAGCTCGGATTCCAGCAGGTCCTCACGACCCGGTGGATCGCCGGCACGCTGATGTTCGTGGCCGGCTTCCTCGGCATGGCGGTCCCGGTCTTCGTGAGCATCGCGCTCGCGTTCCGGTTCCGTCCGGTCTACGCGAAGCTCAACTCGCAGCTCGACCGCTACCAGCAGGTCATCGAGCCGCTGCGACGCGCCGTCATGATCGGCATCCCCGTGGTGCTCGGCATCTTCGCGGGGCTCTCGACGGCCGGCCGCTGGAGCATGGTCCTCGAGTACTTCAACCGGACGCCGTTCGGCAAGACCGACCCGCAGTTCGGCCTGGACATCGGGTTCTACGTGTTCGAGCTGCCCTTCTGGCGCTCGATCGTGGCCTACTCGTCGGCCGTCGTCCTGATCGCCGGACTCGCCGCGCTCGCCGCGAGCTACCTCTACGGCGCGCTCCGCTTCGGTGGTCGTGAGGTCCGGATCTCCCGCGCTGCGCGCATCCAGCTCGCGGTCACTGCGGCGCTCTACATCGCGCTGCAGGCGGTCAGCCTCTGGCTCGACCAGTACGCGGCGCTGACGAAGTCGAACTCGCTCATCACCGGTGCCCAGTACACCGATGTCAACGCGGTGATCCCGGGTCGCGAGATCATGGCCGGCATCGCAGCGATCGTCGCGCTGCTCTTCATCCTGACGGCGGTCATCGGCCGCTGGCGCATCTCGATCGTCGGCACCGGCCTGCTGCTCGTCGCCGCGATCGTGATCGGCGGCATCTACCCGTGGGTCGTCCAGCGGCTGCAGGTGAAGCCCTCGGAGCGGACGTTCGAGTCCGCCTACATCGAGCGGAACATCAAGGCCACCCGTGACGCGTACGGGGTCGCCGGTGTCGAGGAGCAGAACTACGACGCCACGACCGAGGCGAGCTCGGGCGCACTGGCGCAGGACGCCCAGACGACGGCCAACATCCGCCTGATCGACCCGAAGATCGTCTCCGACACGTTCAGCCAGCTGCAGCAGTACCGGCAGTACTACCAGTTCCCGAAGGAGCTCGACGTCGACCGCTACGACGTCAAGGGCGAGACCGAGGACACCGTGATCGCGGTCCGCGACATCGACCTCGACGGCCTCAGCTCGGCCGCGAACACCCAGTACAACCGGGCGTTCGTCTACACCCACGGGTACGGCGTCACCGCGGCCTACGGCAACCAGCGCGCGAGTGACGGCAAGCCGGTGTTCCTCGAGTCCGGCATCCCGTCGAACGGTGCGCTGGGCGACTTCCAGCAGCGCGTGTACTTCGGTGAGACCTCGCCGCCGTACTCGATCGTCGGTGCGCCGAAGGGCACGAAGAACGTCGAGCTCGACTACCCGTCCGGCTCCGACGACGACAACGGCGGCAACGCCACCACCACGTACGCCGGGAACGGCGGGCCGAGCCTCGGCAACTTCTTCAACCGGCTCGTCTACGCCGCGAAGTTCCAGTCGGAGCAGATCCTGCTCTCGAACGCGGTGAACAAGGACTCGCAGATCCTCTACGACCGCGACCCGATCACCCGCGTGCAGAAGGCGGCGCCGTACCTGACCGTCGACAGCGACGCCTACCCGGCGATCGTCGACCACCGCATCCAGTGGGTCGTGGACGGCTACACCACGAGCGACGCCTACCCGTACTCGCAGAGCCAGAGCCTGTCGGACAGCATCGCGGGTGCCGAGTCTTCGACGTACCGCACCGACCAGGTGAACTACATCCGGAACTCGGTCAAGGCCACGGTCGACGCCTACACGGGCAAGGTGACCCTGTACACGTGGGACACGAAGGACCCGGTCCTGAAGACGTGGCAGAAGATCTTCCCGACGTCGATGAAGCCGGTGTCGAGCATGAGCGCCGAACTCCTCGACCACGTGCGGTACCCGACCGACCTGTTCAAGGTGCAGCGCTCGATCCTCGGCACGTACCACGTGACCAACGCCAACTCGTTCTACTCGGGTGACGACGCGTGGAACACCCCGCAGGAACCGACGAGCACGGCGACGTCGGACAGTGACGCCGACACCGCGGCGACGTCGACGAACGCGCTCGGGGCGCAGACCACGACGACGGCCAACCGCGCGAACCTGCAGGACCCGTACTACCTGACCATGAAGGTGCCGGGGCAGGGGACCGCCTACTCGCTGTACACGACGTACATCCCACAGCAGACCGCGGGCGCGAACAACCGCAACGTGTTGACCGGCTACCTGGCGGTGAACTCCGATGCAGGTGGTGCCGGCAAGGGCGAGAAGGGGTCGGGCTACGGCAAGCTCACGCTGTTGACGATGCCGAAGACCGACAACATCCCAGGGCCCGGACAGGTGCAGAGCCTGTTCAACGGTGACTCGAACGTGTCGCAGGAGCTGAACATCCTGAAGCGCGGCAACTCGACCGTGAAGCAGGGCAACCTGCTCACGCTCCCGGTCGGTGGTGGGTTCCTCTACGTCCAGCCCGTCTACGTCCAGTCGACCTCGAGTGGTTCCTACCCGCTGTTGCAGAAGGTCCTGGTGGCCTTCGGTGACAAGATCGCGTTCGAGGACACCCTCGACGAGGCCCTGAACTCGCTGTTCGGTGGTGACTCGGGCGCCGCAGCGGGTGACTCCGGTGCGAGCGGCAGCGGCAGCGGGTCCGGTTCTGGTTCCGGTTCCGGCAGCGGATCCGGCTCGGACGCGGGCTCCGGTTCGGGTTCGTCCGGGTCGGGCGAGGGTTCGACCGGTGGTTCGACGGGCTCCGGCTCGACCGACAACGACGCGCTGCAGAAGGCGCTGTCCGAGGCCAAGGCGGCCCTGCAGGACCGCCAGGAGGCCTACGCCGACAACGACCTGGTCGCTGCGGCGGAAGCCGACCAGCGCCTCCAGGACGCGATCGAGGCAGCGACAGCAGCCGAGAACGACAACTGACACACCGTGGCGGGGCACTCGATTTGTGTCCCGCCACGGCCCCGTGTAGGCTTCTAAACGTGCCGCGGGGTGGAGCAGTTCGGTAGCTCGCTGGGCTCATAACCCAGAGGTCGTAGGTTCAAATCCTGCCCCCGCAACCAAGCGTCACATGAAGGCCCCGGTCCAACAGGACCGGGGCCTTCTTCGTGTGCCGGCCCCCGGGTACGCTCGCCGCATGGCCACCCTCACGATCGCGGCGGCGCAGTTCGCCCCCGTGGACGATCCCGTCGCCAACCTCGCCACCGTGCGCACCGCCGCCGTCGACGCGGCAGCCCGGGGCGCGGACCTCCTCGTCACGCCGGAGTACACCTCGTACTTCTCCGCAGACATCGACGATCGGTTCGTGGCCGCCGCGCAGCCGTTGGACGGCCCGTTCGTCACGGGCCTCCGCGACATCGCCCGGGCGACGGGCATCGCCCTGGTCGTCGGGGTCGCCGAGTCGGCGGACACGCCACAGCGTTTCCGGAACACCCTGGTCGCGGTGCTCCCCTCGGGGGACCTGGCGGCGACGTACCGGAAGGTCCACCTCTACGATGCGTTCGGGTCGCGGGAGTCCGACCGCATCGAGTCCGGCGACCCGGAGCAGCTCCCGGTCTTCACACTCGGCGGGCTCCGCATCGGTCTCGAGACCTGCTACGACCTGCGGTTCCCGGAGGTCACCCGTCGACTCGCCGCCCCGGAGACCGGTGCGGCCGACGTCGTCGTGCTCCCTGCCGAGTGGGTGCGTGGCCCCGGCAAGGAACACCACTGGCGAACGCTCCTCACCGCACGTGCGATCGAGAACACCGTCTGGGTCGTCGGGGTCGGCCAGACGCCGCCGATCGGGATCGGCGGTTCGGTCGTCCTCGACCCGTCGGGCGTCGCGGTCGCCTCGGCCGGCGCCGCGCCGGGCCTGCTCACCGCCACGATCGACACCACCGTCACCGACACCGTCCGTCGGGTGAACCCGTCGCTGTCGCTGCGGCGCTACGACGTGTCCGTGCGCACCCCGCCTGGAGGCCCGGGGCAGCGCTGACACGTCCGTCGCGTCCCGACGCGGTCGCGTCTCAGGCGCGTGGGCGCGCTCCGAGGGTCGCCAGGCGTGCGGCGGCGTCCTCGAGCACGCTCCGACGCTTGCAGAACGCGAAGCGCACCAGGGACCGGTACCCGGCGACGTGGTCCGGGCGGACGAACGCCGAGACCGGCACCCCGGCGACCCCGGCCAGGGCGGGCAGCTCGAGGCAGAACGCGCGGGCGTCGTCGTACCCGAGGGGGGCGGCGTCGGCGAGGACGAAGTACCCGCCGTCCGGTCGCATCACGTCGAAGCCCGCTGCCGTCAGCCCGTCGGCGAGCAGTTCGTGCTTCGCGCGCAGGTCGGCGGCGATGCCGGTGAACACGGTGTCGGGCAGACGGAGGCCCACGGCGACGGCCGGCTGGAAGGGTGCGCCGTTCACGAACGTCAGGTACTGCTTGACCGTCGTGATCGCGTCGACGAGTGCCGGGGGAGCGGTGAGCCAGCCGATCTTCCAGCCGGTCGTGTTGAAGGTCTTGCCAGCGCTCGACACCGAGACGGTCCGCTCGGCGGCGCCCGGCAGGGTGGCGATGGGCGTGTGCGGGACGTCGAACGTCAGGTGCTCGTAGACCTCGTCGGTGATGATCACGGCGTCGCGTTCGGTGGCCAGGTCGACGATCGTCTGCAGGACCTCGGTGGGCAGGACCCGTCCGGTCGGGTTGTGCGGGGTGTTCACGAGCACGGCGCGGGTGCGGTCGGTGAAGGCCGCCCGGAGCGTCCGCTCGTCGGGCAGGAAGTCGGGTGCGGTGAGGGGGACCGTGACGTGCACGCCGCCGGCGAGCCGGACGAGTGCCCCGTAGGCGTCGTAGAACGGCTCGAAGGTGATCACCTCGTCGCCGGGCTCGACCAGGGCGAGGAGCGTCGCGGCCAGCGCCTCGGTCGCGCCGGCGGTGACCAGGACCTCGCGGTCGGGGTCGACCTGGAGGCCGTACCACCGCTGCTGGTGCTCGGCGATCGCCGCTCGCAGGTCGGGGGTACCGCGGCCCGGCGGGTACTGGTTCGCGCCGTCGCGGATCGCCTGCACCGCGGCCTCGAGCACCGCGGCCGGACCGTCCTCGTCCGGGAAGCCCTGCCCCAGGTTGACCGCGCCGGTGGTGGCGGCGAGGGCGCTCATCTCGGCGAACACCGTCGGTGCGGGGACCCCGTCGGGGCCCAGCAGCATCGCTCCGTCGGCGGCTCGCAGCCACGGTCCTGCCTGGCGCATGTGGTTCCCTCCGGTGCGGGCGACGACGTGTCGCGCTGAACGGTCCCCAACCTAGCTGTCCGTCCCGCGGTGGACTGGGTCCCGCCGTTCAGCGCACGCATAAGATCGCCAGGGGTGGCTCGCAGCCTCGACAGAAGGACCGCTCAGGTGCTTGCGACAGACTGCACGAGCTTGAAAGGAGCACGTCCAGCATGACCGACACCACGCCCAACGGGCAGGGCGACGACCGCCGTCCGGACGATGCGGCTCCGCCTGCCGCCAGTGAGGACGCCGCAGCAGCGGCCACGAGAGGGAACACGTCGATGCCGAACGACTCCGACCAGCCGGACGAGACCCCTCGCCCGAACCAGGACGAGAACCACAACCAGAACCAGAACCAGAACCGGAGCGACGAGACGTCCCCGGACAACACGGACGTGATCCCGTCGTCGACGGAGCACCCGACCGACCGCTACACCGCGCCGTACCCAGCCGTCTCCGGTGACTCCTCGGGTGCGCAGCAGGGCGGCTACGGGCAGCAGACGTCGCCGTACGGCCAGTCGCAGTCGCAGCCGAGCCAGAACCCGTCCGGTCAGCAGGCTCCGCAGAGCCAGAACCCCTCCGCTCAGCAGTCGCAGTACGGCCAGCAGCCGCAGCAGAGCCAGAACCCGTCCGGACAGCAGTCGCAGTACGGCCAGCAGGCCCAGCAGAGCCAGAACCCGTACGGCCAGCAGAGCCAGTACGGCCAGCCGTCGCAGTACGGCCAGCCGTCGCAGTACGGCCAGCAGAGCCAGTACGGCCAGCAGCCCCAGAACCCCGCCGGCCAGCAGTCGCCGTACGGCCAGCAGTCGCCGTACGGCCAGCAGTCGCCGTACGGCCAGCCGGTCGGCGACCGTCCCCGCTACGGCGAGTACGCCCAGCCGACGTCCTCGGCCGCGCCGAGCTCGTCCTCCGAGTACGCGACCGCGTCCGCACCGGCCCCGCAGTCGGCCACGAGCGGCTTCGGTGACGTCGACGGTTCGAACCAGCGCAACGGCCACTACTTCAGCGACGACGCCTCCGGCGCAGCCGCGACCACGACGACGAAGGACCGCTCGGGCCGCAACAAGCTGCTCCTGCCGATCATCGCCGGTGTCGTCGTTGCCGGGCTCGTGGGTGGCGGCGCCGGGTGGCTCGCCTCGTCGGCGACCAACGACGGGGGCAGCGTCGTGTCCTCCGGTTCGTCGCAGGGCGGCAACCTGACCGTCAACGACTACGACTCCGCCACCGTGGTCACCGCCGTCGCGGCACAGGCCACCCCGTCGGTCGTCACCATCAACGTGTCCGCGAGCAACGAGGCCGGCACCGGTTCCGGTGTGGTGATGAGCAAGGACGGCTACATCGTCACCAACACCCACGTGGTCACCCTCGACGGCGACAGCTCGAACGGCCGCATCACCGTGACGACCTCGAACGGCAAGATCTACGCGGGCAAGCTCATCGGCACCGACCCGACGGTCGACCTCGCGGTCATCAAGATCGACGCGACCGACCTCAAGCCGATGGAGTTCGCGGACTCGTCCAAGCTCAACGTCGGCGACACCGCGGTCGCGATCGGCGCTCCGCTCGGTCTGTCGAACACCGTCACCGACGGCATCGTCTCGACGCTGAACCGCAGCATCCAGGTCACCTCGAGCGCCCCCAGCGAGGGCGGCGACTCGAACGAGGGCGGCAACGGCGGCTCGGGTCCCTTCGACTTCTGGGGAAACGGGGACAACGGCAGCAGCTCGTCGGCGAACACCACGGTCTCGCTCCCGGTCATCCAGACCGATGCGTCGATCAACCCGGGCAACTCCGGCGGCGCACTGCTCGACTCGAAGGGCCGCCTGATCGGCATCAACGTGGCCATCGCCTCGGCCGGCAGCTCGTCGTCGTCGGAGTCGGCCGCCGGCAGCATCGGCGTCGGCTTCTCGATCCCGGCGAACCTGGTCAAGCGGGTCGCGAACGAGATCAAGGACAACGGTTCGGCGACCCACGGTCTCCTCGGCGCAACCGTCGGCGACGCCACCGACGAGGCCAGCGCCACGCAGGTGGGCGCTCTCATCAAGTCGGTCTCCAACGGCGGTGCCGCGGCGAAGGCCGGTCTGCAGAAGGGCGACGTCGTCACCAAGATCGGCTCGGCGTCCGTCTCGAACGCCACCGACCTGACCGCGCAGGTGCGCTTCTTCGCGGGTGGCGCCTCGACGACGATCAGCTTCATCCGCGACGGCCAGACCCGCCAGGCCGACGTGAAGCTGGGGACGTTCGACAGCAAGGGCTGACGCCACCACACGGCGGACAGGAGGCCCGGGGCACGACGTGCGCCGGGCCTCCCGTCCGTCACGGGGTGCGTCCCGCGCCGACGCAGGTGAGCGGTTCGGCCTCTTGATAGGCTCATGGTCGCTCTGCGGGGCGGCACCGCCCCGGTGCGTCCCGTGCCGCCAGCCAGCACCCCGAGGTACGCATGCAGTCAGACGGACAGCCCCTGCCGGGCGTCTCGTACGTGATGCCCGTGCTCAACGAGGTCACCGAGGTCCGGGCCGCCGTGGGCAGTCTGCTCGACCAGGACTACACGGGCCCGTTCGAGGTCATCCTCGCGCTCGGACCGTCGATCGACGGCACGAACGAGCTCGTCGCCGAGATGAGCGCAGCCGACCCGCGGATCCGCGCGATCGACAACCCGATCGGCTCGACGCCCGCCGGGCTGAACGTCGCGATCCGGGCGTCCGTGCACCCCGTCGTCATCCGTGTCGACGCGCACTCGGTCCTGCCCACCGACTACACGCGCATCGCGGTGCGCACGCTCCTGGACTCCGGTGCGGACAACGTCGGCGGGATCATGCGCGCCGAGGGCCGGACCCCCTTCGAACGGGCCGTCGCGCTGGCCTACGGCAGTCGCGTCGGCTTGGGTGGCACGCCGCACCACGTCGGCGGCACCGCCGGCCCGGCCGAGACCGCCTACCTCGGGGTGTTCCGACGGGAGCGGCTGTTCGACGTCGGACTCTTCGACGAGGGCATCAAGCGCGGACAGGACTGGGAGCTCAACCGGCGGCTGCGGCAGACCGGCGGGACCGTCTGGTTCACGCCGGAGCTCGTCGTCACGTACCGCCCGCGGCCGAGCCTGAAGCGCCTGGTGCGGCAGTTCGTCGCCACCGGTCTCTGGCGCGGCGAGCTCGCCCGTCGGTTCCCGGCGAACAACGGGCTGCGGTACTTCGTGCCGCCGGCCATGGTCGCGGCGATGGCCCTGGGCATCGTCGCCGGGCTCGTCGGCATCGTCGGCGCCGCGCTGGCCACCCCGCTCGCCTGGGCGCTGCTCGGGTTCGTGGTGCCCGTCGTCTACCTGCTCTTCGTCGTGCTCGGGTCGGTCGCGGTGGCGCGCCGTTCCGGGTTGCCGACGCTCCTCTGGCTGCTCGTCGTGCTGCCCTGCATCCACGTGGGATGGGGGCTCGGGTTCATCATCGGGTTCCTGACCCGCACGTCCGAGCTGACCACCCACACGGGACGGTGACCGAATGACCGACCAGCCCACGACCGGCCGCGGATCCGCACGGCCGACCTCGATCGCCGAACTCCGCGCCGTCGCCCAGCCGGACGAGGTCCGTGCGCGCGCCAACGCCGAGCACTGGACCGCATCGCTGTACCTGCGCGACGTCTCGCCGTACCTGACCTGGGTGCTCCTGAAGACCCGTGTCAGTGCGAACCAGGTCACCGGCCTGATGATCCTGGTCGGGTGGAGCGTCGCTGCCGCCCTGCTGATCCCGGGCATCTGGGGCGCGGCACTGGCGCTGGTGCTCGGCCAGCTGCAGATGCTCGTCGACTGCTCCGACGGTGAGGTCGCACGGTGGCGTGGCACCAAGTCGCCCGCCGGTGTGTTCCTGGACAAGGTCGGGCACTACACGACCGAGGGGTTGATCCCGGTCGCGCTCGGCATCCGGGCCGCCACGTGGCCGATCCACGACGCGGACTGGATGTGGACCACGATCGGCTGCGCACTCGGCCTGGTCATCGTGCTGAACAAGGCCCTCAACGACATGGTGCACGTGGCCCGCGCGAACGCCGGGCTCGACAAGCTGGTCGACCGGCGGGACGCCTCCACCGCGCCGTCCGGCCGCAAGCTCGCCTCGCTCCGCCGACTGGCGAAGTTCCTGCCGTTCCATCGTCTGTACCACTCGGTCGAGCTGAGCATGCTCGCCTTCGTCTTCGCCCTGGTCGCCCTGGTGATCGGCGACCCGCTGGCCAGCCGGATCCTGGTCGGTGCACTGCTGCCGCTGGCCGTGCTCGCGACGGCCGGGCACTTCCTGGCGATCATCGCGTCGAAGCGGGTCAAGGCGTGACCGAGGGCACGACCGTCCCCGGCACCGGCCGTCGCCACGCGGTGGTGCACCGCGAACGACCGCGCGTCGCCGTCGTGAGCCTGTCGCAGGGCACCCGGCCGGACGACCTGCGCCGCGGTCTGGACAGTGTGCTCGCGCAGCAGGGTGTCGAGCTCGACGTCGTCTGCGTCGGCAACGGCTGGGCGCCGACCGGGCTGCCGGACGGCGTGCGCGCGCTGGCCCTGCCCGAGAACGTCGGGATCCCGGCGGGGCGGAACGCCGGGGCCGAGGCGGTCGACGGCGACTACGTGTTCTTCCTCGACGACGACGCATCCGTGCCGTCGCCGACGTTCCTGCGTGACGCGATCGCGCTGTTCGAGCACGACCCGTCGCTGGGCCTCGTGCAACCACGGGTCGTCGACCCCACGGGCGCCGCGAACCCGCGCCGGTGGGTGCCGCGCATCCGCAAGGGCGAACCGGACCACTCGTCGCCGGTCTTCTCGGTCTGGGAAGGCGCCGTCGTGCTGCCGATGGACGTGTACCGGGTCGTCGGTGGCTGGGGCGCCGAGTACTTCTACGCCCACGAGGGCATCGAGCTCGCCTGGCGCGTCTGGGACGCCGGGCGACGGACCTGGTACGCCGGGGACCTCGTCGCGCACCACCCCGCGATCGACCCGGCACGGCACGCCGAGTACTACCGGTTGAACGCCCGCAACCGGGTGTGGCTCGCTCGCCGGAACCTGCCGGCGGTGCTGCGGCCGCTGTACGTGGGGTCGTGGGCCGTGATCCAGGTCGCGCGTTGGTGGCGTCATCCCCGCCGGCTGGCCACCTGGTTCGGAGCGATCCGTGAAGGCTGGACGACCGACTGCGGACCGGCCCGCCCGATGGGCTGGCTCACAGTCGCACGGATGACCATCGCAGGGCGGCCACCGGTCGTCTGACCCGTCAGCCCCGTCCCGCCAGAGCAGACCCGGAAGAAGCACCATGTCGATCATCAGCGACCTACGGACCGCACTGCGGCTCGCCGAGCGACTCCTGACGTCACGCCGGAGCCGTCGTCAGCTCGCACAGCGACTGCCGTCCGCGCGGCAGCCGAAGCCCGGTTCGATCGAGATCGCCGTGTACTTCGCCGACGGCCCGGTCAACATGTACCAGGTGCGTCAGTGGTACGCACCGCTGGCCGAGCTCGCGAAGACGCACCCGGTGGCGATCATCTCGCGGAGCCCGGGGACCATGCTGACGCTGCTCGACGAGTCGCCCGTGCCCGCGGTCTACGCCCGGCAGGTGGTCGACCTCGAGCACTTCGTCGACACCCAGGCGCCGAAGGTGGTGCTGTACGTCAACCAGAACGCCCGCAACTTCCAGATGATGCGGTACGGGCGGATGTGGCACGTCTTCGTCAACCACGGCGAGAGCGACAAGATGTACATGACCACGAACCAGTTCAAGGCGTACGACTACGCCTTGGTCGCGGGCGATGCCGCGCGTGACCGACTGGCCGAGGCGCTGTGGGACTACGACCTGGACGCCCGGACGATCGCGATCGGACGCCCACAGGCCGACCACTTCGCCGGAGCGGCTCCGTACCCGGACGACGACCGGACCGTCGTGCTCTACGCCCCGACGTGGGAGGGCGACCGCGGCGCCGCGGCGTACGGGTCGATCGCGTCGCACGGCACGGTCATCGCGGACCAGGTGCTCGCGTCGCCCCGACACCGTCTGGTGTACCGCCCGCACCCGCGCAGCGGCGTGCTCGACCCGGCGTACCGCGCGGCGCACGAACGGATCGTCGCGGCGATCAGCGCCGCGAACACCGCCGACCCTGCGGCGCACCACCTGTACGACGACGGTGGTGACCTGGGCTGGCAGCTGGCGGACGCCGACGTGGCGATCACCGACATCAGCGCGATGATCTACGACCGGCTCGCGGTGGGCAAGCCGCTCATCGTCACGCGTCCGGTCTCGCCCGAGGCCGACGTCGACGAGCGTGGGTACCTGAGCGACGCGAACTGGTTGACCGCGGCCGACGCCACATCGGTGATCGCCCGCGTCGACGCCGCTGCGAGCGACGCCGAGGAGCTCGCACGTCTGCAGCACTGGGTCGCCCGGTACTTCGGCGACACGACGCCGGGCGCCGCCACGGAGCGGTTCCACGCCGCCGTGGAGTGGCTGCTGGAACGGTGGCGGACAGTCGCCGCCGAACGCGACGGGCGCTGACGCTCCGTCGTCACCCCGGACGTCCGGTGCCGGGTGCTCGGGCCGCGTCACGGCTGGAGGCCCGGCCCGACGAGCGACATCCGCCAGAGGTACTCGGAGCGGTCGGGTCGGCGCCACCGCACGATGACGACCCCGGTGTCCTCGGGGTCGGCGCCGAAGACCGCCAGGGACAGCGAACGGCCCGGGTCGAGGCGACGCACCGCGAGCGGGGGGCAGTAGCCGTTGCCCAGATGGGTGAGGGAGAGTCCGTCGACCGGCTCGGAGCCGGTGTTGACGAGGTCGTACCGGCGCGGTGCGTGCGATCGGTCGACGGCGAACGGGACGGCGTACGCGGTTGGTGGGTGGTGCATGGGTGGAACGCTAGGGGGAGGGTCCGACGGCGGGACCCCGGTTGCGGCCACGAGGACCGGGGGCTGTGGAGGGGGCCACCGGTGCGCGCGTTCGTGCGGGGGAGTACCCCGGCCGGTCAGGAGCCGTAGTCCGCCGCGTACCGGGCGAGCGCGGCCTCGATGGTGCCGTCGAGCTGCAGTCGACCCTTGTCGAGGTAGAGCCCGCGATCACAGAAACGACGGAGGTCCTTGTCGCTGTGGGAGACGAAGAACAGCGTCCGACCGCCGGCCAGGAGTTCCTCGATGCGCTTGTAGCACTTCTCGCGGAAGGCCTTGTCGCCCACGGCCAGGACCTCGTCGACCAGGATGACCGGTTCGTCGAGCCGGGAGATCACGGCGAACGCGATGCGGACCTTCATGCCGCTCGACAGGTGCTTGTACGGGGTGTCGACGAAGTCGGCGATCTCGGCGAACTCGATGATCTCGTCGAAGGCGTCGCGGATCTCGGCCCGTGACATGCCGTGCAGACCGGCCGTCAGGTACACGTTGTCCCGGACCGTGAGGTCGCCGACGAACCCGCCGGTGATCTCGATGAGCGGCGCGACGCCGGCGCCCACGTCGACGCGGCCCTCGTCGGGCAACATGACCTGGGCCACCAGCTTCAGCAGGGTCGACTTGCCCTGGCCGTTCCGTCCCACGACCCCGATCGCCTCGCCCGGGCGGACGTCGAACGACACGTTGCGCAGGGCCCAGAACTCGTCGGCGCGCTTGCGGCGTCCACGCCCGGCGAACAGGTCCTTGAAGTTCCGGCTCGCCCGACGGTTGCGTTTGAAGCAGATGCCGGCGTCGCGGACGGAGATGACCGGTGCGACGGTCTCGGTGCGCCGGGTCTGGTCGGTCGCGGTCATCACAGCTCCTTCAGCACGCGGTGCTCGCTGCGGCGGAACACCGCGAACCCGATCACGAGCACGATGCCGGTCACGACCACCGACGCGCAGACCTCGAGCCAGTCGAGCTGGCCCGGGAAGAACGCCGCACGGTACATGCCGAAGATGCCGGTGAGCGGGTTGACCGCGGCGATGTCGCGCAGTGCAGAGGGCAGCGCGTGGGTGCCGTAGATGATCGGGGACGCGTAGAACAGGAACCGCAGGACGAGCTTGGTGGCCCGCTCGAGGTCGCGGAAGAAGACCACGAGCGGCGCGACGATGAGCCCCAGGCCGTAGACCAGCGCGCACTGCAGCACGATCGCCAACGGGAAGAACACGACCTGCCAGTGCAGGTGCGCACCCGTCGCGATCGCGAAGGCCGCCAGGACCGGCAGGCTCAGCAGGAACTCGATGCCCTTCGACGCGTCGATCCGTGCCACCCAGATCGTGCGGGGGATGGTGGTGGAGCGGATGAGCTTCGATTCCTTGATGAACGCCCGGGTGGAGTCCGAGACCCCGCCGGTGAACCACATCCACGGCAGCAGCGCGGACAGCAGGAACACGATGTACGGATCTTCACCGACGGAACCGCGGTGGAAGACCTGCGTGAAGACGAACCAGTAGATCCCCGACATCACGAGCGGGTCGAGGATCGACCACACGTAGCCGAGCGCTGACGTCGAGTAGCGGACGCGGAGGTCGCGGACGGTCAGCAGCCAGAGGGCCTGACGATAGCGCCGACCGGCGCTCCGGGCGCTCGCAGGTGCGGCAGCCGCGGGCGCGGTCGGCGCACTCGCTGTGGTCACGGTTTCCCTTCGGGCGGACACGCCGAGGGGTCCTGACGGGTGGTTCAGGCGAACAGGTTGTTCGCGCGCTCGAGGTCCTCGGCGAAGTCGATCTCGACCGCGTACAGGTCGGAGATGTCGATCGGCGTCCAGCGTAGCCCGTCCTCGGCGATGGCAGCTTCGATGCCGCCCTCGAAGTACTCCTGGTCGTCGACGCGACCGAGCTGACGGATGAGGGCCTGCTTGTCGGCCGCGGAGACGTAGTTGATCCCGACGGCTTCGCCGAGACCCCCGACGACCTGCTTGGACAGCTTGTGGATGAAGCCTTCGGCGTCGACCGTGTACTTGACCTCTTCGTCGGAGACCTTGTCGGTGTTGACGCTGACGAAGGAACGGCCTTCGTCGATCATGTCGGCCGCACGGACGAGCGCCATCGGGTCGAAGACCACGTCGCCGTTCATCCAGAGGACACCGCTCTTGCCGGTGGCCTTGAGGGCGCGCAGCAGGCTCTTCGAGGTGTTCGTGGAGTCGTACGACTCGTTGTAGACGAAGTTCGCTTCGGGGAAGGCCTCGACGATGTGCTCCGACTTGTAGCCGACGACGATCGTCACGCGGGCGCTCGAACCGAACGCGGCGCGGATGTTGTCGAACTGCTGCTGCATGATGGTGCGGCCGTCACTGAGCTCCGTGAGCGGCTTCGGCAGGCTGCGGCCGAGCCGGCTGCCCATCCCCGCTGCGAGGATCACGATCTGCGTGGTCATGCTGGTCCCTTCTGGTGTCCGCCCGCGCACCTTGGGGTACGGGCGGGCCTCGTCGAGTCTGCGCTTCCAACGTCCGAGTTGCCCGAGAACCGGTCGCGTCGACGTGGAAGTCGCTGCGAGGAGGCCGCCGGGATCGCCTGCTGGAGCAGGTTTCCAAGTGGTGAACACTCCTTCGTGCCCTGGTGAATGATACGGAAACACCCCCTCGCTGGGTACGGGTCGGCGCGCTTCGTACTCAATTCGTGACCCTGGCCGGCTCGGTCCCCGCCGGTCGGAGAGCGTTGGTACGGTGGGTCGATGCCAGCGCGAGCAGAGAACGAGGACGTGTACGCCACGGCCGACGCTGCCTGGATGACCGAGGCGGGGGACGCCGACGACGCGGACACCGCCGCGGCTGCGGAGGACGCAGCAGACGACGACACGGGGGACACGGATGCGGACGACACCGCCACTGATGACGCGATGACCGGCGAGACGACGGTCACCCGCACCGGGGAGACGACGGACGCCAGCACCGACGAGACGACGGGCACCCGCGCCGACGGCGTGACGGACGCCCGCTCCGACGAGGCTTCGGACCCGGCAGACGCCCCGACCCCGGCAGCGGCGCCGCGCCCCGCGAAGGCGCGCGGTGGCAAGGGACGCACCAAGCGCCCGACGAAGGCCGCCCCGCGGACCGAGGCCGAGCCTCCCGCGCCGACGGCCGCCGACGACGCGACGGGCGACGCCGACCAGGCGACCACCGCCGCTTCGCCCGCGGCGAAGAAGCGTGCACCCCGCGCCGCCGCGCCGAAGCAACCCCAGACGCTCCAGCCCGTGGTGCTCGCGGCGAGCGGCCTGGTGAAGCGGTACGGACAGACCCTGGCCGTCGACGAGGTCGACCTCGAGATCCGGCAGGGCTCGATCTTCGGCGTGGTCGGCCCGAACGGCGCCGGCAAGACGACGACCCTCTCGATGATCACCGGACTGCTGCGCCCCGACGCCGGCTCGGTGACCGTGCTCGACCACGACGTGTGGGCCGACCCCACGGCCGCGAAGCGGAGCCTCGGGGTCCTGCCGGACCGGCTCCGCCTGTTCGACCGGCTGACCGGTGCGCAGCTGCTGTACTACTCGGCCACGCTCCGCGGGCTCGACGGCACCACCGCCCGGAAGCGCAGCGCCGACCTCGCCGAGGCCTTCGGGCTGGGCGAGGCGCTCGGACGCCAGGTCGCCGACTACTCCGTCGGCATGGCGAAGAAGATCGCCCTGGCCGCGACCCTCATCCACTCACCGCGGGTGCTCGTGCTCGACGAGCCGTTCGAGTCGGTCGACCCGGTGAGCGCCGCGACGATCACGGACATCCTGCGCCGCTACACCCGGGGCGGCGGCACCGTGGTGCTGTCGAGCCACTCGATGGAGCTCGTGCAGCGCACCTGCGACTCGGTCGCCATCATCGTCGGCGGCAAGGTCCTGGCGTCCGGCACCATGGCCCAGGTCCGCGGCCGCAAGAGCCTCGAGGACAAGTTCGTCGAACTCGCCGGCGGTCGTGTCGTCGCAGAGAGCATGGAATGGTTGCACAGCTTCTCCGGCTGAGGGCGGACCTGCTCGCGGGCGAGGTCCGCGGCACCGCCCGCCGTTCCGTCGCCGTCGTGCTCGCCAGCCTCGTCGGTCTCCTCGCCGCCGTGTTCGTCGCGTCGCGGACGATCGCGCTCGGCGATGCCGACCCGGACGTCGCACGCGCCGTGGTCGTGCCCGTCGGCACCCTGATCGCCTTCGGGTTCACGGTCGTGCCACTCGTCGTCGGGCGGAGCGACCAGCTCGACCCGCGGCGCTTCGCCGTGTTCGGGATCGAGCGACGTCGCCTGGCGATCGGGCTCGTGGTCGCCGGACTCGTCGGCATCCCCGTCATCGGTGTGCTCGTCGTCGCGGCCGGTCAGGTCGTCGCCTGGGCCCGTGACCCCGGGCTCGGACTGCTCGCGGTCGTCGGTGGTCTGCTCGGCGTCGCGACCTGCGCGTTGCTGATCCGGGTGTGCTGCACCGTCGGTTCGCGGCTGATCGGCCCGGACCGCTCCCGGGACGCCGGGTGGCTGGTGGCCCTCGTCATCGTCGTCCTCTCGATCCCGACGGTGGCGCTGTTGCTGCGCGTCGAGTGGCTCGACCCGCAGGGCGCCGAGATGCAGCGCGTCGCGGACGTCGCCGGGTGGACCCCCTGGGGCGCCGCCTGGGCCGTGCCGGCCGAGGTCGCGAGCGGCCACGTCGGTGCCGGCCTCCTGAAGCTCCTGATCGCGGTCGTCGTCGTCGCACTCCTCGCGTGGGCGTGGTGGTCGCTCGTCGGCCGTGCCCTCGAGACCGTCGACGACCGACCCCGCACTCGCCGGTACCAGGGCCTCGGCTGGTTCGACCGCTTCGGGTCGGCCCCGGTGTCCGCCGTCGCCGCCCGGGCGCTCACCTACTGGGTGCGCGACCCGCGGTACCGCACGTCGTACCTGATCATCCTGCTCGTGCCGATCGTCGTGATCCCGCTCGGTGTCGCCGGGGTGCCGTGGCAGTGGACCGCGCTCGTGCCGCTGCCGCTGATGGCCCTCATCGCCGGGTTCCTGCCGCACAACGACGTCTCCTACGACAACACGGCCGTGTGGCTGCACGTCGCCTCCGGTGCGCCCGGGTGGAGCGATCGGCTCGGTCGCGTCGTGCCCGTGCTGGTCGTGGGAGCGCCCGCGATCGTCGCCGGCGCCGCGCTCTCCGCACGGCTGTTCGGCGACTGGGCGGCGTTCCCGCTGCTCATCGGTGTGAGTGCGAGTGCACTGCTGTCCGGCCTCGGGCTGTCGAGCGTCCTGTCGGTGCTGATGCCGTACCCGACGGTGCGCCCGGGCGATCACCCGTTCCAGCAGCCGCAGGCCGCCGGCGTCACGGCGACGGTGGCGCAGGCCTCCATGGTGATCGGCATCGTGCTCTGCACGGTCCCCGCCGCCTGTCTCGCGGTGCTCGCCGTCGTGCAGGGTCCGGAGCCGTGGTCGGTGCTGACGCTCCTGGTGGGCATCGGGGTCGGTGCCGTCGTGCTCGTCATCGGTATCTCCGTCGGCGGACGCCTGTTCGACCGACGCGGCCCCGACCTGCTCGCCGCGGCACAGCGCAACTAGCGGCACGACGCAACCAGTGGCACAGCGCGACTAACGGCCCAGCGGCACAGCGCGACGAGCGGGACGGGCGGCGCGCCCGAGGGCGGACCGTCGTACCCTGGAGCCATGAGCATGACGGAACCAGGCGGCGGCCTCGACGTGATGGACCGGGAGCTCGAGAAGCTCCTCGAAGAAGAAGCGATCGAACCCGGTGACCACGAGCGGTTCTCGCACTACGTCAAGAAGGACAAGATCCTGCAGTCGGCCCTGTCCGGCAAGCCGGTCAAGGCCCTGTGCGGCAAGAAGTGGATCCCGGGCCGCGACCCGGAGAAGTTCCCGGTCTGCCCGGACTGCAAGGCGATCTACGAGAAGATGAAGTCCGAGTAGACGCGACCGACAGGCGGACAGGAGGCCCGTGGCGACGCCGCCACGGGCCTCCTGTCCGTCTGCCGCGTCCGCCGGCTGCGCATCGTGAGCAGAAGCGGTCGGGTCGCCGTCGGGCAGGCGACCATTCCTGCTCACCAAGCGGGGGACGCGACGCGACGCGACACGATGTGCGCGGCGCGCGCCGCGACGTCAGATCACGAGGGTCGGGATGGCGGGGTCGCCACGTCCGATGCGCGACGCGTCGGCGGGCAGTTCCGCCTTCGCGCGCTTGTGGTGCGCGCGTGCGGCCTCGACGCCCTGCGTGCCGAGGAACGCCGGGTCGACCTCGCCGCCGGTGACGACGGGGACGAGGAGCGGTCGCTCATCCGGACCGACCTGCGCTCCGGTGAGCACGACCTCGGCGGTGGCGACGCCGTTGCGGAGGCGTCGCCCCGCCTCCTTCCGGCCGCCGATCGACGCCTTGTCGGCCGACTTCTTGGCGACGGGGACCCAGTCACCGCCGTCGGCGTCCCGGTGTGCGACGAGCTTGAACACCATGCCGGCGGCGGGGTGCCCCGAGCCGGAGACCACCGAGGTCCCGACGCCGTACGAGTCCACCGGGGCGGCTCGGAGTGCGGCGATCGTGTACTCGTCGAGGTCGTTCGTCACCGTGATCTTCGTGCTCGTCGCGCCGAGCCGGTCGAGCTGTGCGCGCACCGCGGCGACGACCGACGGCAGGTCACCGCTGTCGATCCGGACGCCGCCGAGCTTGCCGTCGGTGAGCCGGACGGCGGTCTCCACGGCTGCCTCGATGTCGTAGGTGTCGACGAGCAGGGTCGTGGCGTTGCCGAGCGCGTCGAGCTGCGAGCGGAAGGCCTGCTCCTCGGAGTCGTGCAGCAGCGTGAAGGCGTGCGCGGCGGTGCCCATCGTCGGGATGCCCCAGGTGCGCCCGGCCTCGAGGTTGCTCGTCGCGCCGAACCCGGCGATGTACGCGGCACGGGCGGCGGCGACGGCGTTCCACTCGCCAGTGCGGCGGGAACCCATCTCGGCGAGCGGGCGGCCGTCTGCGGCGGAGACCATGCGGGCGGCGGCCGAGGCGATCGCGGAGTCCGCGTTGTAGATGCTCAGCGCGAGGGTCTCGAGCACGACTGCCTCGGCGAAGGTGCCCTCGATCTGCAGGATGGGGGAGTTCGGGAAGTACACCTCGCCCTCGCGGTACGCCCGGACGTCGCCGGTGAACCGGTAGTCGGCGAGCCACGCCGCGGTACCGGCGTCGATGACGCCGCGGTCGCGCAGGAACCCGATCTCCTCGTCGCCGAAGCGGAAGTCGCCGAGGGCGGTGAGGAAGCGTCCGAGGCCGGCCGCGACACCGTAGCGGCGGCCGTCCGGCAGCCGCCGGGCGAACACCTCGAAGACGCATCGCCGGTCGGCGGTCCCGTCCTTCAGGGCCGCGTCGACCATGGTGAGTTCGTACTGGTCCGTCAGGAGCGCGCTGGTCACGTCTCCGACACTAGTGACGTGCCGGTGGGGAGGCCCGGATCACCCCGTGCGCCCGGCCAGCGTGGCGCGCGTGGTCGCGTCGGTGGTCGTCGGCGGGCGTCGGTACGCTGGTGCCGTGACGGATGCACCGATCGGAGTCTTCGACAGCGGGGTCGGTGGGCTCACGGTGGCCCGCGCCATCATCGACCAGCTCCCGCGCGAGAGCATCCGGTACGTCGGGGACACCGTGCACTCGCCCTACGGTCCGAAGCCCATCGCGGACGTCCGCCGCTACGCGCTCGAGGTCATGGACGACCTGGTCGAGCAGGGTGTCAAGGCGCTGGTGATCGCGTGCAACACCGCCTCGTCCGCCGTGCTCCGGGACGCCCGCGAACGCTACGAGCAGGCGTACGGCATCCCGGTGGTCGAGGTCATCCAGCCGGCTGCCCGCGCCGCCGTCAAGCAGACCCGGACGGGCCGCATCGGGGTCATCGGCACCGTCGGCACCATCGCGTCGCGCGCCTACGAGGACGCCTTCGCGGTCGCCGCCGACGTCAGGCTGACCACGGCCGCGTGCCCGCGGTTCGTCGAGTTCGTCGAGGCGGGTGACACCTCGTCGCCGTCGCTCCGTGCGGTCGCGGCCGGGTACCTCGACCCGATCCGCGCCGCCGACGTCGACACCCTGGTGCTCGGCTGCACCCACTACCCGCTGATGTCCGCCGCGATCCAGTTCGTCATGGGTCCGGAGGTCACGCTCGTCTCCAGCGCCGAGGAGACCGCGAACGACGTCTACCGCCGACTCGTGGAGCACGGGCTCGAGCGCACCGCGACCACCGCCCCGACCTACTCGTTCGAGGCGACGGGCGACGACAAGAACGGCTTCATCCGGCTCGCCCGGCGCTTCCTCGGACCCGAGGTCTCGAGCGTCGGCCACCTCCAGACGGGGGCCATCACGCTGCCCCGCACCGAAAGGACCCCATGACCGACACACTCCGCGTCGACGGCCGCACCGCCAACGACCACCGTCCCGTCACGATCGAGCGGGGGTGGAGCTCGCAGGCCGAGGGCAGCGCGCTCATCTCGTTCGGTGACACCAGGGTGCTCTGCACCGCGTCGTTCACCAACGGCGTGCCCCGCTGGCTCGCCGGCAAGGGCACCGGCTGGGTCACCGCCGAGTACTCGATGCTGCCGCGGTCGACGAACGAGCGCATGCAGCGCGAGTCCATCAAGGGCAAGGTCGGCGGCCGCACGCACGAGATCTCCCGCCTGATCGGCCGGTCGCTCCGGGCCGTCGTCGACACGAAGGCCCTGGGCGAGAACACCCTGGTCATCGACTGCGACGTGCTGCAGGCCGACGGCGGCACCCGCACGGCGTCGATCACGGGCGCGTACGTCGCGATGGTCGACGCGATCGAGTGGGGCCGCGCCAAGGGCTTCATCGCGAAGAAGGCCACGCCGCTCACCGACAGCGTGCAGGCGATCTCGGTCGGGATCGTGGGCGGCGAGCCGATGCTCGACCTGGCCTACACCGAGGACTCCGCCGCCGACACCGACATGAACATCGTCACGACGGGGTCGGGCAAGTTCATCGAGGTGCAGGGCACCGCCGAGCACGCGCCGTTCGACCGCGACGAGCTGAACGTCCTGCTCGACCTGGGCCTGGCCGGCAACCAGTCGCTCGCGGCGATCCAGCGTTCGGTCCTGGGCCTGGCGTGACGTCCCGCGAGGTGGTGCTGGCCACCCACAACCAGGGCAAGGTCGTCGAATTGCGCGAGATCCTCGGGTCGGCGTTGGGCGAGGGCGTCGAACTCGTCGGGTACGACGGTCCGGAGCCGGTCGAGGACGGCGACAGCTACGCGGCGAACGCCCTGATCAAGGCCCGTGCCGCGGTCGCCCACACCGGGCTGCCGGCGCTCGCCGACGACTCTGGGATCGCCGTCGACGCACTCGACGGCGCACCGGGCATCCACTCGGCCCGGTACGCCGGCACCCGGTCGGACGCCGACAACATCGCGATGCTGCTGCAGAACCTGGACGGCGTCGTCGAGCGCACCGCCGCCTTCGTGTGCGCGGCCGCGTTCGTGACACCCGACGGTCAGGAGCACGTGGTCGAGGCCGTCTGGAACGGCGAGGTCCTGACCGAACCCGTCGGCGACGGCGGCCACGGCTACGACCCGGTGTTCCGGCCGGACGACGCGGATCGTTCGTCGGCGGAGCTCACCCGCGACGAGAAGAACGCGCTGTCGCACCGCAGCAAGGCGTTCCGCGGGATCGCGCCGGTCGTCCGGGAGCACTTCGGCGTCTGAGCGCCGGCGCCCGTTCCGTTCCGAACGACCGAAGTCGCCCCGGACCACGCGATCACGTGGTCCGGGGCGACTTCGTTGTCCGTCGACGCGCGGACGCGCCGGACAGTCGGTGCTGCGACTAGAGCGTCGGGTCGACCGTCGGGGTCGCGGCGGCCTCGGCCTCGTTCGCGTGCTTCGCCTTGCGGGCGTTGCGCAGGTACGTCAGCGCCATCGGCACGACGGTCACGACGACGGCGGCCAGCAGGATGATGTCGATGTACTCGCGGACGATGTGCGCCACGAAGGGGATGTGCCCGATGAAGTACCCGAGGAACGTCACCCCGACGCCCCAGACCACGGCGCCGATGGCGTTGTAGAGCGAGTACTTCTTGTAGTCCATCCGGCCGACGCCCGCGGCGATCGGGGCAAAGGTGCGGACGACCGGCACGAAGCGCGCCAGGATCACGGCGAGGGGGCCGAAGCGGTGGAAGAACGCGTTGGTGCGCTCGACGTTGGCCTTCGAGAAGAGCCCGCTGTCCTTGCGTTCGAAGATCGGTGGCCCGGCCTTCTTGCCGATGTAGTACCCGAGCTCGCCGCCGAGGAACGCGGCAGCGCCGATCATCAGCGCTGCGACCCAGATCGGGATGCCGCCGATCTCGCCGCCGCGGTCGAAGGCGAACAGGCCGGTGATGACCAGCAGGCTGTCGCCCGGGAAGATGAAGCCGATGAGCAGGCCGGTCTCGGCGAACACGATCGCGCAGACCACGAGCACGGCGATGGCCCCGAAGTGGTCGAGGATGTACTGCGGATCGAGCCACGGGATCAGGGCGAGTGCGACGGAGTGCATGGTTCTTCCGGTCGTGGAGGCGGGGGTCACGGGGAGGACACCCGCGGGACGAGGGTACCGCCCGGGAGTGGCCGGGCCATCCCTCGCGGGAATGACCTGCTCGAGGCGTGCGGATGACCGCAACCGTGTGGCAGGAGGGACTCGGTGCGGAAGGAGGGACTCGAACCCTCACGCCTGGGGCACAGGAACCTAAATCCTGCGTGTCTACCGATTCCACCACTCCCGCGAGCAGCGGCAGTCTACCGAGCGCGGGGTGCGCGGCGGACGTGCACCGGGCCTCCAGGCCGTGGGACGCACTGTGCGCGATCCGCCACCCGGTGCGACCTTGGCGGCTGGGTGCGGGACTGCGGATGCGCATGGTGCGCCACGAAGCGTCAGCGCGCACGGTGCGCGCCGTGCGTCAGCGCAACGGGCGCGGCAGGTACCGGGGCACGTAGCGGAGCAGGATGCCCGCGCCGACCAGGCCGAGCACGCCCATGACACCGCTCGCGACCGCGATGGAGGCGACGGCGGTCACGCCGGAGATGAGGAGCGGTGCCGCCGCCGACCCGAAGTCGCCGGTGAACCGCCACGCCCCCAGGAACGGTGCCGGGGCGTCGCGCGGCGCGAGGTCCGCGCCGAGCGTCATGAGGATGCCGGAACCGACGCCGTTCGCCAGCGACATGCCCATCGCGATCGCGACGAACCAGCCGACCCGGGCGTCCAGGTGGCCGCTCCAGGCGAGCAGGAAGTAGCTGATGCTCAGGCCGAGCATGCAGGGCAGGGCGCTCGCGAGCCGCCCCCAGCGGTCCATGATCTGCCCGCTCGTGTAGAACAGCGCGAAGTCGACCGCTCCGGCGATGCCGATCACCAGCGCCGCGGTCGAGTCGTCGAGGCCGACGCTCACCGCCCACAGCGGCAGGACCACCTGCCGCCCGGCGCGCATCGCGCCGATCAGGCCGGCGCCGCTGCCGAGCCGCAGCAGGACCGCCCCGTTCGCGCGGATGGTGCGGAAGAGCCCCTGCGCCTCCTGCTGGACGAACTGCGCGCCCGTGTCGGCGGGCGGTTCGGTCGCGTGGCCGCTCGCGTCCGCCCCGTGGCCGGTCGACCGGCTGGAGGCCCGTGGCGGCAACCGCAGACCGCGTGTGCCCGTCGCCGGGTCGCGCAGCACCAGGAGCACGACCGCTGCCGCCAGGCAGCAGACGACGTGGATCCAGAAGGCGCTGCTGGTGGTGCCGGTCAGGTGGATGACACCGGCGGCGATGAACGGCCCGACGAAGTAGCCGAAGCGGAAGACGCCGCCGAGGCTCGACAACGCCCTGGCGCGGATCCGCAGCGGGATCGCGGTGGTCATGTAGGCGTGCCGAGCGAGGGCGAAGACCGCGGTGGAGACGCCGACCAGGAACACCCCGAGTGCCAGGACCCAGGCGTTCGTGGCCGTCGTGGCGACCACGAGCCCGACCACCGAGACGAGTGCGGCGCCGATCATCGCGTTCCGCTCACCGATGCGGGCGACGACGATGCCGGACGGCACGTCGCCGATGAGCTCGCCGACCAGGATGAGCGAGGCGACGAAGCCCGCGAACGCCAGGCTGGCACCGAGCGAGTCGGCGGCGATCGGGATGATCGGGATGATCGCGCCCTCGCCGATCGCGAAGAGCGCTGCGGGCAGGAACCCGGACAGCAGGACGGACCGGAAGTCGAATGAGTCGTTCCCCGTCGTGGCCATCGCTCGACCAACCGTACGCCAGCGGTACCGCTTCGTCGGCGGGTTACCCTGGGGGCATGCGTGTTCTTGCGGCGATGAGCGGTGGTGTCGACTCGGCGGTGGCCGCAGCCCGGGCGGTCGACGCCGGCCACGACGTGGTGGGCGTGCACCTGGCCCTGAGCCGGATGCCCGGCACCCTGCGCACCGGCAGCCGCGGGTGCTGCACCATCGAGGACTCGATGGACGCCCAGCGCGCCGCGTCGGCCCTCGGGATCCCGTACTACGTGTGGGACTTCTCGGCCCGGTTCAAGGAGGACGTCGTCGACGACTTCGTGGCCGAGTACCAGGCCGGCCGCACCCCGAACCCCTGCATGCGCTGCAACGAGCGGATCAAGTTCGCGGCGCTGCTCGAGAAGGCCCTGGCCCTGGGCTTCGACGCCGTCGCGACCGGGCACTACGCCTCGATCGTCACCGGCCCGGACGGCTCCCGCGAGCTGCACCGGTCGGCCGCCTGGGCGAAGGACCAGTCGTACGTGCTCGGGGTCCTGACCGCCGAGCAGCTGCAGCACGCCATGTTCCCGCTCGGCGCGACCCCGTCGAAGGACGAGGTCCGGGCCGAGGCCGCCGAGCGCGGGCTGACGGTCGCCCAGAAGCCGGACTCGTACGACATCTGCTTCATCCCGGACGGCGACACCCGCGGCTGGCTGGCGGACCGCGTCGGCACGGCTCCCGGCGACGTCGTCGAGCGGGACGGCACGGTCGTCGGCTCGCACGAGGGCGCGACCGGCTACACCGTCGGACAGCGTCGCGGCCTGGCCCTCGGTCGTCCGGCGCCGGACGGCAAGCCGCGGTTCGTGCTCGAGATCCGCCCGAAGGACAACACCGTCGTCGTCGGCCCGAAGGAAGCACTCGCCGTCACCTCGATGTCGGGCTCGCGCTTCACGTGGGCGGGCACGGCGCCGGCTGACCCGGCCACGCCGTTCGCCTGCGACGTGCAGATCCGCGCGCACGCCGACCCGGTGCCGGCGACCGCCCGGGTGCAGGACGACGTGCTCGTGATCGACGTCGACGAGCCGCTGCACGGGGTCGCTCCCGGACAGACGGCCGTGGTCTACGTCGGCACGCGGGTGCTCGGCCAGTGCACGATCGACACCACGGTCAGCGCCGTCCCCGTCGACGCCTGACCCCGCCGCTCCCGGGGCACACGCCCGCTGCACGCCGCGTCGGTGGTGCACGGTAGAACTGATGCCATGAGCGAGACCGACGCGACGTTCGAGACCATCGCCCCCGACGGGCTCGACGCCGCCCAGGCCGCGCGAGAAGTCGACCGGTTGCGCGCCCGCGTCAACGAGCTGCGGCACGACTACTACGAGGGCAACGCCTCGCCCCTGTCCGACGCCGACTACGACGCGCTGGTGCACCGCCTCGATGCGATCGAGCGGCGGTTCCCGGAATTCGTGACGCCCGACAGCCCGACGCAGACCGTGGGCGGGCAGGCACAAACGACGCAGTTCGCGCCGGTCGAGCACGCCGAACGCATGCTCTCGCTCGACAACGTGTTCAGCCCGGACGAGCTCACCGAATGGGCCGCCAAGGTGCAGCGCGACGCCGGTGCCGAGCGGGTGCGGTTCCTGACCGAGCTGAAGATCGACGGTCTGGCGATCAACCTGCGGTACGAGCACGGTCGGCTCGTCTCGGCGGCCACCCGCGGCGACGGCGTGGTCGGCGAGGACGTCACCGGCAACGTCCGCACGATGGGCACGATCCCGGACCGCCTGTCCGGCACCGGTCACCCGCCCCTGGTCGAGGTCCGGGGCGAGATCTTCTTCCCGGTCGCCGAGTTCGACGAGCTGAACGCCAACCAGCGCGAAGCGGGGGAGCGGGTGTTCGCCAACCCGCGCAACGCCGCCGCCGGGTCGCTCCGCCAGAAGGAAGAAGGCAAGTCCGAGGCGAAGCGGGCACTGATGGTCGACCGGTTGCGGCGTCTGCGGATGCTCGTGCACGGCATCGGCGCGTGGCCCGTCCGTGAACTCGAGCAGGGCACCGACGTCCGCAGCCAGTCCGAGGTGTACGAGCTCCTGCAGACCTGGGGACTGCCGACGAGCAGCCACTACCGGGTGTTCGACACCATCGACGAGGTCAACGGCTTCGTCCGCACCACGGGGGAACGCCGATCGTCGGTCGAGCACCAGATCGACGGCGTCGTCGTCAAGGTCGACGACCTCGCCCTGCACGAAGAACTCGGGTCGACCTCGCGTGCGCCGCGGTGGGCGATCGCGTACAAGTACCCGCCGGAAGAAGTCCACACGACGCTCACCGACATCGTGGTCAGCGTCGGTCGGACCGGCCGTGCCACCCCGTTCGCCGTGATGGCCCCGGCCGAGGTCGCCGGTTCCGTCGTCCGCCAGGCCACACTGCACAACCAGCAGGTCGTCAAGGCGAAGGGCGTGCTGATCGGGGACACCGTCGTGCTGCGGAAGGCCGGCGACGTCATCCCTGAGGTCCTGGGCCCGGTGGTCGAGCTCCGCGACGGCTCCGAGCGCGAGTTCGTGATGCCGACCCACTGCCCCGAGTGCGGCACGGAGCTCGCCCCCGCGAAGGAAGGCGACATCGACCTGCGCTGCCCGAACGCGAAGAGCTGCCCGGCGCAGGTGCGCGGCCGGGTCGAGCACATCGCCTCGCGCGGGTCGCTCGACATCGAGGGGCTCGGCGAGGTCGCGGCCGCGGCTCTGACGCAGCCGCTCCGCCCGGAGACCCCGCCGCTCGTGACCGAGGCCGGACTGTTCGACCTGACGATGCAGGACATCGTCCCGATCGAGGTCATCGTCCGCGACGCCGAGACCGGCATGGAGAAGGTCGACGACGACGGCACACCCAAGCGCGTCACGCCGTTCAGCCGGGCGCGCAAGAAGACCGACCCGCCGTTCGACCCCGGAGCACGCGGTGCCGACTACACCGGTGAGCCGAGCCGCTACCCGTCGAAGAACGCGTTCGAGATGCTCGCGAACATCGACGCCGCGAAGACGAAGCCGCTGTGGCGGATCCTGGTCGGCCTGAGCATCCGCCACGTCGGACCCGTCGCCGCCCGTGCCCTGGCGAACCACTTCGGCTCCCTCGACGCCATCCGGTCGGCCTCGCGCGAGGACCTCGCCGCCGTCGACGGGGTGGGCGGCATCATCGCCGACGCCCTGCTCGCCTGGTTCGAGGTCGACTGGCACCGCGAGATCATCGACCGGTGGACCGCGGCCGGCGTGCAGTTCACCACCCCGGGCCACCCCGGCCCCGGCAGCGCCGAGGTCGAGGGCGGCGTGCTGAGCGGCGTCACCGTCGTCGCGACCGGTTCACTCGAGGGCTACACGCGCGAAGGTGCGCTCGAGGCCATCATGACCGCCGGCGGCAAGGCGGCCTCGAGCGTGAGCAAGAAGACCGACTTCGTGGCCGCCGGACCGGGAGCCGGTTCGAAGCTCACGAAGGCCGAACAGCTCGGGGTCCGGATCATCGACGCCGAGCAGTTCCACCTGCTCGTCACCGAAGGGCCTGCGGCGCTCGCCGAGCCGGAGGCGCCCGCGACCGAGGACTGAGCGGGGCGCGAGCACACGGGATCCGATCCGCTGCGCGCGGCGCGGAGCCGACGGCGCCCAGTCCGGGGGACAAGTTGCATCACGCATGGATGATCCGCGGACATCTCCGTAGACTCGGCGGAGCATCACCCGTCGTCTGCAGGGGGACGTCGGGACGGCCTTCCCGGGGGAGATCCGATTGTTGCTCATCGCCGCGGCTCTGCTCACCGCATCGATGCACTCGCTCGGAGTGATCGAGGCCCCGGGCGTGCCCCCGGTCCCGGTCGCCAGGGCCACCGCCGTCGCAACGGCCCCGTCACGCATCGTGCCGCTCGACGACCTCACCGTCGTCGCCACGTCGGCGTCGCTGCGACGGGTCGGGGTCGACGACCTCGCCGTCGCCCACGGGCGGGCGTTCGTCGAGGACCTCGGTGCACTCGGGCCCGCAGCCCTGCGCCGTGCGGCCACTGACCGCCGCGTCGTAGCAGCCGTGCAGGACGACCCCCCGCCCGCCCAGACCGTCGCGCAGTGGTGGTCGCACCTGCCCGCCGACGAGCAGGACCGCCTCCTCGTGCACGCACCGGCTCTGGTCGGCAACCTCGAGGGCGTGCCCTACGTCGTCCGCGACCAGGCGAACCGCGCGACGCTGCACTCCGGTCTCGCCGACGCCCACGTCGGTGCCGCCCGGGCCGCGATGCTCGGGCAGGTGCGGGACTCGCTGGTGCACGAACCGGGTGACCCGCGGCGCTTCCTCGTGACGCTGGACACCCGGGACTCCGGGCGTGCGGCGATCAGCATCGGTGACCTCGACACGGCGGCCGACGTCACCGTCGTGGTGCCGGGCATGTTCTTCACGGTCACCGGACAGATGACCGACTTCACGAACACGGCGAACGACCTGTCCAGCGAGCAGGCCACCCTCGCCCCGCTCGCCGCGACCGGCAACGGGTCGGGTGTCGCCGTGGTCGCCTGGATGGGGTACCGCACGCCGGACCTGTCCAACATCATGTCGCTCGAACTCGCGCGGACCGGGGCCCAGCGGCTCGAACGGACCGTCGCCGGACTGCGTGCGCTCCGCGCGGACGACCGACCGCGGGTCAACATCGTCGCGCACTCGTACGGGTCGACGGCGGCGATGATGGCCCTGGCGTCGGGCCGGATGACCGCGGACACCCTGACGGTCCTCGGGTCACCGGGCAGCGACGTCCGCTCCGCGTCCGACCTCGCCGTCGCCACCGGGCAGGTCTTCGTCGGCGGCGCGCACAGCGACCCCATCGCGGGCTCCGGGTACTTCGGCACCGACCCCGGCGGAGCCTCGTTCGGGTCCACCGTGCTCGACCTGGCCGGCGGCGCCGACGCTCTGTCCGCCGGGGACGTGTTCCGCCGACCGGTCGGGCACAACGACTACCTGAAGCCCGGAACGGCGTCGCTGCACGACGTCGCCCTGATCGGGATCGGGCGCGGGGACCTGGTGCGCGAGCAGATCCGGCGCGGACGGTCGGGTGGTGACGGCATCGTCGGTGCCTCGCCGGACATGTACCTCGTGCGCCCGCAGGACCTGCAGCCCCGTGACTGACGGACCGTGCCGGACGGGCCGTGCCCGACGGGCGGTGCCCTGCGGATCCTGACGACGCGGTGAGCGTGACCCGATCGTGACCGCCGGCCGACGTGCCGGGGCCGCCGCGGGCCTCCCGGCCGGATCGGTGCACACGTGCGGATCGCGACGCCGCCTCGAAGGCCGCCTGGGTGGCAACCTGAACGCGACCGCAGCCTGCACTCGTTCCAGGGCAGAACCAGTACAGCACTGCTGCCTACGGTTCCGTCATGCGTGTGGTGCGATGGCCTGGTGCTCTCCTGATGTTCGTGGTGATGTCCGTGCTCGCCGGCATGCTCGTCGCCGTCGCGGTGACCCCGGCGGTCGCCGTCGCGGGAGAGGGGACGTCGGGGGCGGTGTCGTTCTTCGAGGACCTGCCGACCTACCTCGACGTGCAGACCCCGCAGCAGGTGTCGTCCGTGTACGCGGAGCAGGGCGGGAAACAGGTCAAGATCGCCTCGTTCTACGCCGAGAACCGCACGAACGTGACGGCCGACCAGATGGCGGACACGCTCAAGGAAGCCGCGATCGACACCGAGGACCCGCGCTACTACGACGAGGGCGGCATCGACGTGCTCGGCACCCTGCGCGGTGTCGCCGCGACCGTCGTCGGCGGGGACGTGCAGGGCGGCTCGAGCATCACGCAGCAGTACGTCAAGAACGTCCTGGTGCAGCAGTGCGAACAGCTCACCGGCAAGGACCAGGCCGCGACCAAGAAGAAGATCGACGCGTGCTACCTGGACGTCGCCGGCGTCACCCCGCAGCGCAAGCTGCAGGAGATGCGGTACGCCATCGCCGTCAACAAGAAGTACTCGAAGGACGAGATCCTGACCGGGTACCTGAACCTCGTCGGGCTCGGCGGCCGGGTCTACGGTGCCGAGGCGGGGGCCGAGTACTACTTCGGCGTGCACGCCAAGGACCTGTCGCTCGTGCAGTCCGCCACGCTCGTCGCGATCCTGAACAACCCGTCGAACCTGCGCATCGACGTACCGGGCGACAAGGAGAACGGCAAGGCGAACGGGTACGCGCTGACGAAGGAGCGCCGCGACTACGTGCTCCGCCGGATGCAGGTGCACGGCTCCATCACGAAGGCCGAGATGACGAAGGCGATCGCGACGCCCGTGACGCCCAAGATCACCGAGACCGCCAACGGGTGCTCGGCGGCCGCGACGAGCTACGACGCCGGGTACTTCTGCGACTACGTCCGTGATCAGGTGCTGCAGGACCCCGCGTTCGGCAAGACCGCAGCGGCACGCATCGCCACGCTCGACACCAAGGGCCTGCAGATCCACACCTCGCTCGACCTCGACCTGCAGGGCCAGGCGCAGAACGCCCTGTCGACCTACGTGCCGGCGACCATGGCCGGCGTCGACGTCGGTGGCTCGAACGTCACCGTCGAGCCGGGGACCGGGCGGATCATGTCGATGGTGCAGAACACCACGTACACGCAGGGCGACAACGCCGGCGCCGGTGCCACCGCGGTCAACTACAGCGCCGACTCGGGGTACGGCAACTCCGGCGGGTTCCAGACCGGCTCGACCTACAAGGTGTTCACCCTGGCCGAGTGGCTCGCCAGCGGCCACACCCTGTCCGAATCCGTCTCCACGACCGAGCACACGTTCCAGAACTCCGAGTTCACGAACTCGTGCCAGAACGTCAGCGGCGGGGTCTGGCCCGTCGCGAACGCCGAGACGGTGCCGACGTCGATGACCGTGCAGGCCGCGACCGTCGAGTCGATCAACACGGCCTTCGGCGCGATGGGCAAGCAGCTCGACCTGTGCAAGATCGCCCAGCTCGCGCAGGCGATGGGGATCCACCGGGCCGACGGGGCCGCCCTCGGCCAGACGCCGTCGTCGATCCTCGGCGTCAACGAGCTGTCGCCGATCGACCTGGCCGAGGCCTACGCGGGCTTCGCCAACGACGGCGTCGTCTGCACGCCCACCGCGATCGACTCGGTCACCGAGGCCGACGGCACGAAGATCACCCCGACGCCGTCGTCCTGCACGCAGGGCGTCTCCGCCGACGTCGCGGGCACCGTCGACTACGCGCTGCAGGGTGTGCTGTCCGGATCGGGGACCGCCGCGACCGCGAACCCCGGGGACAGCGTGCCGAAGTTCGCGAAGACCGGCACCACCGACGGTGACGTGCAGAACTGGCTGGTGGCGTCGTCGACGAAGTACACGAACGCCACCTGGATCGGCAACGTCCAGGGCGGCGTGAGCCTGGCGCACTGGCCGTTCCTGCAGGGCACGACCGGGTACAGCGCGAAGTTCGGGGTCGGGAAGTCGATGATGGCGTACCTGGACCAGACCGTCGGCGGGGGAGCGCTGCCGGCACCGAGCCAGGCGATGATCGGGCAGGCGAGCAAGTCGTCTTCGTCTTCGTCGTCTTCCTCGTCGTCGGGCTCCTCGTCCGGGCAGGGGAACGCGCAGGACGACCAGGCGACTCCGGCGCCGACGTCCGCGCCCGAAGGGGGTGCTGCCGCGTCTCCCGCACCGGCTGCTCCCGCGGCACCGGCGGCTCCGGCGGCGCCGGCCGCGCCGGCTGGCGGCGGCAAGGACGGGAAGTGACCGCTCGGGTCCACGCCGCCGGTTCCTGAACGACGCGCCAGCGTCGGGCAGGCCGTGCCCGTGGGGCGCGGCCCGCTGCCGGTCCGGACGCCCGGCACCGGGCCGGGCGTGCGTTGTCCACAGCCGCGCCTGCGCGCTCGACGCAGCCAATAGACTGTTGGGCATTCCACGAACCGATCGACGGAGCACCATGCCTGACATCACGAGCGAGCAGGTCGCGCACCTGGCGAACCTCGCACGTATCGCACTCACGCCCGACGAGATCGAGAAGCTGACCGGGGAGCTGTCGCACATCGTCGAGAGCGTCGCCAAGGTCGCCGAGGTCGCGACCGACGACGTCCCGGCGACGAGCCACCCCGTGCCGCTCGGCAACGTCACCCGACCCGACGTGGTCGGCACGACGCTGACGCAGGAGCAGGCGCTCTCCGGGGCGCCCGACTCCGACGGCGAACGGTTCCGCGTGACCGCCATCCTCGGCGAAGAACAGTAGGGCGAAGAACAGTGACCGACGACATCACCAAGCTGAGCGCCGCGGCGCTCGCCGACGCCCTGGTGGCCCGCGACGTCTCGAGCGTCGAGGCCACCCAGGCCCACCTCGACCGGATCGCCGCCGTCGACGGCGACGTGCACGCGTTCCTGCACGTCAACCAGAACGCCCTGGCAGCCGCGAAGTCGATCGACTCGCGCCGTGCCGCGGGCGACGACCTCGGTCCGCTCGCGGGTGTGCCGATCGCCGTCAAGGACGTCCTGTGCACGCAGGACATGCCGACGACCTCGGGGTCCAAGATCCTCGAAGGCTGGGTGCCGCCGTACGACGCGACCCCTGTCGCGAAGCTCCGCGCCGCCGGCCTCGTGCCGCTCGGCAAGACCAACATGGACGAGTTCGCGATGGGCTCGACCACCGAGTTCTCGGCCTACGGGCCCACCCGCAACCCGTGGGACCTCGACCGGATCCCCGGCGGGTCCGGTGGTGGCTCGGCCGCTGCGGTCGCGGCGCACGAGGCACCGCTGGCCCTCGGGTCCGACACAGGTGGCTCCATCCGCCAGCCGGGTGCCGTCACGGGCACGGTCGGTGTGAAGCCGACCTACGGCGGGGTGAGCCGCTACGGCGCCATCGCCCTGGCGTCCAGCCTCGACCAGATCGGTCCGGTGTCCCGCACGGTCCTCGACGCCGCGCTCCTGCACGACGTCATCGGCGGGCACGACCCGAAGGACTCCACGTCCATCCCGGACGCCTGGCCCTCGATGGCCGCCGCCGCACGCGAAGGGCTGCAGGCGGACACGCTCCGCGGCCTGCGGGTCGGCGTGGTCAAGGAACTCGCCGGTGGTGACGGCTTCCAGGCCGGTGTCACGCAGCGTTTCCAGGAGACCGTCGCGCTGCTCGAGTCGGCCGGCGCGGTCGTCGTCGAGATCGATGCGCCGTCGTTCGCGTACGCCATCAGCGCGTACTACCTGATCCTCCCGGCCGAGGCGTCGTCGAACCTCGCCAAGTTCGACTCGGTGCGCTTCGGCCTCCGCGTCACGCCCGAGAACGGTGCCACCGTCGAGGACGTCATGGCCGCCACGCGTGAAGCCGGCTTCGGGCCCGAGGTCAAGCGGCGCATCATCCTCGGCACCTACGCCCTGAGCGCCGGGTACTACGACGCCTACTACGGCTCGGCGCAGAAGGTCCGCACGCTCGTGCAGCGCGACTTCCAGGCCGCGTTCGAGCAGGTCGACCTGCTCGTCAGCCCGTCCGCGCCGACGACCGCGTTCCCGATCGGTGAGCGCATCGACGACCCGCTGGCGATGTACCTCAACGACCTCACGACGATCCCGGCGAACCTGGCCGGCGTGCCCGGCATGAGCATCCCGAACGGTCTCGCGCCCGAGGACGGCCTGCCCGTCGGCGTGCAGCTCATGGCGCCCCAGCGCGAGGACGCCCGGCTGTACCGCTACGGTGCCGCGCTCGAGCGTCTGCTCGAACAGCAGTGGGGCGCACCGCTCATCGCGTCCGTCCCGGACCTCGACCAGAGTCAGCAGTCCGCTGCGCAGGAAGGTGTGATCTGATGGCGCAGAAGGACGCGCTGATGGACTTCGACGAGGCGCTCGAGCGCTACGAGCCGGTGCTCGGCTTCGAGGTCCACGTCGAACTCGCGACGAAGACCAAGATGTTCTCGGACGCCCCGAACTTCTTCGGCGGCGAACCCAACACGAACGTCACCCCGGTCGACCTCGGGCTGCCCGGGTCGCTGCCGGTCGTAAACGCGCAGGCCGTGCGGTACTCGATCCAGCTCGGGCTCGCGCTCGGCTGCTCGATCGCCGAGTCCTCGCGGTTTGCCCGGAAGAACTACTTCTACCCGGACAACCCGAAGAACTACCAGGTCTCGCAGTACGACGAGCCCATCGCCTACGAGGGCGAGGTCGAGGTCGAGCTCGCCGACGGCACGATCTACAACATCCCGATCGAGCGCGCCCACATGGAAGAGGACGCCGGCAAGCTGACCCACGTCGGTGGTGCCACCGGCCGCATCCAGGGTGCCGAGTACTCGCTCGTCGACTACAACCGTGCCGGTGTGCCGCTGGTCGAGATCGTCACGAAGCCGATCTTCGGTGCCGAGCACCGCGCCCCCGAGCTCGGTGCGGCGTACGTGCAGGTCATCCGCGACCTCGTCCGGGCGCTCGGTGTCTCCGAGGCGCGCATGGAGCGCGGCAACCTGCGGTGCGACGCGAACATCTCGCTGCGTCCCCGCGGGCAGGAGAAGCTCGGCACCCGCACCGAGACGAAGAACGTCAACTCGTTCCGTGCCGTCGAGCGTGCGATCCGCTACGAGATCCAGCGTCAGGCCGCGATCCTCGCCGCCGGTGGCTCGATCACGCAGGAGACCCGCCACTGGCACGAGGACACCGGTCGCACCTCGGCCGGTCGCCCGAAGTCGGACGCCGACGACTACCGGTACTTCCCGGAGCCCGACCTGCTGCCCGTCGTGCCCGACCCGGCCGTCGTGGCAGAGCTCCGGGCTTCGCTGCCCGAGGCCCCGGTCGCACGTCGCCGTCGTCTGAAGGCGGACTGGGGCTTCGCCGACCTGGAGTTCCAGGACGTCGTCAACGGCGGGCTGCTCGACGAGGTCGAGGGCACCGTCGCCGCCGGCGCCGCACCGCAGGCCGCCCGCAAGTGGTGGACCGGTGAGATCAGCCGCGTCGCCAACGCGCAGGACGCCGCCCCCGGTGACCTGGTGTCGCCGAAGCACGTCGCCGAGGTCATCGCGCTCGTCGAGTCCGGTGACCTGACCGACCGCCTGGCGCGCCAGGTGCTCGAGGGCGTCATCGCGGGCGAGGGTTCGCCGGCCCAGGTCGTCGAGGCCCGGGGGCTCAAGGTCGTCTCGGACGACTCCGCCCTGACCGCCGCGGTCGACGAAGCGCTCGCGGCGCAGCCCGACGTGCTGGCCAAGATCCAGGACGGCAAGGTCCAGGCGGCCGGAGCCATCATCGGTGCCGTCATGAAGGCCATGAAGGGCCAGGCCGACGCCGCACGCGTGCGTGAACTCGTGCTCGAGCGCGCGCAGCAGTCGTAGGCGGTCCCACCTCGCAAGGGCACGGTACCGGTCGGTGCCGTGCCCTCCGTGCGTCCCGGTTGCCGTGTGCATCCTGGGGACACGTCAGCGATCGGGTGACAGGATGAACCGTGTCCGCAATGATCCGCGCCATCGGAACCGCCGTCCCCGAGACGACCCTCGACCAGCCCCGGGTGCGTGACCTCTTCTCTGCCCAACCCGACCTCGGGCGGCTCGGCCAGCGCCTGGTCCCCGCCGCGTTCGACGGGTCGGCGGTCGACCAGCGGCACACCGTCCTCGAGGAACTCGACTCCGCACGTGCCGGTGGTGCCTTCCGTGACGACGACGGCACCCTTCGCTCGCCGTCCACCGGTTCACGCAACGACCGGTACCGCGAACTCGCCCCGCCGTTGTTCGTCGGCGCCGCCCGTGACGCCGTCGAACGTGCCGGCATCGCGCCCGAGTCCGTCACGCACCTGGTGACCGTGTCCTGCACCGGGTTCACGCAGCCCGGGCCCGACATCGACGTCGTCGAGCAGCTCGGACTCCCCGCCGGGGTCTTCCGGCACCACATCGGCTTCATGGGGTGCTGCGCCGCGTTCCCCGCGCTCCGGATCGCCGCCGCGTTCGTCGACCAGGACCCGGACGCCGTCGTGCTCGTGGTGTGCGGTGAACTCTGCACCCTGCACGTCCGCGCGTCGAACGACCCCGACCAGATCGTCGCGAACAGCGTCTTCGGGGACGGTGCCGCGGCCGCGGTCGTCGCCCGTGACGGCGCCGGCCTGCGACTCGACGACTTCACGACGGCCGTGGTGCCCGAGGGCGCGTCCGAGATGGCGTGGAACATCGGGGACGAGGGCTTCGAGATGGTCCTGTCCACCGCCGTGCCGAAGCTCGTCGGCCTGCACGTCCCGAGCGCCGTGCAGCCGCTGCTCGACGGCGGGTCGGCCTCGGCCGTGCCGGTGTGGGCCGTCCACCCCGGCGGCCGGGCCATCCTCGACCGCACCCAGGAGTCGCTCGGCCTGCCCGACAGCGCGATGGAGTCGAGCCGGCGGGTGCTCCGGGAACACGGCAACATGTCGAGCGCCACCGTGCTCTTCGTGCTCCGTGACGCCGTCGACGCCGGCATGGCTGACGGCAGCGCGGTCGTCGCGCTGGCCTTCGGTCCCGGCCTGACGGTGGAGAGCGCCCGGCTCACCGCGGTGCGGACCGAGGCGTCGCTCGCCGGAGAGCCGCTGCGCGTGCCCGTCGCGACCACGGGCGCGGCGTGAGCCGTCCGGACGGCGGCACCACGGGCCTCCCGGCCGTCGACCTGCGCACCCGCGCGCTCGACCTGACCGAGCTGATGGACGACCCGGACTGCGATCCGCGCGCGCTCGCCCGCACCTTCCGGCGCTTCGCCGTCGTGAACGCGCTCGTCAGCGGCTGGCGCGCGGCCTGGCGCTCGCACGTCGTGCCCGCGCTGCCCGCACAGGGGCGTGGCCGCGTGCTCGACCTGGGGTGCGGCGGCGGCGACCTGGCCCGGTCGCTGGTGCGGTGGGCGGCGAGTGACGGCTTCGACCTCGAGGTCGTCGGTGTCGACCCCGACGAACGCGCCATCGCCGCCGCACGGCGGTCCTCACCGGCCGGGGTCACGTTCCGGCAGCAGTCGAGCGGCGACCTGGTCGCGGCGGGCGAGCGGTTCGACGTCGTCGTCTCGAACCACGTGCTGCACCACCTGGGCGACGAGGAACGGCGGGGGTTCCTGGCCGATTCCGAGCTGCTCGCGAGCGGACGCAGCCTGCACTCCGACATCCGACGGTCGTCGGCCGCCTACCGCGCGTACGCGCTGGCGTCACCGCTCGTCGCGGCGGGGACCTTCGTCCGGGTCGACGGCCTGCGGTCGATCCGACGGAGCTTCACGGTGCCCGAACTCCGCGACGTGCTGCCCGGTGGGTGGTGGGCCGAGGCGGCTGCGCCGCACCGGGTGCTGGCGATCCGCGACGCGTGACCGGGCGGTGTCCGGTGGTCGGACGCGACCAGACGACGGACGGGAGGCCCGTGGCGACGCCGCCACGGGCCTCCCGTCCGTCTGCCGCTGCGTCCACGACGCACGCCGCTAAGGGCGCAGCAGCACCTTGATGGCCCGGCGCTCGTCCATCGCGCGGTAGGCCTCGGCGGCCTCGTCGAGCGGCAGCTCCAGGTCGAAGACGCGACCGGGGTCGATCGCGCCGGAGAGCACGTCCGGCAGCAGCTCCGGGATGTACTTCCGGGCCGGGGCCATGCCGCCCGCGATCGCGATGTTCGTGTCGAACAGGTAGCGCGTGCCGATCGTCGGCACTCCGTGCGGGACCCCGACGAAGCCGACGTTGCCGCCGGGCCGGACCGAGTGCAGCGCCTGGTCCATGCTCTCCTCGGTGCCGACGGCCTCGACGCCGCAGTCCGCCAGGTCGCCGCCGAGCAGCGCGCGGACCGCCGCGACGCCCTCGTCGCCGCGCTCCGCCACGATGTCGGTGGCACCGAACTCGCGGGCGAGCGCCTGACGGTCGGCGTGCCGGCTCATCGCGATGATGCGCTCCGCACCGAGCCGCTTCGACGCGAGGACGGCGGACAGGCCGACCGCGCCGTCGCCGACCACGACGACGGTCTTTCCGGGGCCGACCGCTGCCGACACGGCGGCGTGGTGGCCGGTCGAGAAGACGTCGGACAGGGTGAGCAGCGACGGCACCAGCGCCGGGTCGACCGGGCCGGGCACCACGACGAGCGTGGCGTCGGCGTCCGGGATCCGCACGTACTCGGCCTGCGCGCCGCCGACCGGGTCGCCGTGGGCGTCCGTGCTGCCGAACCCGGACAGGTGGTCGCAGCCGGTGGTCATGCCGTTGCGGCAGGCCTGGCAGGTGCCGTCGTTCATGGTGAAGGGGGAGATGACGAAGTCGCCCTCGTGCAGGCCCGTGACGTCGTCACCGACGGCGACGACCTCGCCGACGAGCTCGTGCCCGATCGGCCGGGGCTGCTTCGTCTCGGTGACGCCGCGGTAGGGCCAGAGGTCCGACCCGCAGACACAGGCCGCGAGGACCTTGACGACGACGTCCTTGCCGGACAGGAGTCCGGGACGGTCGCGCTCCTCGACGCGGATGTCGTTCGGGGCGTGGATGATCGCTGCGCGCACGGGCGGGCCTTCCGTCGAGATGGTGGGGAACCGGCGCGGTCGACGTCGTCCGGGCCGTCGTCGACAGTACCCTCGTGCGGGTGGACGACGACCGGTACGGCGGCGATGTGCTCTCGGGGGACTGGCGCTCGCGCGGGGTGAAGAAGGTGCGGCAGGTGCCGCTCGAACGGGACATGGTGCTCGAGGACCCGGACTCCGGGTGGGCCGGTGCCGTGGTGGGGCTCGAGGCGGGCAACATCGCGCTCGAGGACTGGAAGGGCCGCACGCGCTCCTTCCCCTTCACCGGGCAGTTCCTGCTCGAGGGTGAGTTGGTGACGCTGGGGCGGCCGTCGGCGCCGGTCGGTCGTTCTGCCGGGGGTGCCGCTGGCCGGGCTGGTGCTGCTGGTTCCGTCGGTGCCGTGCACGCGGACTGGAGGCCCGGGGCCGCGCCCGCCGTGCGGCAGGCGTCCGACGGTGGTCGCCTCCGCACCGCGTCCGGATCGTTCGCCGTGGAGTCGCAGCGTGCTCGGGTGGCGCTCCCCAGCCGCATCATGGTCGAGGGCAAGCACGACGCCGAACTCGTCGAGAAGGTCTGGGGCGCCGACCTGCGCGTCGAGGGCGTCGTGGTCGAGGAACTCTCCGGCGTCGACAACCTGGCCGCGGTGCTCGACGAGTTCCAGCCGACGCGGGAGCGGCGGGTCGGGGTGCTCGTCGACCACCTGGTGCCCGGGTCGAAGGAGTCCCGCTTCGCCGACGCCGTGATGCGCGGCAAGTGGGGCGCGCACGTGCTCGTCGTCGGGCACCCGTTCGTCGACGTCTGGCAGTCGGTCAAGCCGGCGCGGGTCGGGCTGCGGGCGTGGCCGACGATCCCGCGCTCGATCGAGTGGAAGGCGGGCATCTGCCAGGCGCTCGGGTGGCCGCACGCCGAGCAGGCCGACATCGCTCGGGCGTGGCAGCGGATCCTCGGGCAGGTGCGCACCTTCGCCGACCTCGAGCCGGAGCTGCTCGGCCGCGTCGAGGAGCTGATCGACTTCGTGACCGAGCCACAGGCCTGAGGACCGGCGGATTGCCCGACCGGCGCGGTGCGCCGGGGGTGATCCGCGCCTCCAGGCCTACTGTTGGGGGATGGACGGCATCGACGGGCGCGTGCGGGGCGCGGTCGACCTGTGGCTGCGCTGGCTGCCGCGCTGGCAGATCGGGACCGCCCGCCCGCGCACGCGCATCTGCCGGAAGTGCACCGGATCCCCGATCGCCGCGGCCGCGGGGTTCGGACCCGACGTGCCGCACGCCGTCCAGCACGCGCTGATCGGGCGGATCTCGACCATCGTCGAGGACGCCGTCGACGACTACACGGCGAAGAACCTGCCGTTGCTGCAGCGTGAGCTCGAGCGCGCGGCGGCCCGGAAGCGGCACGCGGGGTACCAGCCGGCCGAGGGGTTGTCGCCGGAGTTCCAGGGCCTCGACGTGGACCCGGAGCCGTCGCCGGGGTCGCCGTTCCTGTTCACGCTCGGCGAGCTGGCCGGCACCGGCGCGGGGGAGCAGACGCCGCGCGAGCCGTTGTCCGACGAGGCGAAGGCTGCGCTCCGGCACGAGATCGCGCTGTCCGACGAGTGCGCTCGGTCGACCGGTACGGCGGTGTGCCTGGCGCTCATCGACCACCGGCCGCGGATCGCCGAAGCCGTCGAACGCCTGGTCGAGCCGCAGATCGAGGCGCTCGTGTCCGACATGTTCCGCGGGTTCGACGGTCCGGAGGACGGGCCGCGCTCGGGCTTGTTCTAGGCGGGGGCGGGCGGCTGCGGGCGTGGCCGTGGGCGGAAGCCGCACGGTGCTGTCTGTGTCGGCCCGTGCGAGGTTGACCGCTCGGTGCGCGCTTGTAGCGCCGCACCGAGCCACCACGGTGGCACCGCTTGACGAGCCTCGCACCGTGCGTGCTTCTCGAACCTCGCACCGCATCACGAATCGTGCGCGGTTTGCGCGACCTCGCACCGTGCGCGGTGCCCGGAGCCTGCACGGGGTGAGCCGACGCGCACCGTGCGAGGTCAGCGGGCCGGCGTCAGCGGGGGAGCAGGGTGCGGCCGGGGATCACGGTGCCGCGCAGTGACCGGTGCTCGACCGGGCGCGTGGGGTCGTCGATGCGGCCGATGACCAGGTCGATGGCCTCGCGGCCGATGCGCTCGATCGGTTGCTCGAGTGTCGTGAAGCCGATCCAGTCGCTCGCCAGCGGGTAGACGCCGTCGAACCCGGTGACGGAGAGGTCGCGCGGGACCTCGACACCGCGGCGGGCGAGCGCCTCGCACACGTCGAGCATGAGCCGGTCGGTCGGACACATCACCGCGGTCACGCCAGATTCCTGCACGGCGTCCACCAGGTCGGCGGCGAGGTCGTCGGGTGGCCGCACGAAGCTCGCGTCGATGTCGATCACCCGGACGCCACGTGCTCGGAGCCGCTCGACCATCGCCGAGGATCGCGCGTGCTGCGTGATGGCGTCGTCGAGCGGGACCGTGAACACCACGGCCGTGGTGTGGCCGGCATCGGCGACGGCGTCCGCGATGGAAGCCCCACCGTCGACCTCGTCGCAGTAGACGCTCGAGAGCGCCGGGTGCAGCTCGGGCCGACCGGCGACGACGGTGGCGATGCGGGGTGCGAACTCGGCGATGTCGGCGGACGGCATCAGGCCGCTGCACACGACCAGGCCGTCGACGCGCATCGACACGAGGGCGGCGAGGGCGGACTTCTCGTCCTCGACCCGGCCGACGCCCGTCGTGGTGACGACGCGGTAGCCGAGCTCCGATGCGCGGCGCTCCATCACGGCGTGCAGTGCGGTGTAGACCATCGACGAGGCGTCACGGACGAGCATCCCGATCGTGTTCGTGCGCCCGCTGACCAGCCCGCGGGCCATCGCGTTCGCGACGTACCCGAGCTCGGTCGCGGCGCGTTCGACTCGCTCACGCGTCTCGTCGGAGAACCGACCTGTTCCGGAGAGGACCCGGCTCACCGCCGACTTCGAGACACCCGCACGTGCGGCGACGTCGAGGATGGTCGGCTGGGAACCGCGGCTGCCGTTCACGCGTCGGTCGCTGCAGCATCCTGCCGCGACCGCGACGAGGTGAACCGGAGCACACCGCGGACGATCGCCCGCCAACCGAGCAGGAACACCCCGAGCACGATCGTGGCGACGATGACGAACGAGATCGGCAGCGGGTTGCCGTCGACGTCGCCCTGGCCGGTGACGACACGGATCGCCAGACCGACGAAGACCGTTAGCACCCAGGCCAGGACGCCGGTCGGCCACAAACGCAGTGGTCGTGCCCAGGCTCCGCTCGCCACGTACCCGATCGCCCAACCGGCCAGGAACGGGTAGGCGGTCGTCCACAGCGCCAGCGCCGTGTTCGCCTCACCGTGGGACGAGCGCCCGATGAGCGCGAAGACGACGATGAGGACGACGTCGATGACGGCTGCGAGCCAACCCCAGGTGCGTGCGTTCACCCGCTCATTCTCGCAGGCCTCGGGCTGCTCGCTCATTCCTCCACAAGGTGCTCGGCGCGGCTGCTCCTCCACAGCACGCCCACGCGGTGCTGCTCCGAAGGCGGAGGATCCGGAGCATCACGAGTATGTCGATGAACCTCAAGCTCGCACCGGTCCCCGAAGTCCTCACGTACCGAACCTCCGCCCAGCGCCCCGACGAGTCCGATGTCATCAGACGTCGGGCCGCTGCGGGGGAGCTCACACGGGTAGCACGCGGACTCTACGCGGAGTCTTCGGGATGGGCCGCACTCCACCCCACTGAACAGCACCACCTCCGGCTGCGCTCGTTCGCCGACCGGATCCGGCCAGGAGACCTGATCTCACACGTCTCCGCCGCCGTCGTGTTCGGTGTGCCCCTGCTCACCCCGCCACCGACCCGGATCCACGTGACCTCACGCGGTGCCGACCGGCGCACCACGAACGCGACCTTCGTGGTGCACGCCGACCTCGACCCCGAACGGAACGAGCGTCCGGTCGCCACGCTCGACGGGCTGCTGTTGTGCGGACTCGATCGGCTGGCGACCGACCTCGCACTCACACTGCCGTTCACCGACGCAGTCGTGTCCCTCGATGCGCTCCTGCGTCGCGAGGTCGAACGCGAGGACGTCCTATCGGCGATCGAGCGGCGCGGGCAGAAGGGACGACGTCGGGCACTCCGGGCGATCGGGTTCGCCGATGCCGCATCGGACTCACCGGGGGAGTCGTACGCACGAGCGCGGTTCGACCAGTTCGGGACACCACCGCCGGTCCTCCAGCACCGCTTCCGGGCACTCGGCGAGTCGGACATCGTGGTGGACTTCTGGTTCCCGGATGCCGGGGTCGTGGTCGAGTTCGACGGAGCCGTGAAGTACCGGAGCAGTGCGTACCTGCGGGGACGGACACCGGAGGAAGCGCTGTTCGACGAGAAGATCCGGGAAGACCGGCTCCGCGCGTTCCCCGAGGTGCGAACCGTGGTGCGGCTCACCTGGTCGGACCTGCGCAACGAGTGGGTCCTCCGCGCGAAGCTCCGCAAGGCCGGAGTCCGCATGTCGCGCTGAGGGCTATCAGTCACGCACCGTGCGAGATTGTTCGGCATCTTGCCGGTGCGCACGGTGCGCGGTTCGTCGCCCACCGCGGACCTGGCCGCTCGGTGCGGGGTCGTCGGCAGCGAACGGGGCCGCGCACCGTGCATCGTTCGCCGGTCGGGGGCGAGCAGCCCGCTCCGTGCCGGGTTGTAGCCGGGCACGAAGCCGTCAACCCCGCACGGGGCGTCGGAACTCGCACCGTGCGCCGTCACCGCGCCCACGCCCGCCGCCCGCGCCCGCCGCCCGCGCCCCGCACCCGGAGTTCACCCGGCGGCGACGCCGGAGGCACCCGGAGTTCACCCGGCAGCGCCACACTCGACCCCGGCGCGGGAACGTTCCCACACGGCCCGCCCGACCAGCACCCCGCACCACCGCACGCACCCCGCACCACCCCCACCCCGCACGACCCCCACCGCATCACCCACGGAACAGGGAGTACCCACGTGAAGACCCGAGCCCTCGCCGGCCTCGCCATCGCGGCAGCCGCGACCGTCGCACTCTCCGGCTGCGTCCAGAGCGCCAACGCCTCGAACGCTGCCGACGGCAACGGCACCACCAGCCTCACCGTGTTCATCAGCGGCGACACCAACGTCCAGGACCTCTGGGACAAGTCGCTCATCCCCGCCTTCGAGAAGGCGAACCCGAAGATCAAGGTCAGCACGAGCATCGACCTGCACGGCGAGCACGACGCCCAGACGCAGGCGAACCTCGCCACCGCGGTCAAGGCCGGCAAGTCCGTCGCGTACGACCTCGTCGACGCCGGCTTCGTCACCACCGCCGGCAAGGCCGGGCTGCTCAGCACGGTCAGCGACAGCACCATCCCGAACCTCAAGGACGTCCCCGACGCCACGAAGCAGCAGGGCGGCGACAGCGCCATCCCGTACCGCGCCTCGAGCGTGCTGCTGGCGTACGACGCGAAGAAGGTCACGGACCCGCCGAAGACCCTCGACGACCTGCTCGCCTGGATCAAGGCCAACCCGGGCGAGTTCGCCTACAACTCCCCGTCGTCCGGCGGTTCGGGTGGCTCGTTCGTGGCCACGGTGCTCGCGAAGTACCTGACGCCCGCCGAGCAGGAGACGATGCAGACGAAGTACGACAAGTCGCTCGAGTCGAAGTGGGACAAGGGCTTCGCGGCCCTGAAGGACCTCGGCCCGTCGACGTACCAGAAGGGCGTCTACCCGAACGGCAACGACCAGGTCGTGCAGCTGCTCGGCAGCGGTCAGATCGCGATGGCCCCGGTCTGGAGCGACCAGTTCATCACCTCGCAGAAGACCGGCATCATCCCGAAGACCACCAAGGCCGTGCAGATCGACGACCCGTCGTTCACCGGCAGCGCGAGCTTCCTCGGCATCCCGAAGACCGAGCCCAAGGCGAAGAAGGCGGCAGCCGAGAAGCTCGCCGACTTCGTGCTCAGCGCGAAGGGGCAGCAGCTCGTCGCGAGCGCCGTCTCCGGCTACCCGGTGATCCCGCTCGACAGCCTGCCGAAGTCGGTCGCCGAGCAGTTCACCGACGCGAACCCCTCGCAGCTCCGCCTCGGGTTCCAGAGCGACTTCGCCGCCGACATGAACGCGGCGTGGGACGCGAAGGTCCCGCAGTGACCCAGACCGTCCAGGACGGCCCAGCAACCGGCCGGGAGGCCCGTGGCGACTCCGCCACTGGCCTCCCGCCCGTCCCGCCCCACGCCCAGGGCCCGGCGCACCCCGCTGGCGGGCGCACGACGCAGGAACGGCTGGCCCGCCGCCGGCGGTGGCAGGGCCTCGCCCTCGTCGCCGCCCCGGTGCTCGTCGTCATCCTGTTCGTCGGCGTCCCGGTGGTGAACGCCGCCCTGTTCAGCCTCGGGTTCACCGGCGGCCTGAACCAGGCGCTCGCCGACATCGGCGGCGACACCGTGCGCGGCTTCTCGTTCGCGGTCTACACCACCCTGCTCGGCAACCCCACGTTCCTGCGTGACCTGGTCGCGACGCTCGGGGTCACGGCGCTGTCGACCGGCCTGACCGTGGGGCTGGCGGTCGTCGTCGCGGTGATCCTGCGGCTCCGCGGAGGCTTCCTCGGCAAGACCCTCAGCGTCCTGGCCGTGGTGCCGATCTTCGTGCCGGTGGTCATCGCGAGCTGGTCGATCCTGACCTTCACCGACGCGCAGGGCTTCCTCCGCAGCCTCGGGGCGCAGTTCGGCCTCGACGTCCCGGTGTGGGGCTACACCCTCGTCGCCGTGGTGTTCGGCAGCGTCTGGACCAGCCTGCCGTTCGCGGTGCTGATGATCGCCGGGGCGCTCCAGGGCACCCCGGATGCCCTGGTCGAGGCCGCGAAGGACGCCGGGGCGAGCACCTGGCGCGTCGTCTGGCAGGTGCTCCTGCCGATGGCCGCGACCCCGCTCGTCATCGCGACGACGTTCACCGTCATCGGCGTCCTCGGGTCGTTCACCGTGCCGTACTTCACCGGCCCGAACGCCCCGACGATGCTCGGCGTCGACATCTCGAAGTACTTCCAGGCCTACAACCGTCCGCAGCAGTCGACGGCGATGGCGTTCATCGTGTTCGCGTTCGCCGCGGCTGCGAGCGTCTTCTACCTCCGCTCGACGGTCCGCTCGAACGCGGGCGAGCTCGACAAGAAGCGTCAGGAGCAGCAGTGATCAAGCGTCTGACCGGCAACGCCCTCGTCTGGGCGACCGCGATCGTGCTGGCGGTGTTCATCCTCGGTCCGCTCGTCTGGCTGGCCGCCCGTGCCTTCGCCACGACGTGGACCTACCCGAACCTGCTGCCCGACGGCTGGACCCTGCAGTGGTGGGGCACCGTGTTCGAGGACCGCAGCCTGGCCGTCGCGGTGCAGAACTCGCTCGTCCTCGCGCCGCTCACGGTCCTCATCGCCGCGGTCGTGTGTCTGCCCGCTGCCTGGGCGATCAGCCGCATCGAGTTCCCCGGGCGGCGGCTCGTGCTCGTCGGACTGTTCGCCACGAACGCGTTCCCGAAGATGGGCCTCTTCGTCACGATGTCGGCGATGTTCACCGCGCTGAACCTCATGAACACGGTGACCGGGATCCTGATCGTGCACGTCCTGGGCTGCGTCGTCTTCATGACGTGGCTGCCCGCCGCGGCGTTCTCGGCCGTGCCACGGTCCCTCGAGGAAGCCGCCCGCGACGCCGGGGCCAGCCGCTGGCGCACCTTCTGGAAGGTGACGTTCCCGATCGCCTGGCCGGGGATCCTCGTCGCGATGGTGATGTCGTTCCTGGCGTCCTTCGACGAGGCACAGGGCACGTACCTGGTCGGCGCCCCGACGTACATGACGATGCCGACGGCGATGTACTCGCTCGTCCTCAACTCCCCGCGTCAGGTCTCGGCGGTGTTCGCGATCGCGCTGAGCATCCCGTCCGTGGTCCTGCTGCTGCTCGCCCGGAAGCACATCATGGGCGGCCGTCTGGCGGACGGCTTCCAGATCCGATGACCACCACCAGCACGAAAGGCGACCAGATGACGGACAAGGCGCTCGTCGCGGAACGCACACCGGGCCTCCAGGCCGACGGCAGCACGACGGACCGGACCGGCGGACTCACCATCCGGGGACTGCGCAAGACGCTCGGCGGACGCGACGTCGTCGCGGGCATCGACCTCGACGTCGCGAAGGGCGAGCTCGTCTCGCTCCTCGGGCCGTCGGGCTGCGGCAAGACCACGACGCTCCGCATGGTGGCGGGGTTCCTGCCCGCCGACGGCGGCGTCGTGACGATGGGGGACCGCGACGTCACGTCGCTCGGTCCGGAGCGCCGACCGAGCGCGATGGTGTTCCAGAACTACGCGCTGTGGCCGCACATGACGGTGACGCAGAACGTCGCGTTCCCGCTGCGGACCCGACGGGTGCCGAAGCAGCGGGTCGCCGAGCGGGTGCGCGACGCGCTCGAGCTCGTCGGGCTGAGCCACCACGCCGGCTCGAAGCCGACCGCGATCTCGGGCGGTGAGCAGCAGCGCGTGGCCCTGGCCCGCGCGATCGTGCAGGAGCCGGACGTGCTGCTCCTCGACGAGCCGCTGTCGAACCTCGACGCGAAGCTCCGCGTCAGTGTCCGCGACGAGATCCGGCGCATCCAGCAGCGCCTCGGCATCACGACCGTGATCGTGACGCACGACCAGGACGAAGCGCTCAGCATCTCCGACCGGATCGCCGTCATGCACGACGGCCGGATCGAGCAGATCGCCACACCGACCGAGCTCTACGCCCGCCCCGCCACCGGGTTCGTCGCGTCGTTCATCGGTTCGACGAGCGTCGTCACCGGCCGGTTCCTCGCCGGCACGTCCGTCAGCCCGACCGCGGCCGACACGGTGCTGGTCCGCCCGGAGCAGGTCGTGCTCACCGATGACTCGCCGATCCGTGCGACCGTCGCACGGGTGCTCATGCGCGGCCACTTCGCCGAGGTCGTGCTCAGCACCGACGGCGCGGAGCTCCGCGCCTACGTCACCGGGCCACCGCCGGCGGTCGGCACCGAGACCGGGGTGCGCCTGGGCGAAGTGCTCGTGCACCGCGACGGCGTGCTGCTCGAGGTCGCACGATGAGCGCGGGGGTCCCGACGCCGGTTGCGGCCGTGTCGTCTGCGTCGGCTGCGTCAGCCTCGGTTGCGTCTGCGTCTGCGTCTGTCGCTGCGGTCGACCGTGTGGTCTCGACCAGCCTGGACGCCAGGCCCGGCGTGCGTCCGCCACGCCTCGTCGCTCACCGTGGTGCGCCGCGCGTCCGGCGCGAGAACACGCTGCCCGCCCTCGCGGTCGCCGAGGCGCTCGGCGCCGAGGTGATCGAGGTCGACGTCCGTCGCACCGCCGACGGCGTCGCCGTCCTGCTGCACGACGAGACCCTCGGCCGGATGTGGGGCGACGCCCGCCGCGTGGCCGACGTCGACTGGTGCGACGTCGCGCGGCTCGGCAACGGCCTCGACCGGATCCCGCGGCTCGACGGTGCGCTCGAACGCCTCGACGGCTGCCGGTCGACCCTGCTCGTCGACCTGACCGACGCCGAGGACGCCCTGGTCGCCGCCCGCACCGTCGCGGGCTTCACCGGTTCCACCGCGGTGGCCTGGTGCGGGGCGCCCGCGGCGATGGCAGCCGTCCGCTCCGTGCTGCCCGACGCCGACGTCTGGCTGGCGTGGGAGTCGCTCGACCCGCCCGTCCCCGCGGACCTCGACGCGCTCCACCCGTCGACGCTCAACCTCGACGTCGCCTTCCTCACCCCGCACACCGTCGAGGTCGCGCACGCCCTGGGCCTGCGCGTCGCCGTCTGGACCATCGACGACGTCGAACCCGCGATCTGGGCCGCCCGGCTCGGCGTCGACTCGATCACCACGAACGACGTCGGGGCCATCGGCGCCGCGTTGTCGGCGGCGGAACGCGACGGCTGGCCCGAGCGTGACCGCGAGGCCACCGAGACCGAGGTCGCCTCGCGCGCCCAGGCCTTGGCCCACCGCATCGCCCACGAGGTCATCGCCTACACGCGGGAACACCCCGTCAGCGAGGTCCACACGAAGGCCAACCCCGCCGACCTGGTCACCGACGTCGACCGCCTGGTGGAGCAGCACGTCCGCTCCCGCGTGCGGATGGTGTTCCCGACGCACGGGTTCACCGGCGAGGAGTACGGCGAGGCCCCCGGCGACCGGCACCGCTGGTTCCTCGACCCCGTCGACGGCACCACGAACCTGGCGAACGGAGTCCCCTGGACCTCGATGTCACTCTGCCTGACCCGTGGCGGACGCCCACTCGTCGGCGTCGTCGCGGACCCCTGGCGCGGTGAGGTGCTCGAGGCGCGACGCGGGCGCGGTGCCACCCTGCGCGACCGGCAGCTCCGACTCGACGACGCACCCCGGCCGCTCGCCGGCGCCGTCGTCGGCACCGAGCTCGACGGGCACCGACCGTGGGCGGGTTTCGGGGCGTTCCTCGACGCGCTGGCCGACCGGTCGTGCACGCTACGGGTGCAGGGATCGGGGACGCTGACCATCGCGCAGGTCGCGGCCGGGCGGGGGATCGGCGGCTGCGTGTCGGCGTTCAACCCCATCGACCACGGCGCCGCGGTACTGCTCGTGCACGAGGCCGGGGGCGTCGTGCTGACGCGATCCGGTCCCGTCGAGGGCTTCCCGCCCGTGGGGGAGCCCTTCCTGGTGGCGCACCCGGGGGCCGCGGACGAACTGCACGCGGTGTGGACGGCGGCGCTCGCCGCGGGGTGAGCCGCGCGGCGCACGGTGCTGGGTCTGCGATCCGGTGCGGGGTTGGCTGCCGGGTGCCGTGCTGCAAGCGCGCACCGGGCGGCTAACCGAGCACGGCGTGCGCAGGTGCGCACGGTGCGGACTGGAGGCGCGGTGCCAGCCTGGCACGCGCCTCCCGGCCGGTGGGTGGTGCGCACGGTGCGGGGTCTGCGATGCGGTGCGGGGTTGGCTGCCGGGTGCGGTGTTTCAAGCGCGCACGGGGCTGGGAAGCGCGCACGGGGTGCGCAGGTGCGCACGGTGCGGGCTGGAGGCGCGGTGCCAGCCTGGCACGCGCCTCCCGGCCGGTGGGTGGTGCGCACGGTGCGGGGTCTGCGATCTGGTGCGGGGTTGGCTGCCGGGTGCGGTGCTGCATCCGCGCACGGGGCTGGGAACCGCGCAAGGGGTGCGCTGGTGCGCACGGTGCGGACTGGAGGCGCGGTGCCGGTCCGGTACGCGCCTCCCGGCCGGTGGGTGGTGCGCACGGTGCGGGGTCTGCGATCTGGTGCGGGGTTGGCTGCCGGGTGCGGTGTTGCAAGCGCGCACGGGGCTGGGAACCGTGCACGGGGTGCGCAGGTTCGCACGGTGCGGGCTGGAGGCGCGGTGCCGGCCCGGTACGCGCCTCCCGGCCGACTCTGAGCGGGCGCTCAGTCATCGGACGCCGCGGGTTCGTAGGGTTGCAGTCCACGACCGGTCCGTCCGGACCGACCGTGCACCCGAAGGAGCATCGACCATGGGATTCCTCGACCGCCTGCTCGGACGTCCGGAGCGAGACCGATCCGCTGACGCACAGCAGAACCAGTGGGGGCAGCCGCAGCAGCAGGGCTACCGGTACGGCCAGCAGTCCTACCAGCAGCCGGCACCGTCCGCACCGCAGGGCAGCCAGTACGGCGTCCCGCAGTGGGGCGGTGCACCGACGCAGCAGCAGGGTGCGACCACCGACGACGAGCGTGCGGTCGAGCGCTACCGCTACCTGCTCCGCACCGCGCCGCCGGAGCGCATCGAAGAGGTCCACGCCGAGGCCTTCGCCAAGCTGACCGACGAGCAGCGCCGGATGGTCTACGACGAGTTCACCCGCACGGCCCCTCCTGGTGAGGCGCCCCGTGGGGACGACCCACGCTCGCTGGCCCAGTCGGCGACCCGGTCCGAGATCCGCCAGCCGGGCTTCATGGAGCGCTCGCTCGGCGGTGTCGGTGGGGGCGGCGGCCGCTTCGGCGGGCAGCGCGGTGGACCCTCGTTCGGCAGCATGATCGGTGCCTCGATCCTCGGGACGGTGGCCGGCTACGTCATCGGATCCGCGATCATGAGCGCCTTCCTGCCCGACCCCGGTTCGTTCGATGGCGGTACCGACGCTGCGGGTGACGGCGGTTCGGGGGACACTGGTGCTGAATCCGGTGATGCCGGGGCGTCCGACGGTGGCGCATCCGACGGCGGCGGCTTCGACAATGCGGGCTGGGGCGACAGCGGATCCGACTTCGGCGGTGGCTTCAGCGACTTCGGTGGTGGCGACTTCGACGTCTGAGTGACGTCCGTCGCTCCACCGGACCCCGGGTACCCACCGTGTCCGACGAAGGAGCGACATGGCCATCATCGAAGCCTCCGGGCTGACCAAGACGTACGAGTCGAAGTCCGGGCCGGTGCACGCACTGGCCGGACTCGACCTGTCGGTGCCGCAGGGCACCGTGAAGGCACTGCTCGGGCCGAACGGTGCGGGCAAGACGACCACCGTGAAGGTGCTGACCACCCTCATCACGCCCGACTCCGGCACCGCGACGATCGACGGCATCGACGTGATCGCCGATCCGCAGGCCACCCGGCGCTCGATCGGGGTGTCCGGACAGTACGCGGCGGTCGACGAGAACCTGACCGGGTTCGAGAACCTCGAGATGATCGGGCGGCTGTACCACCTGGGTCGTCGGACCTCGCGTGACCGTGCTCGTGAGCTCATCGACGTCTTCGACCTGTCCGAGGCGGGGGACCGCCCGGTCAAGGGCTTCTCGGGCGGCATGCGACGACGGATCGACCTGGCCGGGGCCCTCGTGATGAACCCGCGGGTGCTGTTCCTCGACGAGCCGACGACGGGCCTCGACCCCCGCAGCCGGCTGGCGCTCTGGGGCATCATCGAGGACCTCGTGGCCGAGGGCGCGACGGTGCTCCTCACCACCCAGTACCTGGAAGAGGCCGACCGGCTCGCCGACGACATCGCGGTCATCGACGACGGCACGGTCATCGCCGAGGGGACCTCCGACCACCTGAAGGCGCAGGTCGGTGGGCACCGGGTCGTCGTGACCCTGGTGGACGAGGCCGACGGCGACGCGGCGACCACCGTCCTCCGCCGCTACGGGGTCGGCGAGGTCGAGACCTCGGGCGACGGCCGCACCCGTGCCATCGCGGTCGAGGCCGGACCGGCCGCCCTGCAGCGCGTGCTCGCCGACCTCGGTGCGGCCGGCATCGACCTGCACGACGCCGGCATGCGGCGCCCGACCCTCGACGACGTCTTCCTCCGCCTGACCGGCCACGCCGCGACGGACGACGACGCCGATGACCCCGCGGCGACCACGCAGAAGACCAAGCAGAAGACCAAGCAGAAGGAGACGGCAGGATGACCGCCACCTCCCTGGCTCCGGGCCGTCAGCTGCCCGTCGTCGTCACCTCGCCGCTCGCCGTCTGGGTCGAGGACGGCTGGACCGTCACCAAGCGCAACCTCATCAAGCTCAAGCGGTCGCCGGACATGCTCGTCTTCGCCGTGCTGCAGCCGATCATGTTCGTCCTGCTGTTCAGCCAGGTCTACGGCGGCGCCATCCAGGTGCAGGGGACCGACTACACGCAGTTCCTGATGGCGGGGATCTTCGCGCAGACCGTGGTGTTCGGCGCGACGTTCTCCGGGTCCGCGATGGCGCAGGACCTGAAGGAAGGACTGATCGACCGGTTCCGCACGCTGCCGATGTCGGCGTCCGCCGTGCTGGTCGGGCGCACCAACTCCGACCTCGTGCTCAACTCGATCTCGATGGCGATCATGATGCTCACCGGTCTGGCGGTCGGGTGGCGCGTCAACTCGTCCCCGCTCGAGTTCCTGGCCGGCATCGCCCTGCTGCTGCTCTTCAGCTACGCGTTCAGCTGGGTGATGGCGTTGCTCGGCATGAGCGTCAAGACACCCGAGGTCATCAACAACGCCTCGTTCATGATCCTGTTCCCGCTGACGTTCATCTCGAACGCGTTCGTGCCGAGCGACACCCTGCCGCTGGTGCTGCGCGTGTTCGCGGAGTGGAACCCGGTGTCGTCGCTCGTGCAGGCCGCGCGCGAACTGTTCGGCAACGTCGGCTCCGCGCCGGTGCCGGACATCTGGACGATGCAGCACCCCGTGCTGACCGTCCTGATCGGCATCGCGGTGATGCTCGTGGTGTTCGTGCCGTGGTCGGTGAACAAGTACACCAGGATCAGCGCGAAGTGACGCCATGGGCGGTCAACAAGGCTGTGCCATTCACCCCCAGGATCAGCGCGAAGTGACGCCGGTGTGGGCGCTCAGAGCAGCTTGCGCTGCAGCGCCCACGCGGTCAGTTCGTGCCGGTTCGACAGCTGCAGCTTCCGCAGGACCTTCGACACGTGGGTCTCGACGGTCTTCACAGAGATGAACAGCTCCGTCGCGACCTCCTTGTAGGCGTACCCGCGGGCGATGAGCCGCATGACCTCCTGCTCGCGGGCGGACAGGCGGTCCAGCTCGGTGTCGTGCTGCGCCGTCTCGCCGCTGACCGCCCCGAACGCATCGAGCACGAAGCCGGCCAGGCGCGGCGAGAACACCGCGTCGCCGTCCGCCACACGGGTCACGGCCTCGGCGACCTCAGCACTCGACGAGCTCTTCGTGATGTACCCGCGGGCGCCGGCCCGGATGACCCGGACGACGTCGTCGGCGGCGTCCGACACGCTCAGCGCGAGGAACCGGGTGTCCGGGTTCCCCGGTGCGGACCGCGTGATCACCTCGGCACCACCACCACCCCCGCCGCCACCCGGCAGGTGCACGTCGAGCAGGACGACGCGCGGGCGCGTGGTCGCGACGAGCGTCACGGCCTCGTCGACGGTCGCCGCCTCACCAACGACCTGGAGGCCCGGTGGCAGCCCGGCGCGCACGCCGGCTCGAAAGATGGAGTGGTCGTCGACGATCGCGACCGTCAACGGGGCGGGTTCGGTCATGCGTGCTCCTCGTCGTGAGTCGCGGGTGCGAGCGGCAGGGTCAGTCGGACCTCGGTGCCCGTGTGCCCCGGCCCGGGCGCGATCGTCGCGAGGCCGCCGAGGCGCTGCATGCGGCCGATGATCGACTCGCGGACGCCGTACCGGCCCGCCGGCACCTGCTCGACGTCGAAGCCCGGTCCGCGGTCGCGGATGCTGATCTCGACCCGGTCGCGGGCGGTCTCGGCGTACACGCTGACGGTCCCGCCGGCGTGCCGGGCAGCGTTGAGCACCGCTTCGCGAGCGGCGGCGACGAGCCCGTCGGGCAGGTCGGTGCGGGCGGGGCCCACCGCGATGACGTCGATGCGGGCGGGGTACTCGGACTCGATCTCGACGGCGGCGTCGCGCAGCTGCGTGCCGAGGTCGCGCGCCGGTTCCGCCTGCTCCGCGAAGAGCCAGGACCGCAGCTCGCGTTCCTGCGCCCGCGCCAGCCGGGCCGCGTCGGAGCCGGGCTCGGCCTTCTGCTGGATGAGGGCGAGCGTCTGCAACACCGAGTCGTGCAGGTGCGCGGCGAACTCGGCCCGCTCGAGGTCACGGACGCGGGCGGCGCGTTCCTCGGCGAGGTCGCGGACGAGCCGGACCACCCACGGGGCGACCACGACGGCGACCCCGACCAGGACGGCGACCGCGGCGGTGAGGACCGTCCAGACGTTCGGGCGGCTGCTCGTCGTGAAGAACAGCAGGATGCCGAGCACGACGAGCACCAGGGCCCCGAGCGCCCGCACGACCAGGGCGGAGGACCGGGCCGTGCGGACGTTGCGGAGCGCGTCGAACTGTCGCCAGGCGAGTGCGGCGCCGGTGACGACGACGACGCCGGGCACGACGAACTCGAGGGGGACCGCCATGCCCATCCGCGCTGCCACCACCGCGCCGGCGGCGGCGAGCAGGGCCACGCCGAGCAGGATCTCGACGACCGGGGCGCGGAGGGCGGACACGGGGTCGTCGTCTCCGTCCACGCCGACGGCAGGCGTCAGGAAGGACTCGAGTGGTGCGCGGCCCGAGGCGGAACCGGCTGGCGCACTCGGGACGGTCGCCCAGAGCCAGGCGTAGAGCAGCAGGCCGGCGCCACCGCAGACCACCAGGACCGCGGTGACGAGCCGGACGGCCCCGACCGGCAGCCCGGTGTGCGCCGCGAACCCGCTGCAGACGCCGCCGACGACCCTCGGGGTCGGGCGCGTCATCGTCGCGGTGGCCATGGACCAATCCTGGCACCCGGACGGCGCCCGCAGCAGGGTCCGGGGCCGGGATCAGGGACCGGTCAGGGGGAACCCCGATGGTGCCGACGCACGCCTGCCGGGATGCTGGTGGTCATGACCGATCACCAGCACGACTCCGCTCCCGGCACCGCTGCCGGCAGCGCCGACTCGACGACCCGGTTCTTCGACTGGGTCCGCGGCCTCGGCATCACGCGCACCGACGACCGCTGGCTCGCCGGCGTGTGCGGCGCCGTCGCCCGCCGCACCGGGCTCGACCCGCTCGTGGTCCGCGGCGTGGCGATCGTCGTCGCACTGCTGGGCGGGCCGGTCTTCCTGGCGTACGCCGTCGGCTGGGCGCTGCTGCCCGACTCCGCCGGACGCATCCACGTCGACCGGATGATCCGCGGGGTGCTCGACCCCGCACTCATCGCGATCGGCGCCTTCGTGGCACTGACCTTCGTGCCCGCCGCCCGGGGGCTGTGGTGGCAGGGTGTGCCCGATGCCTGGGGGATGCCCAGCTGGCTCGAGGCGACCCTGGCCACCGCGTGGAGCATCGTGCTGGTCGGCGGGATCGTCTGGCTCATCGTGGTCCTGGCCCGACGCGGAGTGGACGGCGACCGGACCGCGCACACCGAAGCCGACCCGTCGGCCGCGCCGCGGGGCGACTTCTGGACCAGCCCCGAGGAGCCGCGCCCGGCCCGGACCGCGTGGACCACCGAGGCGACCGGCGCGCCGGAGCCGGGTCGGGCCTCCTGGCAGTGGGACGTGCCGGTGAGCCCCGAGGACCGGCGACTGCAGCACGAGGAGCGGTTGCGCGCGGAACGCGAGCGGGCCGGCGAACGGCGGGCCGAGCGGGAGCAGCGGCGCCCCGGAGCGGCGTACGTCGCCGTGTCCCTCGGACTCGCACTCGTCGCCGGAGCCGGGGTCGCGTTCTGGGCGCAGCAGGCCGGGTGGTCCGTCCCGGTCCTCGGGATCGCCGCCGCGCTCGCGGTGCTGGCGATCGCCACGATCGTCGCCGGGGTCCGCGGCCGCGACGACGACGTGCTCGGACTGTTCTCGACGGTCGCCGCGGTGGCCCTCGTGGTCACCGGGGTCCTGCCCGCCGGCACACAGGTCTCGCTGATCGGCGGCACCACGTGGCAGGTGGAACGGGCCGCGTCGGGGACCGACCGGAACTTCGCGATGCTGGCCGGTGGGCCCACCCTGGACCTCCGCGGCCTCGAACCGTCGGCCAGCGGGGGCGACGTGACCCTCTGGCTGGGCGCCGGCGGAGCCGACGTGCTGCTGCCGACCGACCTGCCGGTCCGGGTCGAGGTCAGCGGCGTCGGGTACGGCGTGGACACCGGCGGAGGCGACGACGGAGCGGACACCGGCGGGGTGCTCCGGACCACGACGCTGGAGAACCGCGCGGCGCGCACGGCCGATGCGGACGAGACCACGACCGTGCACCTGTGGATCCTCGGCGGCGGCGTCGACGTGCCGCGGGCGATCACGGTCGGCGAGTGAGGAACGGGACCATGACGAACGACGACACCACGAACGACGAGACGACAGCGCCGACGGTTCCGCCGGAGGTTCCCGACGGGCGCGGCCACCGGCCTGCACGCCGCGGTGCACGGTTCGGCACGATCCTGTGGGGCGTGCTGATGCTGGTGTTCGCCGGGGCGATGGCCGTGAGTGCGCTGCCGATGTTCTCAGTGGACACCACGACCCTGCTGCTGGCCGCCTGCATCGCCGCCGGCGTCCTGCTGGTCGTCGCCGGGATCGTGGCGACCCTGTCCCGCACACGGCGGTAGTGGGAGCGCCCCGTGCACAGGGTCGTCCGGGTGTGCGCGGGGGCCACCCGGACGGCTTAGCATCATCCTCGTGACCGCGACAGACGCCGAGCGGGCCGCCCAGCGCGACGCCACCGAGCAGCCCCTCGACCGCAGCACCCGCCTGCGCCGGTGGATGCTGCACGGGGCCGACCAGGGCGCCTCCCACCAGGGCCCGCACCAGGTCGAGGTCGAGAAGACCCACCCGTGGTGGCGGGTCATGTGCCTGACCGGCGTGGACTACTTCTCCACCCTCGGGTACCAGCCCGCCATCGCCGCGCTCGCCGCGGGGCTGCTGTCGCCGATCGCGACGATCGTCCTCGTGCTCGTCACGCTGTTCGGCGCGCTGCCGGTGTACCGCCGGATCGCCCACGACAGCTTCCGGGGCGCCGGGTCGATCATGATGCTCGAGAAGCTCCTGCCGTGGTGGGCCGGCAAGCTGCTCGTGCTGGTGCTGCTCGGGTTCGCCGTGACGGACTTCATGATCACGATGACCCTGTCGGCGGCCGACGCCACGGCGCACATCGCCGAGAACCCGTACACGCCGCACTGGTTCACCGAGATCCCGGTGCCGCTCACCCTGGCGCTGCTGCTCCTGCTCGGCATCGTGTTCCTGCGCGGCTTCAAGGAAGCCATCGGCATCGCGGTCGGGCTCGTCGCCGTGTTCCTCGCCCTGAACGCCGTCGTCATCATCGTCGCGCTCTGGCACGTGTTCGAGAACCCGATGGTCGCGAGCGACTGGTGGTCCGGGCTGACGGCGCAGCACGGCAACCCGCTCGTCATGGTCGGCATCGCCCTGATCGTGTTCCCGAAGCTCGCGCTCGGGCTCTCCGGCTTCGAGACGGGCGTCGCGGTGATGCCGCAGGTCCGCGGCGACGCCACCGACGGCACCAGCGACCGACCCGAAGGCCGGATCCGTGGCACGAAGCGCCTGCTGACGGTCGCGGCGCTGATCATGAGCTCGTTCCTCATCACCTCGTCGATCGTGACGACGTTCCTCATCCCGCAGCGCGAGTTCCAGCCGGGCGGTGGTGCGAACGGTCGTGCGCTGGCGTACCTGGCGCACGAGTACATGGGCGGCGTGTTCGGGTCGATCTACGACTTCTCCACCGTCGCCATCCTGTGGTTCGCCGGCGCGAGCGCGATGGCCGGGCTCCTGAACCTCGTGCCGCGGTTCCTGCCCCGCTACGGCATGGCACCCCAGTGGGCTCGCGCCGTGCGTCCCCTCGTGATCATCTTCACGCTCATCGCGTTCGTGATCACGATCATCTTCCAGGCCGACGTCGACGCCCAGGGCGGCGCCTACGCCACCGGCGTCCTCGTGCTCATCACGAGTGCCGCGGTCGCCGTGACGCTGTCCGCGCGCCGCAAGCAGCAGCGCAAGCGCACCATCGCGTTCGGCGTGATCTCGGTCGTGTTCGTCTACACCACCGTCGCCAACGTCATCGAGCGGCCCGACGGCGTGCGGATCGCGGCGATCTTCATCATCGCGATCGTCGTGGTCTCGCTCATCTCGCGTGTGCGCCGCTCGTTCGAACTCCGGGCATCGTCGATCGAGCTGGACGCGACGGCCCGCCAGTTCGTCGAGGCCGACGCCGACCAGTTCAGCTCGATCTGCATCATCGCCAACGAACCCGGTGCCGGCACGGCCGAGGCGTACCGGGCGAAGGGGCGCGAGGAACGTCGCGACTCCGGCATCCCGGCGCGCGTGCCGACGATGTTCCTCGAGGTCCTGCCCGCCGACTCGTCCGACTTCGAAGAGGACCTGGTGGTCGAAGGGCAAGTCATCCACGGGTTCCGCGTGCTCAAGGTCCGCTCCGGCAACGTCCCGAACACCATCGCGTCGACCCTCCTCGCCATCCGCGACCTCGCCGGTGTGGTGCCGAGCATCTACTTCGAGTGGAACGAGGGCAGCCCGATCCGCAACGCCCTGCGCTTCGTGTTCACCGGTGCCGGCGACGTCGCCCCCGTGACGCGCGAGGTCCTGCGCGAAGCGGAACCCGAGGTCAACCGACGGCCCAACGTCCACGTCGCGTGAGCCGCGGACCGGGCGCAGGACGTGCCTCCAGGCCCGTCGGCGGCCTGGCGGCGATCGTGGTCGCCGCGGCGGTGTGGGGCACCACCGGGACCGCGACGCACTTCGCGCCCGGTGTGCCGGCGTTCGTGTTCGGCGCGGTGACCTTCGGCCTGGGCGGGCTCGTGCTCGCGGCGACCGCGGGCCGGGGCACCCTGCGAGCCGTGGGCCAGCGCCGGACCCGGGGCTGGGCCCTGCTCGGTGCCGTGTCGCTCGTGGTCTACGCGATCGCGTTCTACGCGGCCCTCGCCGACGCCGGTGTCGCGCTCGGCACGACCCTGGCCATCGGCTCGTCGCCCGTCTTCGCCGGCCTGGTCGAGTGGGTCGTCGACCGCAGGCCCGTCACGCGCCGCTGGCTCGTGGCCACCCTGGTGAGCGTGGTCGGCATGGTCGTCGTCACCCTCGCCCGCTCCGGGCACGGCGACGGCGGGCGATCGCTCGCGGTCGGCGTCGGCAGCGCCCTGGTCGCCGGTCTGACGTACGCGCTGTACTCGTGGGCGGTGGCGCGGGGGATGCACGCGGCGACGAGCCGGATGCCGATCGCCGTCGGTCGCGCCGAGGCCGACACCATGCGGGTCGGCGGCGACGTCGGGGTCGCTGCGGCACGGGCAGCCCGCGGGCCGAACGAGCGCGGACTCGTCGGTGCGGTGTTCGGCATGGCCGCGGTGCCGCTCGTCGTGCTCGCCGTGGTGGCGGGCGGGCCGTTCCTGGCCGAGGCCGACGACTGGCCGGTGTTCCTGTACCTGGCGCTGGTGCCGACGGTCATCGGCCACTCGCTGTACGCGGTCGGACTCCGGTCGGTGACGGCATCGGTCGCGACGCTGCTTTCACTGCTCGAGCCCGTCGTGGCCGCGGTGCTGGCGGTGCTCGTGGTGGGGGAACACCTGGGACTCGGCGGCTGGACCGGCATCGTGCTCGTGGTGGTCGGGCTGTCCGTGCTGGCGCTGCCCGCGCGACGCCTCAGCTGACGAGCAGCGGCGTCTGCGCCCTGCCGCGCCGCCCGGGCGCCGGCGCGTCAGCCGTCCAGGATCTGGTCGCGCACCTTCCGCCGCAGCACCTTGCCGATCATCGAGCGCGGCAGGTCCTCGACCACGACGACCCGGCGCGGCACCTTGTACGCCGCCAGGTGTTCGCGTGACCAGGCCCGCAGCGCCGCGGGGTCGAACGTCGACGGGTCCTTCGGCACGACCGCGGCGACGACCTGCTCGTTGCCACCCTGCGTGATGCCGACGACCGCGACCTCCTTGACGCTGGGGTGCTTGAGCAGGGTGTCCTCGACCTCGGACGGCGACACGTTGAAGCCGCCGGTGATGATGAGTTCCTTCAGGCGGTCGACGATCCGGACGTACCCGTCGGCACCGATGGCCACGATGTCGCCGGTGCGGAACCAGCCGTCGGGCGTGAAGACCTCATCGGTGGCCTCCGCCTTGCCCCAGTAGCCGCGGAACACCTGCGGGCCACGGACCTGCAGCTCGCCGGGCTCGTCGACACCGAGCACCTTGGTGTCGTCGTCCGGGTCGACCACGCGTGCCTCGGTGGAGGACAACGGCAGGCCGATCGACCCGAGGCGGCGCTCCGGGGAGACCGGGTTGGCCATCAGGACGGGGGAGCACTCGGACAGGCCGTAGCCCTCGACCAGGTAGCCGTCGGTCCGGGCCTCCCACGGTTCGACGATGTCCTGGGAGAGCGGCATGGCGCCGGAGATGCCGATCTCGATGCCCTTGAGCGACACCTTCGCCGAGTCGGCGGCGTGCTGCAGCCGGGCGTAGATCGGCGGCACGGCCGGCAGGAACGTCGGCGGGTGACGCTTGATGGCGCTCAGGACCAGAGCGGGGTCGAACGCGGGGAAGAGCACGAGCCGCGAGGCCATGCTCATCGCGAAGGTCAGGCAGAGCGTCAGACCGTAGGCGTGGAACATCGGCAGCACCGCGTACACGACGTTGTCGCCGCGGCGGATCTGCGGCACCCACGCCCGGGCCTGGGCGGCGTTCGCCAGCAGGTTCCGGTGACTCAGGACCGCACCCTTCGGCGTCCCGGTGGTGCCGGAGGTGTACTGGATCAGTGCGACGTCGTCGGTGGCCGGGCGCGGGTGCCGCTTCGACAGCTTGCGGGTGTCGGCGACGTCGTCCCACTTCACCGTGCCACGGACCTTCGTCGTCAGCTTCGCGCGGGACTCGCGGGCCTTCGCGACCGGCAGCGCCAGGGCGAGCCGGGTGCTCCGGGGCATCGCACGGGTGATGTCGACCGAGACGATCGCGTCGAGGTGCACGTCGGCCGGGAAGTCCTGCAGCGTCGCGACGGACTTGTCCCAGGCGATGGCGACCTTGGCGCCGTGGTCCTCGAACTGGTGGCGGAGCTCCCGCGGCGTGTACAGCGGGTTGTGCTCGACCACGATCGCGCCGAGCCGCAGCACCGCGTAGAACGCCACGATGTGCTGGGGGCAGTTCGGCAGCACGATGGCGACGCGGTCACCCGCCCCCACGCCGAGCTTCCGCAGGCCGTTCGCCGCGCGGAGGATCTGCTCCTCGAGGTCGGCGTAGCTCGTGGTGCGCTTGAAGAACTCGAGGGCGACCTGCCTGGGGAACTTCCGGGCCGACTGCTCGACCAGGTCGTACAGGGAACCGCTCTGTTCCTCGATGTCGTGCGGGACCCCCGGGGCGTACGAGGCAAGCCAGGGACGAGGCGTGTCGATGCTCACTCGACCAACGTAGCGGGCGACCCCCGTGCACCCTGGGAACGGTCGGCCCGCGCGAAGCCGAGTGCGTTCCCAGGGGGCGGACGGACGATGACGCCATGCCCTCCGTCTCCGACGCCCTCCGGTCCCGCCTCAACGACACGTTCACCGGGGGCGCGACGAGCAAGCCGGAGTGGATCGACGAGCTCGAGCAGGGCACCGACGCCGGGTTCTTCGGCCCGGGCTCCGCGACGTGGTCCGTGCACGGCGGCAAGCAGACGATCGTCGCCGGGGTCCGGGCGCTGCTCGTCCAGGCCCTCCACCCCGGGGTCCTCGCCGGCGTGGCCGACCACTCCCGCTACCGCGAGGACCCGTTCGGCCGCCTCGCCGGCACCATCCGCTGGATCTTCACCGTCTCGCACGGTGACACCGCCACCGCCCGCGGGGCCAGCGAGTGGGTGCTGCGCCTGCACGAGCGGGTCCGCGGCGAGTACGTCGACGGACACGGCACCACGCGGGACTACTCCGCCAACGACCCGCTCATGGCGCGCTGGGTCCACCTGGCCTTCACGGACGCGTTCCTCCGCGCCGCGCAGCGGTGGGGCGATCCGATCCCGGGAGGAGCCGACGCCTACGTGCGCGAGTGGGCGACCGCCGGCCGGCTCATGCGCGTCGAGGACCCGCCGGAATCCGAGGCGGAGCTCCGCGCCCAGATGAACGGGTACCTCGACCGTGGCGAACTGGCGGTGACGGCCCGCACCCGTGACGTCGTCAAGTTCATCCGGAACCCACCGCTCGCGCTGATGCTTCGGCCCGGCTACCAGGCCCTGTTCCAGGGCGCCGTGTCGACGCTGGACCCCCGCCACCGCTCGATGCTCGGCCTGCGGGCCCCGATGATCGGTCCTGTCGAGCTGCCCGTCAGCCGCACGGCCGGCCTGGTGCTCGACGGCATCGGGGGCGTGCTCGGCAACCAGACCGGCACGGAGCGCGCAGCGCTCGTGCGCATCGCACGACTCGAGCGCGGCGCGTAGCCGCTTCCAGGGATCGCCCGCGCAGGACGCCGTCGTCTTGTCGAGACGCCGCCCTGTCCGGCGGCGTTGCGCGAGGACGCAGGCGTGGTACCGACACGACGGCGTGTCGCGGGCCGTGGGGGTGACGACGGACGGACGGGAGGAACGGGGCCAAGCCGATCCGCGCCTCCCGTCCGTCTGGTGGTGCGTCAGAAACCCGACGGCACCCGGGGCGTGTACGCGGACTCGAGTCGCGTGACCTCGTCGTCGGTGAGCGTCAGCGACGCTGCGGCCACCGCGTCGTCGATGTGGTGCTCCTTCGTCGCGCCGACGATCGGCGCGGAGACCGCGGGCTTGCCGGCGACCCAGGCCAGGGCGACCTGCGCCATCGGGACGCCGCGCTCGGCGGCGACGGCCTCGACCGTGTCGACGATCGCGCGGTTGGCGTCCTCGTCCTGCTTGTAGAGGGTCTTGCCGAACTCGTCGGTCTGCGCGCGCGAACCCGACCCGGAGGCGTCCCATGGGCGCGTGACGCGGCCGCGGGCCAGGGGGCTCCACGGGATCACGCCGACGCCGGTGTGCTCGCAGAAGGGGAGCATCTCGCGCTCCTCCTCGCGCTCGAGCAGGTTGTACTGGTCCTGCATGCTGACGAACTTCGTCCATCCGTGGCGTTCGGCGGTGTGCTGCATCTCGGCGAACTGCCACGCCCACATGCTGCTCGCGCCGATGTAGCGCGCCTTGCCGGCCTTGACGACGTCGTGCAGGGCCTCCATCGTCTCCTCGACCGGCGTCACCGGGTCGAAGCGGTGGATCTGGTACAGGTCGACGTAGTCCGTACCCAGGCGGGTCAGGGACGCGTCGATCTCGTGCATGATCGCCGCGCGGGACAGTCCGGCGCCGTTCCGACCAGGGCGCATCCGGTTGAAGACCTTCGTGAAGACCTGGACGTCCTCGCGCGGAGCCAGCTCGGCCAGGAGCGTGCCGGTGATCTCCTCGCTGCTGCCGTCGGAGTACACGTTCGCGGTGTCGAAGGTCGTGATGCCGGCCTCGAACGCGCGACGGACGAACGGGCGGGCCTCGTCGATGCCGACGCTCCAGGCGTGCGAGCCCCGGTCCGGGTCGCCGTACGACATCATGCCGAGGACGACGCTGCTGATCTCGAGCCCCGAGTTGCCGAGGCGCTTCGTGTCGGTGGTCATGCTGCTCGTCTCCGTGGTGGTGCCGCTCGTGTCGGTGGTCATGCCGACACTCTGGCATCGCGGCCTGTGACCGCCAGCAGGCGCACCTGCAGCGGGGTGTCCTCGGTGACGTCGACCGGAGGCGCGTAGAGGCCAGTCGCCGCCAGGTCCTCGATCTGCGGCTCGAAGTACTCCCACACGGCACGGACGAGCTCGTCGGGCAGGGACTCCTCGGTGCCGGTCGCCCGGGCGAGGTCCCACGTGTGGATCGTGATGTCGCTCGTCTGCTCGGTCAGGTACTGCGCGGCGGGCACGACGTCGGTGCTGAGGTGCACGGGGGTGTCCTGCGGGGCGTTCCGCCAGGCGTCGGTGGCTGCGGTGGCGAACCGGTGCCACTCGGCGACCAGGTCATCGCCGATGGGTTCGAGGTCGGCCTGCGCCTGGGCGTAGTCGCACCCGGTCAGGAGCTTCGGGATCCACCGTTGCTCGTCGACGACGTGGGCGACGAGGTCGCGGGTGGACCACTCGGAGTCGGGGGTGGGGGCGTCCCAGTCGGTGACGGCGGCGACGCGGCGGCCGAACTCGGCTGCCGCGAGGGCCTGCATCGCGATCCAGTCGGTGGCCATGGTGGTGCTCCTGTTCGTCGTGCGGGCGGTGCGGGTGGTGGTGGTGCTCGTGGTGCTCGTGGTGCCTTTCGTGCAACTCGGGGTTCGGCGTGCGGATTCCCCGGCGGCCCCTGCGCGCCCCACGGTACGCGGGCTCGCGGCCGCGGCGCGTGCCCCCGCCGGTCCCGCTCCCGCTCGTCCCGCTCCCGCTCGCGGTCCCGCGAGCGGGCGAAATACCAGGAGCGCCACGGGGATCGGCAGGGTGTTTCGCCCGCTCGTTGGTGGCGCGGCGTGGCATGGGTGCGCAGGCCGACGAGCGGGCGAGATGCCAAGCTCATGAGGGTGATGGTCCGGGCATTTCGCCCGCTCGTGGTCGGCAAAGAAGCGCGGGAACGACGAACGCCCCGACTCCGTCGGGAGTCGGGGCGTTCATCTCGGGTTCGGGTGGTGCCGTTCGGTGCCCTCAGTGGGGCGACGAGTACGAGGAGGCTCAGGCCGCCTGGAGGACGAACTGGACGTCGAGGTTGATCGTGACGTCGTTGCCGAGCGTGAATCCACCGGCCTCGAGCGCCGCGTTCCAGTTCACACCGAACTCAGTGCGGTCGATCTTGGTGGTCGCCTCGGCGCCGAACTTGACCTGACCGTAACCGTCGGTGGTGAATCCGCCGAGCTCAGCCTTGAGGACGACGGGCTTGGTGACGCCGCGCAGGGTCAGGTCGCCCGAGATGTGCAGGTCGTCGCCCTTCGCCTCGATGCTCGTGGAACGGAAGGTGAGCTGCGGGTGCTCCTCGGTGAGGAAGAAGTCGCTCGTCTTGAGGTGCTGGTCGCGCTGCTCCTGACCGGTGTTGATCGACGCGACGTCGATGCTGGCCTCGACGGTCGACTCGAGCGGGTTCTCGGCGGTGACGACGGTGGCGTCGAACGTCTCGAACTTGCCCTTGACCTTGCTGATGGCGAGGTGGCGGACCGAGAAGGTGACCTCCGAGTGGGTCGGGTCGATCTTCCAGGTGCCGATCTGGTAGCCGGGAACGGTGTCAGCGGTGAGCGTCATGGTGGTCCTTCTTCCGAACGAGAGTCTGCGGTGCGACGCGTTCCATGCGCCTGCATCGAGTTGATACTACGACAGTGTGCACCGTTTTGGTTGAAGCGTCAACCATTGTTCACCCAAGTGTCGCAAACCGCGTGTCGTGGGCTCCTCGGGCACCGACGTCGAGCAGCCGACGGATGCGGTTGACGAAGCGCTCGACTCCGTGCGCAAGGTCGTCCGCCGTCACCCTGACGAGCCACCAATCGACGTCCTTGAGGTGCTCACCGCGCGTGAGGTCCTTGCGGAAGCTGGCTGGATCGGTGCGGTGCAGATCGCTCTCGTACTCGATCGCCACCCTGGCCTCGGGGTACGCGAGATCCACGCACGCGATCCACTCCCCGTCGACGACGACATCGTGGTTGAGCGCGGGTTCCGGGAGTCCACGGCGGAGCAGCGCCAGTCGTGTCCTGGTCTCTCCCGGCGACCGAGAACCCTGCCGGATCTCTTCGAGCGCGAGGCGGAGCTTCACGATCCCGCGGATGCCACGTCGCCGACGGACAGCCAGAGCGAGTTCGTCGAGCGTTGCCCAGCCGAGCCACCCGACGAGCGCGTCCCCGGCGACGATGAGTTCGTCGAGCGTCAACATCGAGCCGAGCGCGACGAAGGTGTCGGCAGGTGTGGTGAGCGGCACACCTCGGGCGATCGTCGCCCGGACCGACCCGTACCGCGCTCGATGGCCGACCGTGCCACGAACCCGGAGCGCTTGGTCGGTGCCGATCGTCGTGACGTGCAACCGCTGATCACGTTCGAGGCGACGGGGGAGGGGGACGCCGATGACCGCTGCGGCGGTGACGTGACTGAACACCTGATCGGGGCGGAGTCGAGGAGCGAGTGCCCGAGCACGTTCGTCCACGGATTCCGGGGGGAACGCGGACCGGATGCCGTGGAACGGTCGGACGAGGTCGCGTGCGTCGAGGCGACCACGCGAGACCCCGCGGTGCAGCGCGTCCCGCACCCGGAAGGAAGCGTCACGGAGTGCCATCGGGAGCCGGCGTCTGGCGGTCATCTCCACATCGTGGCCGCGAGCTGACGGTGCGGACGGGAGTAGCGCCTCCATTGTGGATCGTGACCGCGCTCGTGCGGTTGTGGAGGGATGGCGACACCGTCGAACGGGCGAAACACCGGGCGCATCCCGCCGTCGCACGCCGGTGTTTCGCCCGTTCGCGGGGTTCGCGGGGCTCGCGGGGTTCGCGGGGCTCGTCGGCGGGGCCGTTGGACGCTCGGGAACTGCCTCCCGAGGGATCGCCCGAAGCGCTCTCACGGCGAGCGGGCGAGATGTCCCGGTGCGTCGTCGAGCACACCTGGGCATTTCGCCCGCTCGCCGATCCTGCTCGCCGATCCCACCGCCCGTCCGCGCCGCC